>JAQUSS010000110.1 GCA_028710135.1 Gemmiger sp. | reverse complement strand
TGGCGCTGGGCTTGCAATCCATTGTGGATGGTATGCGCTACTCGGGCAATTGGTCTGCCCTATTTGCCGCCGTTGTGATGGTGGTGGCGCCAACCTTTGTGCTGTTCATCCTGTTAAGCGAAAAAATTATGGGCGGCATCACCTCGGGCGCGGTGAAGGGGTAATGCCCGGTGGCGGCAGGGGCGCGTTTGCCGCTTGCACGGTTCAACAAACAGAAAGGGACACTGTATATGAAAAATTTGGCGGTGGTTGGCTTTGGCGCACGGGCCGAAGGGATGCTGCGCAACCTAAACACCTTTGATTTGGATACCCAGGTGACGGCGGTGGTGGATAGCGACCCCGCCGGGGCAAGCCAGCGGTTAAAAAGCGCGGGGTTTGACCCTGCCAAGGCCACCTTTTACCCCGATGTGGATGCTATGCTTTCCACCGCCAGTGTGGATGGCGTGGTGGTTGCCACCAACTGCAACACCCACACCGCGTTTGCCCTGCAAGCCATGAAGTACAACCTGCCCATGCTGCTGGAAAAACCGGTTGCCGTATCGGACGAGCAGCTGCAAGCGCTGTACGCGGCCAGCAAGCGCTACACCGCCCAGGCGCTGGTATCCTTCCCGCTGCGGGTAAGCTACCTGTGCCAGCTGGCCAAAAAAATTATTGACCGTGGCGAGATTGGCCAAGTGCAGCACGTGGAGGCCTTCAACAATGTATCCTACGGGCGGGTGTACTACAAAAGCTGGTACCGGGACGATGCCATTACCGGCGGGCTGTTTTTGCAAAAGGCCACCCACGATTTGGATTGCATCAACTACCTGCTGCCGGGCCGCAAGCCGGTGCAGCTTTGCGCCATGGAATCGAAACAGATATTTAAGGGCACTATGCCCGCCGGGCTAACCTGCGAGCGGTGCGAAAAATACCACACCTGCCCCGAAAGCACCCTGGTGCTGAAAAACGATTACCACAACGAGGACCCCGGCGGCAACGGGTGCAGCTTTGCGGTGGATACCGGCAACCACGATAGCGCCAGCGTGTTGGTGCGCTATAGCGATGGGATGCACGCGGTGTACACCCAAAACTTTTACGCCCGCAAATCCGCCGCCAAGCGGGGGCAGCGGCTGATTGGCTTTGACGGCACGTTGGAGTTTGACTGGGTAACCGGCGACTGTGTGGTGCATTACCACAAGGATTTGCAAACCGCACGGTACCACATTGATGATAACGCCCTTTACCACTACGGCGGGGATAAGGCCCTGTGCGAAAATTTTGTAAGCATCTTACACGGCGGGCAATCGGTTGCGCCGCTGTACGATGGTATTTTAAGCGCCCATATGTGCCTACAGGCACGAAAATCCGCCCAAACCTGCCAGTTTATGGCGCTTGGTTTGGATCAATAACACGAAAAAGCCGCCCTTCCATAGCTTGAGCCTTTTATGGAGTATGGAGCGCGGCTTTTTGAGGGCTTATGATGGAAACAAAACTTTGGTATACCGCCCCGGCAAAAAACTGGAACGAGGCCCTGCCCCTTGGCAACGGCAGCTTGGGCGGCATGGTGTTTGGCGGCGTGGATGCGGAACGCATTGCGCTGAATTTGGATACCCTGTGGAGCGGTACCCCCAAAAACAAAACCCCGGCGGATTTGGCCGGGTACTACCGCCAGGCGGCGGCCCTTGCCCTGCAAAACGACTATGCCGCCGCGCAGGCCATGCTGGAAGAGCACCTTTGCGGCAGCTTTACCGAAGGGTACCTGCCCATGGGCGACCTATTGCTTGAAAATTTGCGCCCCGGCCCGGTAACCGGCTACCGCCGCACGCTCGATTTATCCACCGGGGTGGCCGGGGTGGAATACCGGCAGGGCGGCGCGGCGTTTACCCGCCGCTGTTTTGCCAGCCACCCCGATAACGCCTTGGTTTTTCACCTTACCGCCAATAAGCCCGCTATTAGCACTGCGCTGCGCCTAACCAGCCAGCTGCGCGGCGCGGCCAAAGTGGTGGATGGGCAGCTACTTTACCTGGGCGAATGCCCCACCCACGTTGCCCCCAGCTACCTGAACGACCCCGACCCTGTGCGCTATGAGGAAGGGCGGCACGGCATTGGCTTTTGCTTTGGCATTGCCCTTGTAACCGATGGCCATGCCACCCTGGCCGATGGCTGCATCACCGTGCAAAACGCCACCACCCTAACCGTGCTGCTGGCCGCCAACGATAGCTTTTGCGGCTATAACGCTGACCCGTTTGACCCTGCCCGGCGCTACCTGGCCGCCTGCACGACCCATTTGCAGCAGCTGTGCGGGCAGGGGTTTGCCGCACTGTACCAGCGCCATTTGGACGATTACCAGCCCCTGGAGCAGTGCTGCCGCTTTACCCTGGAGGCACGCCACCACAACAGCGCCCTGCCCACCGATGAACGGCTGCACCGCTTTGAGAGCGACCCCAGCGACCGTGGGCTGTATGAGCTATTGTTCCGCTATGGGCGGTATCTGCTATTTTCCTCCTCCCGCCCGGGGACGCAGGCCGCCAATTTGCAGGGCATTTGGAACGCCGCGCTGCGCCCGCCGTGGAGCGCCAACTACACCCTGAACATCAACACCGAGATGAACTACTGGCCCGTTTACATGGCCAATTTGGCCCCGTGCGCCGAGCCGCTCATCTCCCTTGTGGGGGATTTGGCCGAGAGTGGGCGGGCCGCCGCCCAAAACCTGTACGGTGCCAAGGGCTGGGTTTGCCACCACAACACCGATTTGTGGCGGGCCGCCAACCCGGTGGGCGAACACCAGCCCGGCTGCGCCTGCTACGGCTTTTGGCCGATGAGCGCCGCCTGGCTTTGCCGCACGGTGTACGAATACTACGAGTACACGCTGGATACCGCCTACCTAAAAGACACGGCCCTGCCCCTGATGAAGGGGGCCGCCGAATTTTTACTTTCGGTGTTGCAGAAGGACGAAAACGGGCAGCTGATTTTCTGCCCCGCAACCTCGCCCGAAAATAATTTTTTGCTGGGGGGCAAGCCCCTCAGTGTTTCCAAAAGCAGCGCCATGTCCCAGGGCATCACCTGGGATTTGCTGAATAGCTGCCGCCATGCCTGCGAGATTACCGGCGATACTGCCTTTGCCCAAAAAATTACCCCCGTGCTGGAAAATTTGCGCCCGCTGCAAATTGGCCGGGATGGCCGCATTTTGGAGTGGCACGAGGAAGCGCAGGAGGCCGAGGTACACCACCGGCACCTATCCCACCTGTATGCGCTGCACCCCGGCCACCAAATTACCCCCGCGCACACGCCCGCGCTGGCCGCCGCCTGCCGCCAAAGCCTGAACACCCGGGGCGATGCGGGCACCGGCTGGAGCCTTGCCTGGAAAATAAACCAGTGGGCGCGCCTGGGGGATGGTGCGCGGGCCGGCAAGCTGCTGGAGCAGCAGCTACACGCCGTGGCCAGCACGGTGGTGGAAACCGCCGCGGGCGGCGGCACCTACCCCAACCTGTTTTGCGCCCACCCGCCCTTCCAGATTGATGGCAACTTTGGGGCGGTATCCGGCATGGTGGAAATGCTGCTGCAAAGCGATGAAAGCGGGCTTACCCTGCTGCCCGCCCTGCCCCCCACCTGGCCGAACGGCGCGCTGGAGGGGGCCTGCGCACGGGGCGGGTACACGGTTTCGCTGCGCTGGGGCGGCGGCAAGCTACAGCAGGCCACCATCACCGCGCAAACCGATACCACCTGCCACCTGCGCTGGCCCGGCGGCGAGCGGCTGCTGCCGCTTACCGCCGGTACCCCCTGCGCACTTACATTTTAAAGGGGTATGCCATGGCTACCGAATTTAAGGACGATGACCAACAGCAGGAATTTAAAGCGTATGTAAAAACCTATTCCGAAAATGTGGGCCATCCGTTGCGCATTTTGCGGGGGTTTTACCGCGGCAGCGGCTGGACGATGTTCAAAAGCACCCTGGCCTTAATCTGCCAGCGCTCGCCGGTATGGGTAACGCCGATTGTAACGGCCAACATCATCAACATTGCCACCAACCCCAGCGCCCACACCACCACCGAGCTTTGGCTCAACCTGCTGGTTGGGTTTGTGTTTATTGCGCAAAATGTGCTGGCGGCCTACACGGTTACCCGCAACTACAACAAGGTGGTGCGCAACATTGAAATGCAGCTGCGCAGCACGATTGTTCGCAAATTGCAGCAGCTTTCCATCTCCTTCCACAAGGCGATGCAATCTGGCCGGTTACAATCCAAAATTATGCGCGATGTGGAAAATGTGGAGGTGCTGCTGACCCAATGGTTTAGTAACCTGGTGTTTATTGTGCTGGACGTGGCCATTGCCGTGGTGGTTACCCTGCAAAAAAGCCCCGCCGTGCTGCTGTTTTTTGTGCTGACGATACCCGGCGCGGTGCTGCTGCTTTACCTGTTTCGCAAGCCGATTGCCCAAAAGAACACCGATTTCCGCAAGGAGGTAGAAAATACCCAGGCTGCCGTGGCCGAGATGGTGGAGCTGATCCCCGTTACCCGCGCGCACGGGTTGCAGGGCCTTGAGATTGACCGTATGAACGACCAATTGCGCCGCGTGCGCAGCAAGGGCTTTGCGCTGGATAAAACCAACAGCCTGTTTGGGGCAAGCAACTGGGTCATGTTCCAGCTGTTTCAGCTATTTTGCCTGGGGTTCACGGCCTTTATGGCCTACCAGGGCAAAATTACGGTGGGCGAGGTGGTGCTGTACCAAACCTACTTTACCCAAATTGTGGCGCAGATATCCAACCTTATCAACCTCTACCCCAATTTTTCAAAAGGGCTGGAAAGTGTGCAATCGGTGGGCGAAATTATCGCCTGCAACAACCTGGAACGGTATAAATACCAGGATAAAATTGAGGATTTGAAGGGCGATATCCGCTTTGACCATGTGCAGTACCACTACGACGATGACGAAAAGCTGGTGCTGACCGATTTTAATTTGCACATTCTGCCGGGCGAGCGCGTGGCCTTTGTGGGGGGCAGCGGCACCGGCAAATCTACCATTTTAAATTTGGTGATTGGCTTTAACGCCCCCACCGGCGGCGGCATTTACATCGATGGGCGGAACATGGCCGCGCTGGATTTGCACAGCTTCCGCCAGCAAATTTCGGTTGTGCCGCAAAACAGCATTTTGTTTTCGGGCAGCATCCGGGATAATATCGCCTACGGGCGGCCGGAGGTAAGCGATGCGCAGATTATGGCCGTGGTGGAGCAGCTTGGCCTTGAAGATATGCTGGCCACCATGCCCAAGGGCTTAGATACCGTGCTGAACGAGCATGGGGCCCGCCTTTCGGGCGGGCAGCGGCAGCGGATATCCATTGCCCGCGCCATGCTGCGCGACCCACGCATCATTATTTTTGATGAAGCCACCAGCGCGCTGGATAACGCCAGCGAAAAGCAGGTGCAGCGGGCTATCAACACCCTGATGCAGGGGCGCACCACCCTGATGGTTGCCCACCGGCTTTCCACCATACAGGGTGCCGACCGCATTGTGGTGGTGGAGGATGGCCGCGTGGCCGAAATGGGCACCTACCAGGAGCTTTTGGATAAGCGCGGTGCGTTTTACCACCTGAGCCACCCCCAAGCGTGAACCAGCCGCAAGATACCGTGCGGGTGCGCCAAAAAGCGCACCCGCCTTTTAGGAGGATGCGCCATGCGCGAACAGCCCAATATTCTGCTGATTATGACCGATGAGATGCGGGGCGATTGCCTGGGCGTGGCGGGACACCCGGATGTAAAAACGCCCTACTTAGATAGCCTTGCCGCAAACGGCATCTACTACCCCAACGCCTTTTCGGCCTGCCCCACCTGCGTGCCGGCCCGCGCCGTGCTGCACACCGGGTTAAGCCCCCGCCACACCGGGCGCGTGGGCTACGAGGACCGTGTGGATTGGAACTATACCTGCACCTTAGCCGGGGAACTGCGCAAGGCGGGCTACTATACCCAATGCGTGGGCAAAATGCACGTACACCCGCTGCGCAACTACCTGGGCTTTGACAATGTGGAGCTGCACGATGGCTACCTACACGAGTACCGCTACCCGGATGTGCCCTACGGCGAAAACCAGCTGGTGGCGGACGACTATTTTTACTGGCTGAAAAATGAGAAGGGCATTGCCGCCGATGTGACGGATACCGGCTTAGATTGCAACGGCTGGGTGGCGCGGCCCTGGATGTATGAGGAAATGTGCCACCCCACCAACTGGGCCGTGACCCGCAGCATTGATTTTTTGCGCCGCCGCGACCCACGCCAGCCGTTTTTTTTGATGACCAGCTTTGTGCGCCCCCACGCGCCGTTTGATGCCCCGCAATATTATTTTGATTTGTACAAAGAGAAGCACTTAGCCCCGCCCGCCGTGGGCGATTGGGACGATGCCACCTTGATACAGCAAATTGGGCGGCGCTATAACGCCACCACCGGCCCCCTGGACCGCGATTTATTGCACCAGATGCAGGTGGGCTATTACGCCTGCATCACCCACATTGACCACCAAATTGGCCGGCTTTTGGTGGCGCTGGTGGAGCACCGCCTGATGGAAAACACCGTGATTCTATTCTGCTCCGACCATGGCGAGATGCTGGGCGACCACCACTACATCCAAAAGGCGCGGGCCTACCAGGGCAGCGTACACATCCCGATGCTTATCTCGGGGCCGGCGCGGCTGGTGGGGGCCCCGGGGCGCAGCGATGATAGCCTTGTGGAACTGCGGGATGTGATGCCCACCTGCCTGGCCCTTGCCGGTGCCCCCCGCCCCGAAAGCCTTGATGGCGAAAATATGCTGCCCGGCAACACCCGGCAATACCTGCACGGGGAGCATATTTACCTGTACGGCAAAAAATCCATGCAATATATCGTGACCAAAACCGATAAATTTATCTGGTACAGCGAAACCGGCGAGGAACAGTATTTTGATTTGGCCCACGACCCGCAGGAGAGCCACAACGCCATCCACGAGCCCGCCGCCAAGCCCCGCATTGATTTGCTGCGCGGCTGGCTTATTGCAGAGCTTGCCGGGCGGGAGGAGGGTTATTCGGACGGCAACGCGCTACAGCTAGGCTGCCAGCCCCGGCCAACACTTGCTAACGCGCGGTCTACGGGGATAAACGCCTAATGCGCTGCAAGTTTTTAGCGGTTTGGGCCCAATTCTTTTAGTTTTTCAACAGCATCTTGATACCCCAATTCGGCAGCCTTTTGATACCAGCGTATCGCCTCTTGATAATCCACCGCAACGCCCATGCCTTCGCGGTACAGTTCCCCTACATTATAAATTGCACAGGCGTTATTGAGCGCGGCGGCTTTCAAATACCAGCGCATTGCCTCGGCATAATCTTTTTTTACGCCGAGCCCATTTTCATACAGGTATCCAATATTGGATATAGAACCCGCGTCACCCAATGCGGCGGCTTTAAGGTACCATTCCATCGCCTTTTTATAGTTCCTTTTGATTCCCTTGCCTTCCTCATACATACGGCCGATATTGGATACCGCGTGCACATTATTCAATTTTGCCGCCTTTAGGTACCACCGAATCGCCTTATGATAATTTACGTTTACCCCTAAGCCCTCGTGATACATAAACCCGATGGTGGTCATTGCATTTGTGTGGCCCAACTCGGCGGATTTCAGGTACCAGCGCATCGCCTCCTGATAATCGATGGCTACGCCCACGCCGGATTTGTATAGAATGCCTATATTATACGCCGCCATGGCATTCCCTTTCTCCCAGCTTTTTAGGTACCATGCCATCGCCTCTTTGTAATCGGCCTCCACGCCCAAGCCATATTGATACAAATATCCGATGTTATTCATCGCCATAGAATATCCCAGCTTGGTTGCCTCCAAATACCAGTGCATCGCCGCCGCATAATCAATCTCTACACCCAAACCAACATGGTACATATATCCGATATTGTATTGGGATTGCGCATAGCCGAATTCGGCGGCTTTTTGGTACCAGCGCATTGCCTCGGCATAATCCACGTCCACACCGAAGCCATTTTGGTGCATATAGCCAATATAATGCATTGCTTTTGGGCTTCTAAGTTCCGCAGCCCGAAGATACCACTGCATGGCCTCCTGGTAATCCACCGCCGTACCGTCAAGCCCCTTTTCATACACTTTGCCCATTTTGCAGTGGGCCTCGGTGTAGTTTTGCTCGGCAGCTTTGCGGTACAGTTCTATTGCATGGTGCAAATCCTCGGTTACACCGTAGCCCCATTCATAGCACTCGCCCAACAGAAACTGTGCGCGCGGATGGTTTTGTTCCGCTGCCGGGGTAAACCAGCGCACGGCCTCGGCGTTATTTTCCGCAACCCCTGTTCCGGTGTAATACAAAAACCCCAGGTTGCACTGTGCGGGTGGGTAGTTCTGCTCGGCTGCTTTGCGGTACAAGTCTATCGCTCGGGGCAAATCCTTCTCTACACCATAGCCCCTTTCATAGCACT
>JAQUSS010000010.1 GCA_028710135.1 Gemmiger sp. | reverse complement strand
CCGGCCAGGCCAGCCGCCGGCGGTAGCCTGGCAAAAAGCCGCGCCCGGGCAGGGCAAGGTCGTAGCCCCAAAAGGCGTTTAAAAAGGCGGCGGCCAGGCGGCAGCGGCAGCCGGGGGGGATGGCGGCGGCAGCCGGGTACACGGCCCCGGCAAGGCTGCCAAGTGCCTCCGGCCAGCCCCCGGCGGGCGGGGCCAGGTTGATGCCCACCCCCAGCACCGCATAGTCCACCCCACCCGATTCCAGCGAGAGGGCGGCCTCCGTTAAAATGCCGCAAATTTTTTTGCCGCCCAGCAGCAGGTCGTTCACCCATTTTATTTCCACCGGCACATTGCAAACCTCCTCCACCGCCTGGGCGGCGGCAACGGCGGCGGCCAGGGTCAGCAGTGGGGCATCGGCGGCGGGCAGGGCAGGGCGCAGCAAAATGCTCAGGTACAGCCCGGTACCGGCGGGGGAGTGGAAGGCCCGCCCGGCCCGGCCACGGCCTGCCGTTTGCTCCCCGGCCAGCAGCACCAGGCCCTCGCCCTCGCCGTTTTGCGCCCGGGTGCGCAGGTGTGCGTTGGTGCTATCCACCGTGGGCAGGGCCTCAGGCCGCAGCACGGCGGCGGGGCCTTCCAGCAGGGTGGCAACCCCGGCAGCCGAGAGTAGGTCGTAGTCGGGCGTTAGGCGGTAGCCACGGTTGGTAACGGCCTCAATGGGGTAGCCCTCGCTTTGCAGCGCCTTGATGGCCTTCCACACCGAGGCCCGCGTTACCCCCAACCGGGCAGCCAGCCCCTCGCCCGAAAGATATTGCCCCTGCCCTTCGCCCAGCAACCCCAAAACAGCTTCTTTAACGCGCATTGTTATGCCCCCCTTGCCTTTGTACCTCTATTATAAGCCACCCGCCCCCAAACCGCCAGCAAAAAAAGAAAAGAGGCGCGGCTCCAGCGAGCCTGCCTCTTTTCTTTTTGGAAGGTAAACCGTAAACGGGAAAGTTAAAATTGTTTAGCGCTGCACACGGCCGGAACCGTTGCCGCCTGCCAGCTTCTCCACTTCCTCCACGGTGACGGCGTTATAGTCGCCCTCGATGGAGTGCTTGAGAGCCGAGGCTGCCACGGCAAATTCAACGGCATCCTGGGTGTTTTTGCCCGAAAGCAGGGCATAAATCAGCCCGCCGCCAAAGCTATCACCGCCGCCGATGCGGTCAATGATGTGCAAGGCGTACTTTTTGCTGAAGCAGTATTCGTCCGCCTTAACGTTGTAGAGCATGGCGCTCCAATCGTTATCAAAGGCCGAGTGGGATTCACGCAGGGTGATGGCAACCATCTCAAAGCCAAATTTATCGGCCAACTGCTTGGCAACGCTCTTGTAGCCCTCGCGGTTCAGACTGCCGGCATCGATATCGGTATTCTCGGCCTCAATGCCAAATACGTCCTTGGCGTCCTCCTCGTTGGAGATGCAAACGTCAATATACTGGCAAAGGTCGGTCATGGCGGCGCGGGCTTCCTCACGGGTCCACAGCTTGCCGCGGTAGTTTAGGTCGCAGCTGATTTTTACGCCGTGGGCCTTGGCGGCCTTGCAGGCTTCGCGGCAGATATCCACCACGTTGGCACCCAGCGCCGGGGTGATGCCGGTAAAGTGGAACCAATCCACCCCTTCAAAGATGGCATCCCAGTCAAAATCGGCGGTGGTGGCATCCGCAATGGCGGAATGCGCACGGTCGTAAATGCAGACGGAGGGGCGCTGCGAAGCGCCTTTCTCGTTGAAATAGATACCAACACGGTCGCCCCCGCGGGTGATTTTGGAGGTATCGACCCCAAATTTGCGCAGGCTGTTGATGGCGCACTGGCCCAGCGCGTGCTTGGGGAGCTTGGTTACAAAGGAAATATCGGCACCGTAGTTTGCAAGGGAAACCGATACGTTGGCCTCGCCGCCGCCGAAGGTGAACTCCAGGCTATCGGCCTGCGAAAAACGCAGGTAGTTGTAGGGCTGCAACCGCATCATCAATTCACCAAAAGTAACAACTTTCATAGAGGGAAACTCCTTTTTATTTGTAGTGTATGGCCAAGCGTGGGCTTGGCATTATTTTTGAACCAGGTGGATGGCAAACCCGGCAACTTCGTCCGCCAGGTAGATGGCAATTTTCTTGCCGTTCTTTTCAACCAGGGAGGAATGGTCAAACCGAACGCCCTGTAGCTCCAGGTGGGCAATGGCGCGGCCCAGGGAGTTGGTGCGGATGGCCAGGTGGCCGTACTTGCCGCGGCCCGGCTGCTTCATAATCTCAAACTCTTTGGCGCCCACAAAGTTCGAGCTGTTGCCCTGGGCCACCGGCATGGTGAACAGGTTGCCAATCAGGTTGGCGGTTTTCAGGGCTTCATCGGCATTCTCGCAGTTGATGCCAACGTGGCCAAGCTGGAAGCCCAGCATGGTGGTGACAGCGCCCTTGGTGGCGGCGGTGATGGCATCCCACTGGCCCGCCTTAATCATATCGCTTTTGCACATCCAGGTGCCGCCGCAGGCAATAATTTTATCAAAGCTCAGGTAATCGTTGATGTTTTTCTCGTTCACGCCGCCGGTGGGCATCCAGCGCAGCCGGGTGTAGGGGCCTGCCACGGCTTTCAGCTTGGCAACGCCGCCGTTTTGCTCGGCCGGGAAAAATTTTACGACATCTAGGCCCAGGCTCATGGCCTGCTCCATCTCGCCGGGGGTGGCGGTGCCGGGCATCATGCAGGCACCCTTGGAGAGGGCATATTTGGTGATTTCGGGGTTGAAGCCGGGGCTTACAATAAACTCGACCCCTGCATCCAATGCACGGTCAACTTGGTCTTTGGTCAGCACGGTGCCGGCACCCAGCAGCATTTCGGGCACTTCTTTTTTGATGGTGCGGATGCAATCTTCGGCACAGGCCGTGCGGAAGGTAACCTCGGCGGCGGGCAGCCCGCCCGCAACCAGCGCCTTGCACAGGGGCACCGCCTCGTCCACGCTGTTGAAAGCGATGACCGGTACAATACCAATACCGTAAATTCTGTCATAAACGGAACTCATACCACATTCTCCTTTTTTGTTGGCGGCGCAGGCAACACACCCGGCGCGCCCCTTCGGTTTACCATTCCATCTTGCGGAACCACGTTCCACATTCCGTAATTTTATTATAATGTGTCGCCGCCACCGCGTCAATCAGGGCAAAATTTACAAAAAAAACCGGCCTGGCTTGGCACCGGGGGCTACTGTTCCACCAAGCGGGATGGCCCCTTGCGAAAAGCGGATTTTGTTGGTATACTGGTTCCATAATGTGGAATTTGGCGGGCCGCCCGCGGAAAAACACGAATTATGAACAAACTGTTAATTTTTGAAAAAATAGCCGGGAAGGAGCCGCCGCCATGCCAAAACACCCAGAACCCTTGGAAAATACCACCGCCGCAGGGGTACAAAGCATTGCCCGCATTTTTGAAATTATTGAGGTGTTGGCCGCCCACCCGGCGGGGGTGGGCTTACAGCAGCTTGCCGCCGAGGCCGGCCTTGCCAAAAGCACCGCCCACCGCCTGCTTGCCAGCCTGATTACCCTTGGCTATGCCCGGCAGGATTCTACCAGCGGGCAGTACCGCCTTACCTTAAAAATGTTTGAGATATCCTCCGGCATTGTAAACAGCATGGATATTATGGGGGTGGCCAAGGTGCATTTGGAGCGGCTGGCCCAGCGCACCGGCGATGCCGTGCATTTGGTGATACGGGATGCGCAGGATATTGTTTACATTTATAAAACCGAGAGCGGGCCGATGCGGATGTCCAGCCGGGTGGGGCTGCGCAGCCCTTTGTACTGCACGGGGGTGGGCAAGGCCATTATGGCAACCCTGCCCAACGCCGAGGTGGAGGAAATTTGGCGCAAAAGCCACCCCCAAAAGCTGACCGAACATACCGTGACGGATTACGAGGGCCTGCTTGCCCAACTGGGCGAGGTGCGGGGCGGCGGTTACGCGGTGGACGATGAGGAGAACGAGCTGGGGATACGGTGCGTTGCGGTTTCAATACCGGGGCCGGGGGGGCGGGCCGACAGTGCATTTTCCATCAGCGGGCTGGCCCCCTACATGAACCCCGAGCGGATACGCCGGATAGCCGCCCTTGCCATGGAAACGAGGGGGGATATTTTGCGGGATTTGGGCTTGAAAGAATTGTAAACCTAAAAAATAAAATGGTTGACAATGCCCCGCCGCCCGCCTATAATCGTAGTGTACGATGGCGTTGAAATGCTTGAAATGGCGGAGGTTTTACCGATGAAACAGAAATTTACGACTCACCAGCTTACGGCCACAGCCCTGATGGCGGCCGTGCTTTGTGTGCTTGCCCCCTTATCCCTGCCCGTGGGGCCGGTGCCCATCTCGCTTGGCACGCTGGCCATTTACCTGGCCGCTTATCTGTTGGGGGCGCGGCTTTCGGCCCTCAGCGTGCTGATTTACCTGGTGCTGGGCAGCGTGGGGCTGCCGGTGTTTGCCGGGTATGTGGGCGGGCTGGAAAAGCTGGTTGGCCCCACCGGCGGGTATTTGATTGGCTTTTTGTTTATGGCCCTGTTTGCCGGGCTGGTGATTGAAAAGGGCGGCAACCGCCCGGCGGCTGCCGTGCTGGGCATGGTGCTGGGCACCGCCGTTTGCTACCTGTGCGGCACCGTTTGGTTTGTGGTGGTGATGCAGTGTGATATCTGGTACGCCCTTACCGCCTGCGTGTTCCCCTTCCTGCTGGGGGATGCCGCCAAAATTGCCGTTGCCACCCTGGTGGGGGCCGTTTTGCGGGACCGCCTGCAAAAGGCCGGGCTGCTGAAGGCGTAACCGCCTGCGTGGTACCCCACCCCCTGCAAATTTATCTGAACCTGCATGGCCCTGTATGAGCCTGTGCAAAACGCGCCGCCTACCTTATTGTATAAGAGGAGGGCGGCGTTTTTTTGCCCACCGGCGTGGACAAAACCGCCCTTTGGCGCTATAATGGGCAAAAGCGGTGTAACAAAGTGGAAATGTGCGGAAGGGAAGAATGAAAAATGGCGGCAGCGCCAATGGGTATTTTGCTTGCCTTTGCCGGGGCGGCCTTTGCGGGGGTCGTGGCAATTTTTGCAAAGCTGGGCTACCGGAATATGGATTCCAACCTGGCAACGGCGCTGCGCACCATTGTGGTGCTATTGTGCGCCTGGGGCATGGTGGCCCTTACCGGCAAGGGGGCCTCGCTGGGGGGCATCACCCCCAAAAGCTGGCTGTTTTTGGTGCTTTCGGGCCTAGCCACCGGCGCAAGCTGGCTCTGCTATTTCCGGGCATTGCAGCTGGGCAGCGTAAACAAGGTGACCCCGGTGGATAAAACCAGCACCATTTTAACCATCCTGCTGGCGGCGGCCATTTTGGGCGAGGCACTTACCCCGATAAAAATCGGCTGTGTGCTGCTGATTGCCCTGGGCACCGGGCTGATGCTGACCAAAAAGGCGGAGGACCCGGCAAAGCCCGCCCCCCAAAGCGCTTCCTGGTTTTTTTATGCCCTGGGCAGCGCGGTGTTTGCCAGCTTAACCTCCATTTTAACCAAAATTGGCATTACCGGGGTGGATTCGGCCCTGGGCACCGCCATACGCACCGTGGTGGTGCTGGTGATGGCCTGGGGGATGGTGCTTGCCACCGGCAAGTGTGGCGGCATCCGCAAAATAACGGGCCGCGGCTGGCTGTTTTTGGCGCTTTCGGGCCTGGCCACCGGCGGAAGCTGGCTCTGCCAGAACCGGGCGCTACAACTGATTGATGCCTCGGTGGCGGCACCCATTGATAAGCTATCCATCGTGATCACGGTGGGCTTCTCCTACCTGGCCTTTGGCGAAAAGCTATCCAAAAAGGCGATGCTGGGCCTGGCCCTGCTGGTGGCGGGGACATTGGGGCTGCTGATACCGGGCTGACCCGCAAGGAGTATCTATGGAACATCAACAACAAACGACACAAGGCGCGCCCAACCTGATTTTTAGCGCCTTTGCCACCCTTGCGGGCTACCGCGAGGGGGATGGCGCAGCCCTGGGGGCAGCCACCTACTACCGCTGCCTGGTGGTGGCCCTGTGCAGCGCCAAGCAGCACAACCCCGGCGATGTGGTGGCCCTGGTAACCAACCAGCCGGTGCCGCCCCCCTATGCAGCCCAGCTGGAGGCCGCCGGGGTAGCGGTGTGGCAGTGCCCCTTTGCCACCTTCCGGGTGGATGCCGCGCTGGAATGGTCGCTGGCGTTCTACAAGCTTTGCGCGCTGGGTTGGGTGCTGGAAAACCACCCCCACCCCCGCTACCTGCTGCTGGATGTGGATACCTACACCCAGTACCCCTATACCGACCTTTGGCGGGAGGCCGAGGAGGCCGTGCTGCTGTACCAAGTGCCCCACGCGGCATCCCAGCCCATGACGGCCGCCATTGCAAGCAACTATGCCGCGCTGTACGGCGGTGCGCCGGTGCTTACCCACTTTGGCGGGGAGCTAATTGGTGGCAGCCACCGCCGCCTGGCGGCCTTTATGGCCCGCTGCCGCGCCGTTTATGATGCCATGTGCCAACAAAACCTGCGCCCGCACGAGGGGGACGAGTTTATCACCTGCGCGGCGGCCTACCAAAGCCAACAGGCGGGGGAGCCGGTGCGGGCGGCCAACGCCTACATCTTCCGCTACTGGCTGGGGGCACGGTTCTACTATGTTTCCACCAACTATTGTAACGACCCCGTTTGCATTTTGCACCTGCCGGGCAACGGCAAAGCGCGGCAGCTAAAGCTGCTGTACCGCTATTATGCCCAAAAAGGGCGGTTCCCCAAGCCGCAAACCGTGTATGCGCTCTGCTGCCTGCCCGCCGCCCACCCGCCCCTGCTGCGTAGCCTGTGGGTGCGGCTGCTGGCGTGGCGGTAAATACAAGTGAACAGCAACAAAATAATAAAATACCAACAAAATAGCAAAAACCCCGCAGCCCCCGCCTTAGGCACAAACCTAAGGCGGGGGCTGCGGGGTTTTTAGGGTGGTGCCGGGGCGGGGCAGGGGGTTAGCCCTTTACAGCGCCCATGGCAATGCCCTGTGTAAAGTATTTTTGGAACATTAAGAACACCGTGATGATGGGGATGGCCGCCAGGGCAGCACCCGCCATAATCAAGCCAAAGTCGTTGGACATTTCGGCTTGCAGCTTGGCGATACCAAGCGAGATGGTAAGGTTGCGGCTGGAGTTTAGCATGATCAGCTGTAGGAAATAATCGTTCCAGCTATTGATGAAGGTGAAGATTGCCAGCGCGCCCAACCCGGGCTTGACCATCGGCAGAACGATATCCACAAAGGTGCGGGTTTCGCCGGCACCATCGATGCGGGCGGCCTCCAGCATTTCGGTGGGGATGGTTTCGCTGAACTGCTTCATCAAAAAGATGCCAAACGGCCAGCCCACGGTGGGCAAAATTACGCCCCACAGGGTATCGTGCAGGCCCAGGGCCGACATCTCTTTCAATAGCGGCACCAGGATAACCTGCTTGGGCAGGGCCATGGCGCAAATCATGATGGAGAAAATAACCTTTTGGCCTACGAACCGCTTTTTTGCCAGCACATAGCCGGCCATGGCAGCGGTAAGGCAGGTGAGGGCCATTGCCACCACCGAGAGTAGCACGCTGTTCCACAGCCATTTCATGGCCGGGTTGCTGAGCAAGCGCACATAGTTATCCAAAGTAGGTTCGGTGGGGAACCATACCGGTGGGCTGGCGTTTACCGCAATGGGGTCTTTGAAGGAACCGGTGATGATCCAGTAAAGTGGGAAGATGAAAAATACCGACAGCAGGGCCAAAACGATATTGGTCAAGACCGTACCGGGGGTAATCAGGCTTTTTTTCGTTTCCATGGTAATACCCCTTTCTAGTCGGTTGCGCCGCTGCCCGTAACCTTAAACTGCAAGGCGGAGAGCAGAGCAATGATGATGGCCAAAATTACGCCCATGGCGTTGCCGTAGCCGTAACGGTAGAGCTTAAAGGCCTCGTAGTAGATGTAGTACATGATGGTGCTGGTGCTGTTATCCGGCCCGCCGGAGGTCAACAGCTGAATCAGCGCGTAGCACTGGAAGCTGTTGATGGTGGTGATAACCAAAATGTACAGGGTGGTGGGCATAATTTGGGGCCACTTGATGTGCCAGAAAACCTGGAACGGGGTGGCACCATCCACCTGGCCGGCATCAATCAGGGAGGGGTCCACGTTGCCAAGCGCCGCCACGTACAGCACGATGGGCTGCCCGATGGAGGTGGTGAACAGGATGAGGATAATGCACCACAGGGCAGTTTTGGCATCGCCCAGCCAGCTGACATTCTCGTTCAAAATGCCGGTGGCATTGAGGATGTAGTTGAGCAAGCCCGTGTATTTGTTGAACATCCACTTCCACACAACGGCCACCGCCACGGTGCCGGTAACCACCGGCAGGTAGAACACGCAGCGGAAGAAGGAGCGCTTGATGGCGTGCATCTGGTAGATGGCACAGCTTACCCAAAGCGAGAAAGCCGTTACGGTGGGCACTGCCACCGCCACCAGCACAAAGGTGTTGCGAAGGGATTTTAGAAATACCTGGTCTTTGAACATTTCGAGGTAGTTGTTGAGCCCGATAAATTCAAAGGGCTTGCCCATGCTGTAGTTGAAAAAGCTGGTGGCCAGGCACATGACCATGGGTATTACCACAAAGCCTACGAAAAATACCATGGCGGGCAGCAAAAACAGGTAGGCAGAAATTGTTTGCTGGCGGACGATCGCGTTGTTGAAAACGGTGGGCTTTTGACCAGCCATCAGGGTGCTTTTACCGTTACCCAAGGATGTCCTCCCCCTTTCTTAAAATATGCCCCCGCCCCACTGCGTTGTGGATGGAGCGGGGACAGATGTTTTGAGTAGATTGCGGGCAGAAGCAGGCTACTTATTTGGCTGCTTCAATCGCGGTGGCACAGGCGGCCGCGTAGGTTGCGCTGGCATCCTCCACCGAGGTGCCGGTGAAGATTTGCTGGAGCATATTCCACCAAGCGGTGCGCTGCTCGGCCCAGCCGGGGGTAACGTTGTAGTAATCGCCCAGGTACTGCATATAGGCGCTGAAAGCGGCCATGCGGGCTTCGTCCTCGGTGCCGGCATACACATCGCCGTAGGAGGCACGTACCGGGAAGAAACCGGTCAACTGAACACTGGCAGGGCCTTGGGTAGCGTCGTCGCAGATGTACTGGATGAAGGCTTTGGCAGCAGCGGCTTTGGCATCGTCGCCGTTGTTAAACACACCGAAGCCCCAGATACCGCCGCACAGCTCGGGTTTGCCATCGTCGGAGGGGAAGGCAACCGGCATCGGGGTAAAGGTAACGCTCTCGGCGTAGGTAGCCTGGTTGGAGGCGTTCCAGCAGAAGGTCATGGCGATGGTGCCGTTGGCAAACAGCTGCAGCTCGTCCGACGCAACCGCGGCGGTATCAAAGCTCAACAGGCCGGCGCCACACCAATCAACAAGCTGCTGTAGGCCCTTCTTGTTGGCATCGCTATCGGCGGTGTAGGCGGTGTGGGCATCATCGGTAAATTTGCCACTGTAGAGGTTGTTCACAAGGGCGCGGGTGCCTTGGTCGCCACCCTGGCCGCCGCAGTAAACAACGCCGGTGGTATCAATGCCCGAATCCTTCAGGGCTTGCAGGGCTTTGCCAAAGTTTTCGGTCGTCCAGGTGCCATCCTCGTTGATGTACTGTAGGGCATCGGCAGCCTCAAACATTTCTTTGTTGATGGCCATGCAGTGGGTGGTCATGCAAAGGGGATATTCGTAATAGGCGCCATCGGCGGCCTTGCAGGCGGCTTCGATGGAAGCGCTGGTCGCGTTGATATCGGCCTTGGCTTCGGCTGTCCACAAATCAGACAAATCTACCATCTTGCCCTTGGCACCCCAGTTGCTCACAAGGCGCTCGGGGCCTTCCATAATGATATCGGGGGTGGTGTTTGCCTCAATGGCGGAGGTAACCTGGTCGTCACCGTTGGTATAATCCAGGTATTCCACCTTAATGTTCACGCCGGGGTTTTTCTCCTGGAAGGATTTTACAATGCCATCCACGGTTTCGGCATCCTTAAACTTGCCGATGGGGTAGGTCCACATGGTGATATCGGCGGCAAGGCCGGCATCCGCCGTGGCGCTATCGGCCGTGGCGCTGGCGGTAGATTCCGCCGTGCTGGTGGCGGTGGATTCCGCCGCGCTGGAAGAGGTAGCGGTGGTGCCGCAGCCAGCCAGCGTACCAGCCACCATACCGGTGGCCAACAGGAGAGAGAGTGTTTTTTTCATCAGGGTATCCTCCTTAAAACTGTGTGTTTTCGTGTGTTCTTTCCTTTACCATTCATGTTGCTGTTAAGGTGGCCGCGGAAGGGTCGGTTCCGGCCACTTAGCTTGCTTATATGGTACCATAATGAAAAAAATATTCAAGATGGCAACCTCCCCATAAATGAAAACATTTTTCAGTGCATTTTGCCAATACCCGGTAATTTTTTGGTTAAAAACGCGATTATTACAAAAATGTTTTGTTGAATTTTCAAAAAACTTGAATTTTTGATGGAAATTTGTAACCTTTTGAAAACTCTTTTCAAAAGGTGCCCCGGACGGCGCGCCGCGCTTTTTCGCTGATTTTGAGAAATGACCACGGGAAAAAAGGAAATGAAATGATATTTCTTTTCGTGGCGGTTCGTGCTATACTGAGAAAAAGGAGGCGTTTTTATGATTTATACAACGCTGGAAGGAATGAAAGCCTACCGTGGGCTTTCAAAAAACCTGGATCTCGTGCTGGATTTTATCGCAACCCATTCTTTGGCGGCGCTGCCCCTTGGCAAAACCGTCATCTGTGGCGAGGATGCCTTTGTGAATGTGATGGAGGCATCCACCCGCCCGGAGGTGGGGGCAGCCTTTGAGGTACACCACCGCTACGCGGACTTGCAGGTGGATATTACCGGGCAGGAACGCTTTGCCGTGCTGCTGGGGGCCGGCACCACCACCCAGGAATTTGACCCCGCGGCCGATTTTGGCCTGCTGACCGGCCCGGTGGAGGGGAGCGGCCTGCTGGGCGGCACCCGCTGCGTACTGTTCCCGGCGGGGGAACCCCATATGCCCACCCTGGCGGTGGCGGAACCCGGCGTGGCCGTCAAAAAAGCGGTGTTCAAAATTATCTTGTAAGGGGCGGGAAGCCCTGCCAAATACCTGAAATATAAAAAATGGGGCCGGCCTGCTTAAAAAGCAGGCCGGCCCCATTGCCGTAGGGTATTTTTTATGCTTGTGGCTTGGCTGCGAAATTCGTTGCCACAATCGTTGCCACATTGCGGGGGAGCCGCGCTTGCCCCGGCACAGGCTTTGCGTTGGGATGTAGGGCTATTGCCAAAGGCAGAACGGGGGCTATGCGGGGGTGTGCGCCCAAAAATAGGCAGCGGCACCCACCAGCCCGGCGTTATTTTGCAGGGCAGCAGCCCGAATTTCCAGCCCTTGGGCAAAGGCGGGCATCACCCCGGCCCGTATTTTGGCGGCCAGAGGGTCAATCAGCAGGGCTTGCTGGCCCGATACCCCGCCACCAATCAAGATGATTTGGGGGTTGAAAACGTGCACCAGGCCAATCAGCCCGGCGGCAACATCCTCTAGCCAGCTATCCAGTAGGGCCAGCAGGGCGGCATTGCCCGCCGCGGCCTGTGCAAAAATAGCACGGCCATCGGCCAGGGTGGGGTCAAGCGCCTTGGCACGGCGAACCAGCGCGGTGGTGGCGGCGTACTTTTCCCAGCAGCCACGTTGGCCGCAGCCGCAAAGCACACCGTCCCCGGCGTGGATAATCAGGTGGCCCAATTCACCGCCGAGGCCGCGCGCACCCTCCAGCAATTGGCCGCCCGCCAGGATGCCACCGCCCAGCCCGGTGCCAATGGTGATGCCAATCACATCGGTATACCCGGCGGCGGCACCCACCCAGGCTTCGCCCAGGCACATACAGTTGGCATCGTTGGCAACGGTCACCGGCAGGTGGAAAGCGTTTGCCAGCTCTGCCACAATCTCGGTACCCTTCCAACCGGGGAAATTGCCGCCGGTGCCGGCCACAACCCCACGGTGAGAATCAATTTGCCCGGTGGCAGAAACGCCAATCCCCACAAGCGAAGCGCGGGTTTCGGGGCTTTGCGCCTGCAAAAAGCTGGTGGCTACCCGCAAAACGGTTTCCAAAATGGGGGTTTTGTAGCCATCAAAGCTGACGCTTGCCTCGGCGTTGGCCGTCACCTTGCCGGTGGCATCCACCACCCCAAGCTTAACGGCGGTGCCGCCAATATCAATGCCCAGTACGCATTTGCCGGGCGCTACAGCCTGCATTTCCATGGTACACCTCAACCCTTTTGACGGATGGCTGCCATAAACCGCGCGGTAATTTCCGCCGGGCGGGTAATGGCCCCGCCCACCACCAGCGCCCATGCCCCGGCACCCAGCGCCTGGGCCGCCTGGGGCGGGTAATGGATGTGCCCCTCGGCAATTACCTTGGCCGGGCATTCCTGCGCCAGCTTGGCGACAAAGGCAAGGTCAATATCATCAATGCCCTTGGTTTCGGGGGTGTAGCCGCGCATGGTGGTGCCCACAAAATCGGCCCCGGCCTCGGCGCAGGCCATGGCTTCCTCAAAGGTGGCAATATCGGCCATCAGGGGCTGGTTCGGGTACTTTTGCTTGATTTCGCGGATAAATTCGGGCGCGGTTTTGCCATCGGGGCGCAGGGCAGAGGTACCCTGCACGGCCAAAATATCGACCCCGCAGCCCACCAGGGCATCTACCTCCGCCATGGTGACGGTGATGTACATGGTGGTGCCGGGGTAATCTTTTTTAATGATGCCGATTACCGGCAGGTTTACCGCGGCCTTGATTTGGGTGATATCCCGCACGGAGTTTGCACGGATGCCCACCGCGCCGCTTTGGGCGGCAGCCTTGGCCATCAGGGGCATCACGCCGCCCTCGGGGGCGTAAAGCGGCTCATGTTCCAGCGCCTGGCAGGAAACAATCAGCCCGCCGTGAATTTGGTCGAACAGTTGCTCTTTATCCATAACAATTACCTCGCAATGGGCCGTGTTGTAAACGGGCGTTTTAGCAGTATTTTTGGATGGCTGCATCAATCATGGCGCAGCACTTTTCAACCTGGGGCATATCCTCGGGCACCAAATCAAACAGGGGGGCGCGCACACCGCCAAGGTCCAGCCCTTCGCGGCGGCGCAATACCTCCTTGATGGTGGCATACATATTGCCCTTGCAGCCGCACAGGGCGTAAATGATCTCGTTGATGTCGTACTGCAGGGCCTGGGCTTCCGCCAGGCGGTTGGCGGCAAGCAGCTCGTTGGCTTTCAGCAGAAGCTCGGGCATGGCGGCGTAGGTGCCGCCAATGCCGCCGTCCGCACCCATGATGCGGCCGCTGATAAACTGCTCGTCGGGGCCGTTGAACACAACAAAGCCATCCTTGCCACGGGCGGCAATGCCCGCTGCCTTGAACAGCTGGATATCCTGCACCGGCATTGAGGAGTTTTTAACCGCGATGACGTTGGGGTTTTTCAGCATTTCGCCCAGCAGGCTCATCGAAAGGGCGGTGCCTGCAAGCTGGGGAATGTTATAAATGACAAACTCGGTGTTGGGAGCGGCGGCGCTCATATCGTTCCAGTATTTGGCAATGGCATATTCGGGCAGGTGGAAGTAGATAGGCGGGATGGAGGCAATGGCATCTACCCCGCACTTTTCGGCGTGGGCGGCCAGCTCCATCGAATCGGCGGTGTTGTTGCAGGCAATGTGGCAAATTACGGTCAGCTTGCCCTTGGCCTCGTCCATCACGGCCTCCAAAATGGCCTTGCGCTCGGCAACCGTCAGGTAGATGCACTCGCCCGAGGAACCGTTGACGTAAACGCCCTTGACACCCTTTTTGATCATATAGCGAACCAGAGCGCGAACGCGGGTGGTATCCACCGCACCGTTATCGCTGTAGCAGGCATAAAAGGCAGGGATAATACCCTGGTATTTTGTGATATCTTTCATTAAAATCGTCCTCACTTATCTCTCTAGGGGGTAGGAACCCCCCTGGTTGACCCTTCCACCTTAGATTTTAGAAAAAATTTTTCATTTTGTATACTGGCATTTTCAACGAAAAAACCTTTCATTTTTTGCCGAAAATTGCGCGCAAGGGGGAAAAGTGACCAAAAAGCAGCGGAATGCAGTGAAAAACCCGCAGATTGCAATGAAAAAACATTTCGGGTTGGTGGCAGCCCATGGAACATTTTGGAAAATTGCGCCAGGTTTGTGACAGAGGGGGCCGGGGGTAGGGGGGCAAAACGGGGGTGGCACCCATTGTGCCAGGGGGGCCGCCGCCCAAAGCAACCGGCGTTAGGCGGGCAACGGCATGGGGCAAAGAACGGCAAGAGCAGAGCCCTTGCCCTACGGGGGTTCGATCTGAACCGGGGGTGGGGGAAAACAGGGGGCTGCCGCCTGCCGCCTGCCGCCGCCCAAAGCAACCGGCATTAGGCGGGCAACAGCATGGGGCGAAGAACGGCAAGAGCAGAGCCCTTGCCCTACGGGGGTTCGCCCTGAACCGGGGTTGGGGGAAAACGGAGAGGTTCGACACCCCTTGCGCCAGGGGGGCACCGGGCCAACCCACCACCGCATACCTTGCCGATGCCGCCGTATGCCCCGCCCATGCCGCCGGGTACCCTGCCAATATCGCCGCCTACCTTGCCAATACCGCCACATACCTTGCCAATACCGCTGCATACCTTACCAATATAGCCGCATACCTTGCCAATATCGCCGTAGGGCAAGGGCTCTGCTCTTGCCGCCGTACCTTTGGTGCCCCCGGTCAGTTGCCTGCCTAACCGGTGTTGCAGGGGCGGGGAAAAGGGGGCGCGGCAAGAGGAGGGGGGAGCACGCGCGGGAGAGGGAAGGGCCGAGGGCTGGCAGCGGGCGGCCCAAGCGTAGGCCAAGACGCATGACAGCGGGTTGGCAAAGGGCAGGGCAAAAAGAGGAGGAAGGCGTAGGCCCAAGCATAGGCCAAAGCGCATGGCAGCGGGCTGGCGCGGGGGCTGAACACCCCGCCGCGCACCAAAAGCATTGCTTTTTGTGGGGAGATAGCCTATAATTTTAAATGATGTAACATAACAATACAAAAATATGAACGAAGCGAGAATCGCGCAGCCCGTGCAGCCGATAATAGCGGATAGCGCGATGCCGCGGTACGCACATAACATAACATAACATAACATAACGCAACAATGCGATGGGAGGCAACCATGACAGATAAGGCAACAGAGGGGGCAAACAACTGGGAGGATGGCGAACAATTCGCCAAGGGCAAGGCCAAGGGCCAAAAGCCAAAGGGCAGCCTGCTATACACCCTGGGTATGCTGGTGTGCGGGGCCGTGTTTGTGGTTTGCGCGGGGCTGCTGATTCAGCGCTTTTGGAGCGACCACCAGGCCGAGAACGAATTTGCGGCCCTGGAGGCCCAAATTGAGGAGGCCCCCACCACCGTAGCCGGTACGCCTGCCGCCACCGAGCCCTCCAACACCGAAAAGTTTAACCGCCTGCTGGCCCAAAACCCCGATTTTATCGGCTGGTTATCGATTGCGGATACCAACCTGAGCTTCCCGGTGATGCACAAACCCGCAAACCGGGATTATTACCTTCGGCACGATTTTGCCGGGGAGTACAGCGTTTACGGGGTGCCCTACCTGGATGGCGCCTGCACCCTGAACGCAGAGGGCCAGAGCGATAATTTGACCATCTACGGCCACAACATGAAAACCGGCACCATTTTTGGCTGCCTGACCGGCTACAAAAAAGCCGATTATTACACCCAGCACCCTATCATCACCTTTGATACCCTGTATGGGGATGCCGATTATGAGGTGTTTGCGGCCTTTGCCGTGGATGTGGTGGCCGATACCAGCTTTGCCTACAACAGCTATGTGGATATGGACGAAAAAACCTTTGATGAATTTGTGGGCCAGGCCCTTACCCGCAGCGATGTAAACACCGGCATCACCCCCACCTACGGCGATAAGCTGATCACCCTTTCCACCTGCGAATACTCAACCGCAAACGGGCGGTATGTGGTTTGCGCCCGCAAGGTGGCGGCAGAACCGGTGGCCCCGTAACCACGTTCCGGTTCCGCCTTTTGGCGGCTTTTTTGCCGCCGTTTGGCGCAGCTTTTGCGTTTGTTTTGGTGGCGGCGTGCTGCCCATCGTTTGGGTATAAGCGTTTGTTTTTGCATAAGCTTTTGCATAAACGTATAAAAGCTGGACAAAAAACAGGCAATTCAATAACACACGCGGTGGGCAGCCGTTGCCCTTGACGGCTGCCCGCTTTATTTTTTTCGGGATATCCGGTGAAATTCCCCCCTCGGCGGCATTTTTTTTGATTTGCGGGTAGACGAAACCGCGAAAAAAGCATATAATTTTGTAATTGATAAAAAACTGTTGATATCTTGCTGTGGCCGCACAGCAAACCGCAATCGGGAAAGATAGCCACAAGCTGCATAAAAACAAACCGTTGCCAAGGGTGCCGCCGCTTTCAAAAAAAGCAGATGCGCGGCAGGGGCAAAGCCCCGGGGAAGGCGCAGGTGCCGCCCGGGTTTTGCCCCTGCCGCGCGGCGGCAGCGCCCCCGGCGGGCGCAGGGTTTGGGCAGCTTGCATCAGAGAGGGGATTATTTATGTGTGGAATTGTTGGCTTTACCGGCAAGGCGCAGGTTGCGCCTATCCTATTGAACGGCTTGGCAAAACTGGAGTACCGCGGGTATGATTCGGCAGGCATTGCGGTGGAAAACGCCGCAGGCAAGCTGGAGGTCGTCAAGGCCAAGGGGCGGCTGCGTGTTCTGTGCGAAATGACGGATAACGGCAAGGCCGTGGCGGGCACCTGTGGCATTGGCCACACTCGTTGGGCCACCCACGGCGAACCCTCCACCGCCAACGCCCACCCCCATTTTTCGGGCGATAAAAAAATTGCGGTCGTCCACAACGGCATCATTGAAAACTACCAGGAAATCAAGGATAAATTGGCGGCAAGCGGGTGCACCTTCCTATCCCAAACGGATACCGAGGTGGTGGCCCAGCTGATTGACCAATACTACTATGGCGTTTCGGCGGGGGATGCGCTGGATGCCATCACCCGGATGATGCTCCATGTGCGGGGCAGCTATGCCCTGGGGGTGCTGTTTGAGGACCAACCCGGGGTGGTTTACGCCGTGCGCAAGGATAGCCCGCTGATTGTGGGCAAGGCCGAAACCGGGAACCTGATTGCCTCGGATGTGCCTGCGCTGCTCAACTATACCCGCACCGTCTATTATATTGACAACCAGGAGATTGTGCGCCTTACCCCGGATACCATTACCTTCTATAATATCGATAAGGAAGAACTGCAAAAAACGCCCACCACCATCGATTGGGATGCCGAAGCCGCCGAAAAAGGCGGGTACGAGCATTTTATGATGAAGGAAATTTACGAGCAGCCCAAGGCCGTGCGGGATACCCTTTCCCCCCGCATCAAGGAGGGGAAAATCTCGCTGGAGGAGCTGGAACTGAGTGAGGAAACCTTGCAGGGCATCCGCCGGCTGTACATCATCGGCTGTGGCTCGGCCTACCATGTGGGGGTGGCGGCCCGCTATGTGTTTGAAAGCCTGGCCCGCCTGCCGGTGGAGGTGGATGTTGCCAGCGAGTTCCGCTACCGCGACCCGGTGATTGAGCCGGATTCCCTGGCCATCATCATCAGCCAAAGCGGCGAAACCGCCGATTCGCTGGCGGCCTTGCGGGAGGCCAAAAACCAGGGGGTAAAAACCCTGGGCATTGTGAACGTGGTGGGGTCCTCCATCGCGCGGGAGGCCGATGCCGTGCTGTACACCTGGGCCGGGCCTGAGATTGCGGTTGCCACCACCAAGGCCTACAGCACCCAGCTTGCCGCCTGCTACCTGCTGGCAACCGAGCTTGGCCGGGTGCGGGGCACGCTGGACGATGCCGCCTACAAAAACCTGGTGGCCGAGCTGGAAGCCCTGCCCGATAAAATTGAAAAAACCCTCTCGGATAAGGAGCGTATCCAGTGGTTTGCCAGCAAGTACGCGGCCGCCAAGGATGCCTTTTTCATCGGGCGCGGGCTGGATTATGCCGTGGCGCTGGAGGGCAGCCTAAAGTTTAAGGAAATCAGCTACATCCACTCGGAAGCATTTGCCGCGGGCGAGATGAAGCACGGGCCTATCTCCCTTGTGGAAAAAAATACCCTGGTGGTGGGGATATTGACCCAGCCCAATTTGTACGAAAAAACCATCTCCAACATGGTGGAGGCAAAAAGCCGGGGCGCATTTTTGATGGGCTTAACGACCTATGGCAACTATGGCATTGAGGATAACGCGGGCTTTACCGTCTATGTGCCCCGCACCGACCCCCATTTTGCCACCAGCCTTTCAGTGATACCCCTACAGCTTTTGGCCTACTATGTATCCTGCGCCAAGGGCCTGGATGTGGATAAACCCCGCAATTTGGCAAAAAGCGTTACGGTGGAATAAGCAAACGCCCACCAAAAACAAACAAAACTAGCACATTGCACAGTAATTGTAAAAATATTTTGTATAAATTTGCTCCGCTTGCCACCCCTGTTGCCGGGGACAAGCGGAGCAAAATCGTGTATAATAAAAGTACTTGCGTGGCGTACCCTTTTTGCCAGGCAGATTTGCCGGGCGTGTGCACCAAAAAACAGAGATGCCGGCGGCCCCCGCTCTACCGTATGGCCGCTTACACATAAATAGAAGGATAGGAAGATAACAACGGATGAAACAATCCAACCAACAAATTGTGAAGGGGCTGCCCCGACGCCTGCTGCTGATGCTGCTGGACTGCGCCCTGATTGTGGGCTGCAACTACCTGGGCTTATTGTTCCGCCTGGATGGCCCCGAGGCCTACAAGCTGCCCCTGGCCGTGGCAAACCTAAACCATAACCTGCCGTGGATGCTGGCCGTTTATATGGTGGTGTTCTGGTTTGGCGGCCTGTACGAAATTTTGTGGGAGTATGCCGGTATGCGGGACCTTGCCCGCCTTACCTGTTTAACCGGCATTGGCACCGGCATTATCATGATGGCGGATATGGTTACCAACACCAACGTGGTTTTGTACCGCTCGGTGCTGGTGTTCAGCATGGTGCTGGTGGTAACAGCGGTGGGCGGTGTGCGCTTTTTGTGGCGCTTTGCCCGCGCGGCCGCCAACAGCCGCACCTCGCCCCGCGGCAAAAAGGAAGCCCGCAACAAGCGCACCGCCACCCCCCTGCTGATTGTGGGCGCGGGCAATGCGGGCAGCTGGGCCGTCAACCTTTGCTCCAGCAAAAACCGCAGCTTTGGCACCCCGGTGGTGATGGTGGACGACGATTTAACCAAAAAAAACCTGCGGGTGCAGGGTGTTCCGGTGCGGGGCACCATCTCCGATATCCCCGAGCTTGTGCGCAAATACCATGTGGTGGAAATTGTTATTGCCATCCCCTCGCTGCGGGGGGAGCGCCTGCGGGAGGTTATCAACCTTTGCAACTCTACCCACTGCCGGGTGCGGATGCTATCCGACCCACAGGCGGTGGACGAGAGCGGCCAGCCCATGGTGGCCGGCCTGCGTGAGCTGAACACCGCCGACTTTTTATCGCGCGATGAAATACAGCTCAACAACGCCCAAATATCGGAGTATCTGCACGATAAAGTGGTGCTGGTTACCGGGGGCGGCGGCTCCATCGGCAGCGAGCTTTGCCGCCAAATTATGCGGTACCACCCCCGCCAGCTTTTGATTTTTGACATCTACGAAAATTGCGCCTACGAGCTGGAACGGGAGCTGCACAGCAAATACGGCGATGGCCAGCCCATCGTCACCCTGGTTGGCTCTATACGTGAAAAACGGCGGTTGGACGAGGTTTTTGAAACCTACCACCCCTCGGTGGTGTTCCACGCGGCGGCCCACAAGCACGTGCCGCTGATGGAGGTAAGCCCCGCCGAGGCCGTGAAAAACAACGTGCTGGGCACCAAAAACCTGCTAACCTCCGCCGCCGAGCATGGGGTGGAGCGGTTTGTGCAGCTTTCTACCGATAAGGCGGTGAACCCCACCAACGTGATGGGCTCCACCAAGCGGCTGTGCGAAATGCTGATTCAAACCTATGCCTCCAACACCACCATGAAATGTATGGCGGTGCGGTTTGGCAACGTTTTGGGCAGCCATGGCAGCGTGATTCCGCTTTTTGAGGAGCAGATACGGGCCGGCGGCCCGGTTACCATCACCCACCCCGATATTGTGCGCTATTTTATGACGATTACCGAGGCCGCCCAGCTAGTGTTGCAGGCGGGCGCGCTTGCCAAAAGCGGCAGCATCTATGTGCTGGATATGGGCGAGCCGGTGCGAATTATGGACCTTGCCACAAGGCTAATTCGGTTTTACGGCTACGAGCCGGGCGTGAACATGGACATCCAGGTAATAGGGCTGCGCCCCGGCGAAAAGCTGTATGAGGAGCTGCTGATGGATACCGAGCAGAACAAGATGCAGCAAACCGCCCACAACAAAATTTTTGTGGCCCCACCCATGAAAATTGACCTGGCCAATTTTTATACCGATTTGCAGGAATTGCAGGCGTGCGCCGCCCACAACGATGAGCGGGTGGTGGAAATGCTGCAAAAAATGGTGCCCGGCTACCACCCCAACCGCAAGGTGAACGAGGACCACACCGTCAGCGCCCGGGAGGGTAACACCCTGCTGCTGGATAAAAAGGCGGTGGCGGACGAACTGGCCGCCCGCGCTGCCAACGCCGCGCAGGATGCCCCCGCGGCAGATGGCGCGGCACCCCAAAAGGAGGGCGACCATGTATCGTAACGGCGTTAAGCGTTTGCTGGGCTTTGTGCTGGCCCTGTTGGCTACCATTGTGCTTGCCATCCCCATCGGGTTGGTGGCGCTGTGGGTCAAGCTGGATTCCCCCGGCCCGGTGTTTTTTAAGCAGCGCCGGGTGGGCAAGGGCCGGGTACATTTCAATATCCTAAAATTCCGCACCATGCGGGGCGATACCCCCCACGATGTGCCCACCCACCTGCTGAAGAACCCGGATAGCTACATTACCAAAAGCGGCGCGTTTTTGCGCAAAACCAGCCTGGACGAGCTGCCCCAAATTTATAACATCCTGGCCGGGCAGATGAGCATTATCGGCCCGCGGCCCGCCCTTTATAACCAGTACGACCTGATTGAGGCCCGCGAGGCCTACCATGCCAACGATATCCGCCCCGGGCTAACCGGGCTGGCACAGGTGAACGGCCGGGACGAGCTGCCCATTGCGGTAAAGGCAAAATACGATGGCGCGTATGCCGCGAACATCACCTTTTTGGGGGATGTAAAGATATTTTTTAAAACCATCGGCTATGTGTTTGCCCGCCGTGGCGTGGTGGAGGGGGACACCGGCGCGGGCGAAGGCCAGCCCGCGGCCCACGGCCAAGGGGAGGAACAGACCCCCAAAACATCCAAATAAAGGGGCAGGCCGCCCCACCCCGGCGGGAAAATGCAGCTTGCCGGTTTTTGGCGTAGCAGCGAAAACTCAAGGAAAAGCAGGCGAAAATGCGAAATTGCCCAGCTTTTTGGTGCGAAAAGGGGCGCTTTTTGACACCATGACAAAGTTATACAAGAAAAAGTTTGGATTTTCGTTGAAATATGTTGCAAAAGTCAATTCAATTGTGTAAAATATACATCAGAGATGCTCGTATTTGTTGATAATAACGAGCGGCCCCTTTTTAGCAGAATCTTCATATAGAAGGAGAACGAACTTATGGCGAACAGGGTATTCCAAAATGTGGTATACCAGATGAAAGACGCGGTAGACCGCATTGTGGGCGTGGTGGATGAAACGGGTGCGGTCATCTCCTGCTCCGAGCTGGGGATGATTGGCGAGGTGCGCGATGGCTTTGCCTCCCAACGGCTGACGGGCGGTGATGTCTTTTTCAAGGACGGTTATGCCTATCACCAGTTCTCCAGCACCAAGCATAACGACTATGCCGTCTTTGTAGAGGGTACCGACAGCACGGCCGAGCAGTTTGCCGCCATGCTTTCCATCAGCTTGCAAAGCATCAAGCAATACCACGATGAAAAGTTTGATAAAACCAACTTCATCAAAAACGTTGTGCTGGATAACATCCTGCCCGGCGATATCTACGCCAAGGCGCGGGAGCTGCACTTTGCCTCCGACGTACAGCGGGTGGTGCTGCTTATCCGGGTGACAAGCGGCAACGATATCTCGGCCTACGATGTTGTGAGCGGGCTTTTCCCCGATAAGCAGAAGGATTTTGTTTTCAACATCAGCGAAACCGATACCGTTCTTGTCAAGGAAATTAAGCCCGACAACAACACCCACGATATGGAAAAACTGGCGGCCAGCATTGTGGATACCCTTTCGGGGGAGCATTATATCAAGGCCGTGGTTGGCATTGGCACCCCCATTGCCAACGTGAAGGATTTGGCCTCCAGCTTTAAGGAAGCCCAGATCGCCATGGAGGTGGGCAAGGTATTTGATACCGAGCGCCAGGTGGTAAGCTACGATAACCTGGGCATTGCACGGCTGATTTACCAGCTGCCCACCACCCTGTGCGAGGCGTTTTTGCGGGAGGTTTTCAAGCAGGACAGCATCGACTCCTTGGATTCCGAAACGCTGTTTACCATCCAGCGCTTTTTTGAGAATAACCTCAATGTTTCGGAAACAAGCCGTGGGCTGTTTGTCCACCGCAATACCCTGGTGTACCGGCTGGAAAAGATTAAGAAGTTGACCGGGCTTGATTTGCGCAAGTTCGACGATGCCATTGTTTTTAAGGTGGCGTTGATGGTCAAAAAGTATCTTTCGGCCAACCCCGCCAAGTATTGAGCAAGGCTTGCAAGGTAAAATTTTACAAAACTTTTGAAAATGGCGGCGGCTTGCGGGCTGCTGCCGTTTTTTTACCAAAGCGGGGCGGTGGCGGGTGCCAAAAATCTTGACAGGAGGCGCGTTCCATAGTACCCTTATAAAGTATGCAGGGGCGGTTTTAGCCCTTCTGCCCAACCCACCATCATTCCGATAGGCCAAAACAACAGGAGCGTAAAACAGATGATCGATTTTGAACACGTAACCAAGGTTTACGAAACAAAAAATGACGAGAACGTGGCGCTGGAGGATATCAACCTGCATATTGAGGATGGCGAGTTTGTTTTTGTTTTAGGCCATTCGGGCGCGGGCAAATCCACCTTTTTAAAGTTGATGCTGCTGGAAGAAAAATGCACCGAGGGCACCGTTACCATCAACGGGCAGGATATCACCCACCTAAAACGGCGCAAGGTGCCCTATATGCGCCGCCAAATGGGGATGGTTTTCCAGGATTTTAGGCTGATACCCACCATGACCGCCTACGAGAATGTGGCGTTTGCCATGCGGGTAACCAATATACCGACCAAACAGATACAAAAGCGGGTACCCTATGTGCTGGGCCTGGTTGGCCTGGGCGATAAGATGGACCGTGTGCCCGAGGAACTTTCGGGCGGGGAACAGCAGCGCGTGGCTCTGGCCCGCGCCCTGGCCCACAGCCCCAAGCTGATTATTGCGGACGAACCGACCGGCAACATTGACCCCGAGATGAGCTTTGAGATGATGGAGCTACTTTCGGCAATCAACAGTGTGGGGGTTACGGTGGTGGTGGTTACCCACGCGCACGAGCTGGTACACCGCTTTAATAAGCGGGTGGTTACCATTGACCATGGGCGCATCGTTTCCGACACGGCCGAGCCTTACCGGGAAACGGGCTACGCCACAGCGGGCGCGGAATAGAAGGGGGAAACAGAGCCGATGCATTTTTCCAGTTTTACATATCTGGTTCGCCAGGGGCTGCACAGCCTGCGGGCCAATAAAATGATGACCTTTGCCTCGATGGGTGTGCTGACCGTTTGTATGGTGCTAATTGGCGTTGCCTTCCTGCTGGGGGTCAACATTGATGCCATGGTTGCCTATATGGGCGAGCAGAACGAAACCGTCGTTTACCTTGCCTCCGATTTGAGCGAAGAACAGATTGCCGCCGCCGATGCCGCTATCCGGGCGATGCCGGAGGTGGTTTCGGTCACCTATGTTTCCCCCGCCGAGGTTTTGCAGTTTTACAGCGATAAACTGGTGGATAGCGTCAACCTGATGAAGGCGTTTGAGAACGATAACCCCTTTGAGGCCAACTACCGGGTGGTACTGCGGGATGTATCGCAGATGGCGGCGGTTTCCGAAAAATTAAGGCAGGTGGAGGGGGTTACCAAGGTGCTGGCCCCGCTGGAGCTTTCCAACACCTTTGTGTCCATCCAGCGGGTGGTAAACATTGCCTGCTATGGCTTGGTGGCCGTGCTGGCCATTGTGAGCATGGTGGTGGTAAGCAACACCATCCGCATCACGGTGTTTGCCCGCCGCAAGGAGATTGGCATCATGAAGCTGGTGGGCGCTACCAACGGCTTTATCCGCTTTCCGTTTTTTGTGGAGGGCGTAACCTCCGGCTTAATTGCCGCGGCCGTTGCCTCGGGCGCGGTGTGCGGTGGGTATTACCTGGTTACCCTTTGGTATACCGAGAACCCCACCACCATCTCCCGCCTGTTTGGCGGCAGCCTGGTACCCTTGCAAAGCGTTTGGTATTATGTGGTGCTGGGCTTTGTGGCGCTGGGCTTTGTGCTTTGCGGCATTGGCACCGCCACCAGCATCCGCAAGCATTTGGATGTGTAACGTAAACCGCCCTGTGGCAGAGGAATAAAATGAAACTTTTTGTAAAAAAAGCAAAAAAAATACTATCTGTATTCATTACGTTGGCCCTTGCGCTGGCAATGGCCTTCAGCGCCGCAAGCCCGGCCCTGGCGGACGATACCCAAAAGGAGCTGGAAGCCAAAAAGAACCAGATACAGGCCGAGCTGGATAAAACCAAGGAGGAACTGGCGGCCATTCAGTCGGAAAAAGCGGATGCCGAGGCCGAAAAATCCAAGCTGCAAGTCCAAACCAACCAGATTGTGGAAAGTATTGGCGTTATCAGCCAACAGATTGCCGATACCCAAACCAAAATTGATGCCAAGCAGGTAGAAATTGACCAAAAACAGGTTGAGGTGGAGGCCAAACAGGCCGAGATTGACCAGCGTTGGGGCGATTTTAAAGAGCGGATGGTGGCCATGCAGCACCTGAACGACCGGGGTAGCATCGCCCTGCTGAGTACCGCCAGCAACCTGTATGAGCTGTTGACCTTTTCAACAACCTTAGAGCAGATTGCCAACAAGGACCAGCAGGTGATTGAGGATATGGAGGCGGAGTACGCCGCCTTGGACGCGCAGAAGCAAGACCTTGAAAATGCCAAGACTGAGATGGAGGCCGTGCGGGCCAGCTACGAGGAGCAAAACAACCAGTTGCAGAACAAAAAGGCCGAATTTACGGCCAGTTTGCAGCAGAAGGATGCCACCATCACCCAGGCCGAGGCCGAGGCCGAGCTGAAAAGCCTGGAGCTGGACGAAAAGACGGAGGAGTTTAATAAGGCTTCCAACGAGCTGGATAGCTATCTGCGCCAGATGATTGCCCAGATGCAAACCAAGTATATCGATGCGCCCATCAGCTGTTCGCTCAATTTTATCCGCCCGCTGGATAGCTACAAGTATATCTCCTGCCAATATGGCAGCAACGGCCATGGCGGCACCGATTTTGCCGCGCCGGGCAACACCCCCATACGGACGGTGGCCAGCGGCGTGGTAACGGTTTCCACCTACCATAACAGCTACGGCAACTATGTTATGGTGTACCATGGCACCGATGATAGCGGCAACACCTATGCCACTCTGTATGCCCATATGATCAGCAGCCCCAGTGTGAGCGTGGGGCAAAGTGTTTCCCAGGGGGATATTTTGGGGTATGTGGGCTCCACCGGCAACTCCACCGGCAACCATCTCCATTTGGAGCTGCGCGTTAACGGTGCCCGCACCAACCCGCTGCTGTACGTGCCGCAATAACCAAAGCCGGCCAAGCGGCCCCCTAAAAAGGGCCACCCCGCAGGGGAAAGAAAGGTTTTAAAGCAATGAACTCAGAGAAAAAACGCAAATTAATCGTCCGGGTGGTATGCCTGGTAATTGCCCTGGTGATGGTCGTCACCATTTTTTCCAGCGTCATTTTCTCGCTGGCAGCGGTGTGATAGCCGGCAAAACAATACGGTATAACATTCTCTGCCCAACAAAGGAGCAATCTGTTCGATGAGTAAAAAAATCAGCATCAGCCTGGCGGCTACCGTCGCCATTATTGCCATGGCCGTGACCTTTTCGGTAACGATGGTGATTTCCACCAATATGTTTAACAACACGGTTTCCAGCGTAAAAAGCAAGGAACAGATGTACAATAAATTGGCCGAGGTAGACCGCTATGTTCGCGCCAACGAGTATTTTGCCATCAGCGAGGATACCTTGAACGATACCATTGCTTCGGGGTATATGCTGGGCATCAGCGATAAATATGCCCGCTACTACTCGGCCAAGGCCTATGCCGAGCGGCAGAGTGTGGCCTCGGGCAAGCTGATGGGCATTGGGGTATCGGTGGCGCGGGACCCATCCTCGGGGTATGCCTGCATCACCCGGGTATACGATAACTCGCCCGCCGCCGAGCTGGGCTTGCAAAAGGGCGGCTACATCACCGCCATTGGGGAGGTGGGCACCCGCACCATGCAGGATGCCAACGCCGTAACCTCGGCTCTGCTGGGGGAGGAAGGCACGGTGGTAAGCATCAAATACCTTACCCCCGACCGCCAGGAGCAAAGCTACGATGTGACCCACAGTGGCTACCCGGTGCCCACGGTGTTCAGCCAGTTGACCGGCAACAACTGCGGGTACCTGCGTATCGAAAGCTTTGCCAGCGGCACCGGCACCGAGTTCCGCACCGCGATGGATAACCTGGCCGCCCAGGGCGCCACCAGCTATGTGTTTGATGTGCGGGATAACAGCGGCGAAAACCTGAACGCCGCCCTGATTGCCGCCGATTATTGTGTGCCCAGCGGGCTGATTGCCCAAAGCGAAACGGATGGCGACCCCGAAGATTTGCGGGTATCGGACGACCACGAGGTTACGGCGCCGATGGTGTGCCTGGTGAACGGCAGCACCGCCCAAGGCGCGGAGCTGTTTGCCAACGCCCTGCGCAAAATGGCAAACGCAACGGTGGTGGGCACCAACACGGCGGGCAAGGGCGTGCTGCTATCTGACCCACAAAGCCTTTCGGACGGCAGCGCCATTGTGATTACCATTGGGATGCTGCTGGATAACGAGGGCCTGGGCTGGAACGGTGCCGGCCTTGCCCCTGATGTGGATGCCACCCTTAGCACCGACGAGCAGAACGCATACTACAGCTTTACGATTGATAACGACCCCCAAATCAACAAGGCCGTGGGCAGCGCGGCTGCCATGGCGGGTTGACCGGCAAGCCTTGCCGGTACCCAACACAAAAAATAGAACGGGCGCGGCGGGTTTACGCAGCGCCCGTTTTAGAAGGAGGCCGAATATGCCGGTGTTGACCGATATTTCCACCATACGCGCCCTTTGCGCCAAGCACGATTTTGCGCTATCCAAGGGGTTTGGGCAAAATTTTATCGTCAACCCCGGCATCTGCCCCCGCATTGCCGAGGCCGCGGGCATTGGCCCGGGCTGGGGTGTGCTGGAAATTGGCCCCGGCATTGGAGTGCTGACTGAACAGCTTGCCAAACGCGCCGATAAAGTGGTGGCGGTGGAGGTGGATAAGCGCCTGCCCGCCCTGCTGGCCGAAACCCTGGCCGATTACGACAACGTAAAAATTGTGCTGGAAGATGTGCTGAAGGTGGATTTAAAGGCACTGCTGGCGGCAGAATTTGGCCAAATGCCGGTGGCGGTTTGCGCCAACCTGCCCTATTACATCACCAGCCCCATTTTGATGCGCTTGTTGGAGGAAAAGCTGCCCATCCAAAACATTACCGTGATGGTGCAGCGGGAGGCCGCACAGCGCCTTTGCGCCGCCCCGGGCACCCGGGAGGCGGGGGCCATCAGCTATGCGGTGGATTATTACGCCCAGCCGCGCCTACTTTTTACCGTGCAGCCCGGCAGCTTTTACCCCCCGCCCAAGGTGACCAGCGCGGTGATTCAGCTGGCGGTGCGCCAGGCCCCGCCCGTGCAGCCCGCAGGTGGCGACGAGGCAGGGTTATTCCGCCTGGTGCGCGCTGCCTTTTGCCAGCGCCGCAAAACGGCGGCCAACGCGGTAGCATCGGGGCTGAACCTGCCCAAAGCGGAGGTGACCGCCGCCCTGGCCGCCGCTGGCCTGGATACCCGCGCCCGCCCCGAGCAGTTGACCCTGCCCGATTTTTGCGCCCTGCAAACCGCGTTGGCCGCCCAAAGCAATTGACAACCCAAACCCCAGTGTGATACAATAATCCCGTTCCCGCTGGTATAGCTCAATTGGCAGAGCAGCTGATTTGTAATCAGCAGGTTACAGGTTCGATTCCTGCTACCAGCTCCAACCGCAAAACCGCTTAACCGCCTATAATAGGCGTGGTTAAGCGGTTTTTTGGTTGGCTTTTTTGTTGGCTTATGGTGCTGCCATAAAATGGCTTATTAAAAGGGGGATAGCACTTGCTGGTTGGCAGGGATGGCGGGGCGGGTGGCAAAAAAGAAGTAGGCTGGTTTTTAGAATAGGGCGGATGGTGCGCGGGTTTGCGCTGCATTTGGAAAACACAAAATAAAAAGCATCGTTAAATCTTTCGATTTAACAATGCTTTTTGGTGGGAGTTGGTGGATTCGAACCACCGAAGCATTAAGCAGCAGATTTACAGTCTGTCCCCATTGGCCACTCGGGAAAACTCCCAGATACAAGCGCTGCTCAACAGTGCTTGTATATTATAGCAAGGTGTTGCCGAAAATGCAAGCCCTTTTTAAAATTTTTTGCGATATTTTTTGGAATTGCACCGCGCTGCCTGTTGGCAACCGGATGGCCGCGCGGGCGGGGGTTCGGCCACAAGGAAAAGCCTAGGAAGGCTGCGGGGAAAGCAGCGCAGAGAAAGCCACAAAGGGGAAAGGCCGCGAAGGGAAGCGCGGGGGAAAGGTGTTGGGGAAAGCCGCGGGAAGATGCTTGAGAAAATGCTCGGGAAGATGCTCAGGAAGGCTGCGGGAGAAGCTGCGCGGAAAAGCCCCTGGAAGGGCGCGAGGAAAGCGTGCAAGAAGGCGCGGGAAAAAAGTGCGGGTGAGCACAGGGAAAAGCGCGCGGGATAGCGCGAGGCAAAATGCGGGGGGATACGAGGGGAAAGCCGCGCGGGGAGCCGCAGGGTTAGGCGATGGTGCAATCCTCCAGCCAGCGGATGTGGCTCGGTTCCACCCCGCGGATGCCCAGGCCGGGGGCATCCGAAACGGTGATGTCCTTTTCGGCAAATACCGCGCCGCCCAGCACCGGGTCCTCGCGGCAGAGAACGGGGCCGTCCAGGTCAATTTTGGTGATAATCTTTTTGGCGCAGGCAAGCTCCACGGCGGCATTCACCGATATTTTGGCTTCCAGCATACAGCCAATCATACATTCCACGCCGTAAATTTCGGCGGCGGCAGCAATTTTTAGGGCGTTGTACAACCCGCCGCACTTCATCAGCTTGATGTTGATGTAATCGGCCGCGTGGTTGGCCATGATGGCCACCGCATCCTCGGGGCTAAACACGCTTTCGTCCGCCAAAACGGGTACGTAGCTGCGCTCGGTAACATATTTTAGGCCTTCGAGGTCGTGGGCTTTTACCGGCTGCTCCACCAGCTCAATGGCCAGGCCCTTTTCTTGCAGCTGGTTCAAAATGCGCACCGCCTGCTTGGGTTGCCACGCCTGGTTGGCATCAATGCGCAGGCAGGTATCGGGCGGCACGGCGGCCCGCACGGCGGAAAGGCGGGCAACATCCAGCGCCGGGTCGGCCCCAACCTTCACCTTCAGGCAGGTGTAGCCGCGGCGGATGGCATCCTGAGCATCGCGGGCCATCTCCTCGGGCGCGTTGACGCTGATGGTGATATCGGTGGTGATGGTTTTGCGGGCACCGCCCATCAGCTTGTAGGCGGGCACGCCGTAAAGCTGGCCGTACAAATCCCACAGGGCCATATCCACAGCCGCCTTGGCGGAACTGTTTTTTTGGACGCAGCGCTGCACGGTTTGCAAAATATCCTCAAACGCATCCACCTCCTGCCCCAAAATGCTTTTGCCGATATGGTCTTGCAGGGCACCCAAAATGGCCCCGGTGGTGTCGCCGGTGATAACACCGGTGGGGGGCGCTTCGCCATAGCCCACCGCGCCGGTATCGGTGTGTAGGGCTACCACAATATCCTCCACGCTGTTTACGGTGCGCAGCGCGGTTTTAAAGGGGACGCGCAGCGGCACCGAGAGTATGCCAAGCCGAATTTTAGTAATTTTCATAGCCAATTCCTTCCTGCCGGGTGGGCAATGGATTTCTGCTTTTTATTGTACAAGGTTTGGGGGCTGGTTGCAACTGTTTTGGAACGGGGGCCGTGGCGCGGGCATAGCATACAAAAGGGGAGGAAGCCCCCAATCTACCGGAACAGGAGTGAACAGCATGAAAAAACCGATGGGCAAACGCCTTGCCGGGTTGGTGGTGGTTGGCGGGTTGGCCGCCGCCCTGGCAATACCGGCCTATGCGGCCTGCAATACCCAACCCTACTACCGCCCCACCAGCCCCGAAAAAGCGCGGGAAACCATTTCGGGCCAAAGCTTTGACCAACCCGATGTAAGCATCAACCCCAAAACCCACACGGTGTACAATGTGTACGATTGCAACGGCAATTTGGTATCGGCTACCCTTAGCACCGATTGCCACTGGTATATTGTGCCAACGGACCAAGGCAATTTGTTGATTGGCACCGGGTGGTAAAACCCGCGTAACGCCACAAAGGCCCCCGGCTGCCCCGCTTGCGGCGGGGTGGCACGGGGGCCTTTGCGTGGTTATCTAAGTAGGGCGGGGCGGGGTTAGCCGGTGGGGGCAGCGCCGTTGCCCATCCCCTTACCGCCGTTTATGCCAGCGCCAGCGCCACCGCCACCTTTGCTGCTGCCCATGGTGGCGGTTATATCGCTTTGGGTTAAGGTGGTAAGGGTGGTGGCGGCAACCTGGGTGCCGCTGGCCAGGGCGCCGTTTGCGGCAAAGCCGTCTGAATCCGCTTGGGCTACGGTGCCGCCGCAGCTTAAGGTATAGCTGCCGCCCGCAACCATGCCGGGGCAGCTTACCACCACGCAACTATAGGCTTTGGCGGGTGCCCAGCTTGCTAGGATGTTGCCGGTTTCGTCCGCCAGGGTAAGGGTGGTGCCGCCCGTTTGGCTGCCGGTGCTGGCAAGCCAACTACCCTGGGTACTGCTGGAATCAAAGTTGACGGCCATCCCGCTGGCACCCGCTGCCACCACGATGCCGCCGGTAATGGTGGCGGCGGTGCCGGTATCAATTGCCCCGTTGCCATCATTGGTGGGGCCGCTGACCAACACCACACCACCGGATACCGTGATGGCACCGTTCGAGTCCAGCCCATCGCCTTGGGCGTTGACAATCAGCGTGCCACCTGAAATATTGAGCTGGGATTCTCCGCTAAGGCTGCTGCTATCGGTAAAGTTGTCTTGCCCAAACATTCCGCCAAAGCCCGAGCTATCGTTGCCGCCTGCGGCGTTCAGCCCATCGTCGGTGGCGGCCAGGGCAATATAGCCGCCGGTAATCTCAATATCGCTTCCCTCCAGCCCTTCATAGCTGGTGGTAATTTCAACATTGCCCCCCGCAATGCACAGGGTAGAATCGGCATGAATGCCATCGTCCCCGCTGGCAAGGGTTAGGTAGCCGCCCGCGATGGTAGCGTTGCCGTTGGCATGAAGGGCATCGTCTGCCGCGTCCACCGTGATGGTTCCGCCTGCCACCAGCAGGGTGGTGCTTTTCAAACCCTTGGCGCTGTTCTCGTCGGTAGTGTTTGTTTCGTTCGTTTCGTTTGTTTCGGTGGTGGCCGCCGTGGCGGGGGCGTTGGACCCCGATGCCGTGCTTGCGAGGGCGGCATCGGGGTTCTCGTCGGGTGGGGTGGCCCCGGCGCTACCATCGGGCGGGGCGGCTTCGGTGCTGCCATCCGGCGGGGTAGCATCGGTGCTGGCATCGGGGTTCCCGCTGCCAGGCAGGGCGGGTGCGGTGGTATTGGCGGAATCGGTACCCACAGCGGCATTGCCGGGCTGCCTGCCGCCCATCCCACCGTGGCCCATCGTTTCGGTGCTGCCGGCCTTGGCCGCAGCGTTTGCGTTGCCGCCGCCTGCGGTGATGGCCAGGGTTTCGGGGTTAAGCTGTAGCACGGTTTCGGCCTGGATGCCATCGCCATCGGCGGTGATGGTTAGCCGCCCGCCGTCAATGCTGACCCAGCCCAGGGTGGCATCCTCGGTGTTGCTGGCCTGGATGCCATCCCCACCGGCCACAACGGTGATGGTGCCCGCGCAGATGGCAACGCAGTCTTTCCCCTTTATGCCATCGTTCAAGGCGTTGACGGTGATTTCGCCACCGGTGATTTTTAGGTCATCCTTGCTGAAAATGCCGTGGTTTTTGTTGCCCGTTACGTCCAGGCTGCCGGTGCCGTTGATGGTTAGATCGGCTTTTGAATACAGACAGGCGTTTGGCTCGTCCTGCCCTTCGGCCAGGGTGTAGGTGATACTATCGGCCAGAGAATTTTGGCTGCCCTCGGCTAGGGTGACAAAAATTTTATCACCCGCCTGGATGTACAAAGCAGGCCCATCGGGCGAGGTGACGGCAAGGTTGTTGAATACAAGCTGTACCTTGTCGGTATCGGCTACGTTTACAAGAATTTGCCCGTCCAGGCTGCCAGAAAGCAGGTAGCTGCCTGCCGCTGTGATGGTGAGAACCCCGTTTTGCAGGGTGGCACCGCCCCCGGTGATGGTGGCATCGGTGCCACTACAGGAGATGGTGACCGCAGAGGCGGCATCCCAGGTGGTATCTTTATCTCGGTCGGTGTATTCCACCGCGACGGCGCTCAGGGCGGTGGCCGATGTGGCCGAACTGCTTGCGGAAGCGGTGGCCGCGCTGTTGGCCGCGCTGCCCGTGATGCTTGTGCTTGTGCCGGCGGCGCAGCCCTCTAGGGAGGCGGCAAATAGAGCCGTGGCACAGAGAAGGGCCAAAAATTTGTTGGTATGCTTCATGAAAACGCTTCTCCTTTTATGAATCGTGGTAAAGGTTGTTGCCGGGGCGGCGAATAGGGGAAATAGTGGATTTTACCGGTGCCAAGTTTGCCCGCCAAAGGCAGGGGGGGTTATAGTTGATCCTCCCGGGGGGAAAGGCGCGCAAGCTGCACGGTAAGGTTACCGTTGCGGGTGCGCAGGTCGTCCAAAAATGCCTTGGCGCTTACCCCGGCGCGAAGCTGCACCCGGTATCGCAGCTCAAACAGGCTGCCCATATTGGTGGTTTTTACACTTTCCAGCGTGGCTTGCTGGGTGTAGCGGGCGAGAAGGTCACCGAAAGCGTCCTCATATTCCAGCGCTTCGGGAACCGAAATTTTCAGCTCCTTTTCCTCGCTGGGGCAATTGCCGAAGGGGCTGGCGTTCAGCAACAGGGAAGCGCCGCCCAGCAACAGCACAAACACGGCGGCAACCCCCAAATACCCAGTGCCGGTGGCAAGGCCCACCGCCATGGCTAGGAAAATGCTGCCAATTTCCCGCGCACTGCCGGGTAGAGAGCGGAAGCGAACCAAGCTGAAAGCCCCCGCCACCGCCACGCCGGTGCCAACGTTGCCGTTTACCAGCATAATGACCATTTGCACCACCGCAGGCAGCAAAACCAAGGTTACCACAAAGCTTTTGTTGTACCGTGTGCGGAACATATAGACCCCCGCGCAGGCAAGGCCCAGCGCCAAGGATACAAGGGTACAAACCAGTACCTGGGGCAGGGTGATGGATGTGGTATAGCTGGTGAAAATACTATCAAGCACAGTAAAAACCTCCGATTTGTTGGTTGGAACCCGGTTTGGGCTGGGGTTGTGGGCTGCGGGTGGTGTTGCGCTGGGCAAGCAAGCGGGGCAGCAGGCAGGTGGTGTAGCAGCTGCCGTATTTGGAGATGCTGGTGGGGTGAATTCCCAGCAGGGAGAAAGCGCGTGCCATCCACAGCGGCATGGCATCGGGGATTTTTACCTCCATCAAAAAGCTGCCTGCCAGGGGGAGCGGGGCACCGGCATCCCCCTTTTCAAGCGCGACATCGCCGGTACGCCAGCGAATGTTGGCATCAAAGGTAACGCGAAGCGAAGGGGATTCCGGGCTGAAAAGGGCGATACGGTCATAGGCCAGAAACACTTTGGGCTGTGGCTGCCAAAAGGCAAGGAAAAAATCAATCTCTTTTAAAATTTGGCTGTGTGGCCCCGGCAGCCCACCCCCGGCCAGGTAAGGGGCGGCATTGGCAAGGGGCATTCCCTCCCGCCGCTTATACACAACGCCCTTATACTTCTTTTTAAGCTCGGCAAAAACGGTGGAAGCGGGGCCGGGCACACCGTAGCTGCGCAGCCGCAGCTTTTCTTTATAGACCGGTTTTTCCAGCGAGGTGCGAATCAGCCGATAATCGGGGGTATCGTAGTAAATATTGCAGATGGTATGCCGGCCATATTCGTCGGGCTGCATGATTCGCATCAAAACAGGCCAAAGTGCATCGAACTGGGCCTGGGTAAGTAGATATTTTTTTTCGATTCGGCGGAAGACCGTTTGGTTTTTCATGGAAATAAGCCTCCTTTGTTCGTGGTGTGCCCAGTATAGCGCCCTTGGCTGAAAATAGTCTGAAAAATGGCTTTCAGGGTATTTTCAGGTTGGGGGCGTATACTGGGCATACCAAAAAGTAAGGCAAAATTTTAGCCGGCAAAACCGCTTTGCGGCAAAGGCAAAGTACAGTATAATAGATAATATATAGGAAGCGCTGGATGAAAACCGGCAGAAAGAGGAATGGAATGCGGGTATTGGTGGTGGAGGATGAGGCTCGGCTGGCAGATGCCCTTGGCCAGATTATGGCAGAGAAAAAATATGCAGCCGATGTGGTGTATGATGGGGCCGATGGCCTGGACTATGCCCGCAGCGGGCAGTATGACGTAGTGGTGTTGGATGTGATGCTGCCCAAGCTGAACGGGTTTGAGGTGGTGCGCCGGCTGCGGGAGGAAAAAAATGCGACACCGGTTCTGCTGTTGACCGCCCGGGATGAGGTGCGGGACAAGGTGAACGGCCTGGACTGTGGCGCGGATGATTATATGACCAAGCCCTTTTCCCCCGAGGAGCTGCTTGCCCGGGTGCGGGCGCTTGCCCGCAGGCAGGGGGAGGTGCAGCTTGAAACCTTGTGCTATGACGATTTAACCTTGAATCTTTCCACCTACGACCTTACCCGAGCCGAGAAAAGCGTACATTTGGGGTTTAAGGAGTTTGAGGTGCTGCGGATACTTATGTCGAACCCCAGCATTGTGGTGCTGAAGGATACCTTAATTAGCCGGGTATGGGGGACGGAATCCGGCGCGGAGGATAATAATGTGGAGGCGTACATCTCTTTTTTGCGGAAAAAATTTGCTTTTTTAGGTTCCCGTGTGGGCATTACCACCCAGCGCAAGGTGGGTTACCGGCTGGGGGTGGAGGGATGATTCGCCAGCTGCGGCGCAAATTTGTTGCCATGACCATGGCGCTGGTGGGGGCGGTGTTGCTTGGTATTTGCGTGGTGATGCTGTTTTTTACCGCGCGCCAGCAGCGAGGCGACACCATGAGCGCCCTATACCGGGCGATTGACCAGCCAGGTATCGGGCAGCAGAAGCCCGAGATTACCAAGCGCGCGGTGGGCGCGCTGGATTTGGGGGCGCTTGGGGGCAGTGCTCGGCCCGGCGTGAACCCGGGTGGTGGCGGCACGGAAAACCGAGCAGTGTTTTGGGCGGTAACCGACAGCACCGGCACCATTACCCAGAGCAACGTGGAGAGTGTAGACATTACCGAGGATACCTTGGCGGCGCTGGTGGCGGAGGTTTTGGCAAGCGGGAAGGAGAGCGGCAGCATCCAAAACCCGTACCTGCGCTACCTGACCCAAAACACCCCGGACGGTACCAAAATTGCCTTTGCGGATAGCACCGCGGAGTTGGCAGCCCTGCGTAGCATAGGGCTGCGGTTGGCGGGGGTGGTGGCAGCGGCGCTGCTGGCGCTGCTGGGCATCAGCATCTATCTGGCACGGATGGCCGTGCGCCCAGTGGAGCAGGCGTGGGAGCAACAGCGGCAGTTTGTGGCCGATGCCAGCCATGAATTAAAAACCCCCCTTACCGTGATTATGGCGGACGCCAGCATTGTGCAGGCCCACCCCGGCGATACCGTGGCGGAGCAGCAAAAATGGCTGGACGGGATACAGGCCGAGGGGGCACGGATGAAAAAGCTGGTGGATGCGCTACTGTTTTTGGCCCGCGCCGATGCAGCCCGTGCCCCGGTGGCGCTGGGGCGGGTTGACCTTTCGGACACGGTGATGAGCAGTTCGCTATCTTTTGAATCGGTTGCGTTTGAGGGGGGGATTACCCTGGAAACGCAGGTGGCCCCGGGCGTGGCCATGCAGGGGGATGGTGGGCAGCTCAAGCAGTTGGTGGCCATTTTGGTGGATAACGCCTGCAAGTATGCCACCGGGGAAAAGGTGGTGACGGTTCGCCTACGTGCGCAGGGGCAAAACGCCCTGCTGCAAGTGGAAAATACCGGCGCGGATATCCCGCCGGAGGAACTGCCCCACCTGTTTGAGCGGTTTTACAGAGCTGACCGTTCCCGCGCACGAAGCGCCGGGGGATACGGGCTGGGCTTGGCCATTGCCAGGGCAATCACCCAGCAGCACCACGGCGGCATCAAGGCGGAAAGCGGCGGTGGGGCAACGGTGTTCAGCGTTTTGCTCCCCTTAGGCGGGGGCAAAGCGGGGAATGGCCACGCATAGGCAGCTACCCCGTGGGGATGCGTAAGGGCAATTGAAATAAGTTGTTTTTTATAAAATTAAACAAGCAAAAGGGCCTGCCGGTTCCACCGCTGCCAACACAGCGTGGGGAACCGGCAGGCCCTTGCCTGGGTATTTTTTTATCTGGTGAAACCGGGAAAGCTGCCAGATGGCGGCGCAGAAGGCCGCCACGGCATTGCAAGTGGGGGCGGCTGGGCTTTGAATTTATACGTTGGGGGCTCTTATTGCAGCTGTTGCGCCATAAATTACTGCAAAAAACCACGCAGGCGCTCTCGCTCGGCTTCCACGGCGGCAACAAGGGCGGGGGCATCGGCGTACTCGCCACGGCGCAGTGGCTCCACAAGGCGCAAACCGCATCGTAGAGGGGAACCAGACCTAAGTTGGCCGATACCCCTTTCAGGGCGTGGGCATGGTCAAACGCTTGGGGGTACTGCCCACTTTTTACCGCCTGGGCCAGCGCGGCAAAGGCGGGGTCCTCCACAAAGGTATTCAGGCATTCCTGGTAAAGCTCTTCATCGTCCAAAAAGCGGGCCATCGCCCCGGCGACATCCGCGCCGTAGGCTTTTAATTTTTTGATTACGGTTGTCATCCTGTTATCGTCCTTCCGCATAGGGTATTGGGCCAAGCCCGGATAACTTTATTATAGTGGCCTGGGGCAAAAAATCAATGGTGATTCTTGTTTTTTTGCCCCAAAGTGCAAAGAAACAGCGTAAAACGCATAAAAACCGCGCAAGCCGCGCTCAGGGCTCCTTTTTTGGGGGCTGGGGCGGGGCCTCTTTTTCATCGCAGTGGGCATGGCAGCTACCGCAATTGCCGCCGCAGCCGCTGCACCCGCCGCCTTGCCAGCCGCCGTTGCGGGCAATCCACACCACGGCCAGGGCCAAAACAATAAAAATGGCAAGCAAAATTAAAATACTTTGCAGGTTCATCATAACCTCCTTAGGTTACACAAAGCCGAGCAGGGTGCCGATGCTGTGTACGGCAAAGGCCACCACCCAGGCGGTTGCACACTGCACCACCGCCACCAGCGCGGCGGCCTTGGCCGAGCCAAGCTCGCGCTTGACGGCCGCAATGGCGGCCACGCAGGGGGTGTACAGCAGGGTGAATACCAGAAAAACAAAGGCCGTGAACGGGGTAAACAGGGTGCTTAGGGCGGCGGTGCTGCCACCCAGCAGCACCGTTAGGGTCGAAACCACACTCTCCTTGGCGGTGAAGCCGGTAATCAGCGCGGTGGAAACCCGCCAATCGCCAAAGCCAAGGGGGGCAAACAGGGGCGAAACCACATTGCCAACTAGGGCCAGCAGGCTGTTATCCGGCGCGGCGGCCACGTTGAGCCGGGCATCAAAGGTTTGCAAAAACCAGATGACGACCGAGGCCACAAAGATGATGGTGAAGGCCTTCTGGATAAAATCCCGCGCTTTTTCCCAGATGAGCTGGGCCACGCTTTTGGGGCTGGGTAGCCGGTAGTTGGGCAGCTCCATCACAAAGGGAACCGGCTCGCCGGTAAACAGGGTGTGTTTGAGCAAAAGGGCATACAGGATGCCGCAAACAATGCCAAACAGGTAGAGAATTACCATGACGAGCGCCCGCCCCTGCGAAAAGAAGGCCATGGTGAACAGGGCATAGATGGGCAGCTTGGCGCTGCAGCTCATGAACGGGGTGAGCAGGATGGTCATTTTACGGTCACGGTCGGAGGAGAGGGTGCGGGTGGCCATGATGGCGGGCACCGAACAGCCAAAACCCACCAGCATGGGCACAAAGCTGCGGCCCGAAAGGCCGATGCGCCGCAGCAGCTTATCCATCACAAAGGCAACGCGGGCCATGTAGCCGGTATCCTCCAAAATGGAAAGAAAGAAAAACAGGGTGACGATGGTGGGCAAAAAGCTGAGTACACTGCCCACCCCGGCAAAGATGCCATCGATGACCAGCGAATGCACCACCGGGTTGATGGCGTAGGTGGTTAAGGCGGCATCCACCAGCCCGGTTACCCAGCCAATGCCCAGGGTAAGCAGCGCTGAAAGCCCTGCCCCCACCACCCCGAAGGTGAGCCAGAACACCAGCGCCATAATCCCCACAAAGCAGGGCAGGGCCGTGTATTTGCCGGTCAGCACCCGGTCGATGGAAACGCTGCGCTTATGCTCCAGGCTCTCGCCGGGGCGCACAACGGTTTCGGCACAAAGCCGCTCCAAAAATTGGAACCGCATATCGGCCAGGGCGGCTTCTCGGTCAAGCCCGGATTCATTTTCTAGCTCGGTGATGGTGTGCGCCAGCAATTCTTTTTCGTTTTGGTCAAGTTGCAGGGCCTCCAAAATGGGGGCATCCCCCTCCACCAGCTTGGTGGCGGCAAAGCGGGTGGGCAGCCCGGCCCGCTTGGCATGGTCCTCAATCAGGTGCACAATGGCGTGGATGCAGCGGTGCACCGCGCCCTGTGGGTCGGTGGGGGAGGCTTCATCGCCAGGGTCACAAAAATCGATTCGGCCGGGGGCTTCGCGGTAGCGGGCCACATGGAGGGCGTGGCCAATCAGCTCCTCAATCCCCTCGTTTTTGGAGGCCGAGATGGGTACCACCGGGATGCCCAGCAGTTCCTCCAGCTTATTGACGATGATGGTGCCGCCGTTGGCCCGCACCTCGTCCATCATATTGAGCGCCAGCACCATGGGGATGCCAAGCTCCATAATTTGCATGGTCAGATACAAATTCCGCTCAATGTTGGTGGCATCCACAATGTTGATGATGGCGGTGGGTTTATCCTTTAATAAAAAGTCCCGCGTTACAATCTCCTCGCTGGAATAGGGGGAGAGGGAGTAGATGCCCGGCAGGTCGGTCACGGTGGCCTCGGCGTGGCCGCGTATCTGGCCGTCCTTGCGGTCCACCGTAACGCCGGGGAAGTTGCCTACGTGCTGGTTGGAGCCTGTCAACTGGTTAAACAGGGTGGTTTTGCCACAGTTTTGGTTGCCGGCCAGCGCAAAGGTCAGGGGGGCACCCTTGGGGATCACCGCCCCGCTTTTATGGTCGCGGTAGCTGGGGGCTTTGCCAATTTCGCCGCGGCCGGGGTGGGGCACGGCGGGGTGGCGCCCCTCAAGCGGGGCGGCCCGGTTGGTGTCGTGGATGCCATCCACCTCAATCCGGCGGGCATCGTCCAGCCGCAGGGTCAATTCGTACCCGCGCAGCTCCAGTTCAATCGGGTCGCCCATCGGGGCAACCTTGCGCAGGGTAACCTCGGTGCCGGGGGTAAGGCCCATATCCAAAAAGTGCCGCCGCAGCTCTCCGCTGCCGCCCACAGTGCGCAGTATTGCGTCCTTGCCAACGGCCAATTCTGCCAGTGTCATCCTCGCATCCCATCCTTTATACAACCTACCGTTTCCACATCTTCCAGTTACGAGTCTACCATTGCGAACAATTGCTGTCAAGCAAAAGCGAAAGCGTATAAAAATGCAATGTTTTGTATATTTATGCCGGTTGGCGCAGGGCGGTTTCGGCGGGGGCGCGGGGCGCAGAGAGCCGAGCCGGGAAACGAAAAGAGGAAAGAAAAATCCTACATCATTCTATACAAAAAGCCGAGCCGTAAAAGTGGCGGAACGGGAAAAGTGCCGAATTTCATAAATATACATTGACATTGAATATTTATGAAATTATACTAGGGATATTCCCCCCACAGACGGCGGGGGGAGGCCCCCGGCGGTTGAGG
>JAQUSS010000009.1 GCA_028710135.1 Gemmiger sp. | reverse complement strand
GGCATAGCTGCGCACAAAAGCACGCAGGGCATCGTAGGGGCGCAGGGCAACCCCATTCTCGGCGAGGGTGGCGGCATCGGCCTCGCTCAACCGGCCGGGGGCTAAAAACAGGGTGCAGCTATCCTGGCTTACAAAGGCGTAGGCCAGGGCCACGGGGGTGCAGGGCAAATCCCGCGCGCGCAGGTTCAGCAGCCAGGCCACCGCGCCAAGCTGGGTCACCGCCAGGGCGGTGGCACCCTGCTTTTGCAGCGCGGCGCGTATCTGGGCCAGCTTTTCAGCCGGGGTAAGCCCGGCCTGGGCGGCACTTAACAGGGTGCAGGGGGTGCAGGGCAGGGCAGGGCGGCCCTGCCACAGTGGGCTGATAATATCCCGGCTTACCACCGTGGCAGAGGCCGGGGCAAGGGCCTGCTGGTATTTTTGCACCAGCGCAGCGGGCACGGTGGCACCATCCAGCAGCAGCGTTTGGCCCGCGGCAAAATGCGCGGCCAGGTAGGCCTCCACCGTGGGCACCCCGGCATAGCCCATGTGCATGGATTCAATCTCGGTGCCGGCAAGCTGTTTATCGGCCTGGATGTAAAACCGGCCATCCACCCACAAAGCGCTGCCCGAAAGGGTAACCACCAGGGTGGCGTTATCCCCGGTAAAGCCGGAGAAATAGGTCAGGCTGCGGTAATGCGCGGGCAGGTATTCGCCCGAGTGTGGGTCGCTGGTCATCAGCAGAACACCCTGCGCCCCGGCGGCCTGCACAGCGGCCCGCAGAGCGGAAATTTTCTCGTTTGTTGTCAAAATAAATCCCTACCTTCTCTAACATTGATGTGGATACACCTTATTGTAGCATTGTTTGCAAAAAATTCAAATTGTTTTGGGGGAAAAGGGCCAAAAACTGTTGACAGGTTTGCTATAATAAACTTAGGGGAGTCTGGCAATCCTTCCTATGGATTGCCAGGTTCCATCCCCGATTTTTGAATCACAATAAAGACAAAGAGGTAGATACACCATGGCAGAAAAAACAACCAAAATCGACATATTTTCCGGCTTTTTGGGGGCGGGCAAAACCACCCTTATCAAAAAGCTGATTAAAGAAGCCTTTGCGGGCGAAAAGCTGGTGCTGATTGAGAACGAGTTTGGCGAGATCGGCATTGACGGCGGCTTTATGCGGGAGGCCGGTGTGCAGGTGAACGAGCTGAACTCGGGCTGCATCTGCTGCTCGCTGGTGGGCGATTTCCGCGAGGCACTGAAAAAGGTGGTGGAAACCTACCACCCTGACCGTATTTTGATCGAGCCATCGGGCGTGGGCAAGCTATCGGATGTGACCCGCGCGGTGGAAGGCGTGGGCGAGGAGCTGCCCGTTACCCTGAACAGCTTTGTGACGGTTGCCGATGTGGGCAAGGTCAAGCTGTATATGAAAAACTTTGGCGAATTTTACGACGACCAAATCAGCCATGCCTCCTGCATCATCCTTAGCCGCACCGGCAAGGCGGACGAAGCCAAAATTTCCGCCGCCGTGGCGCAGCTACAGGCCAAAAACCCCACGGCCACTATTATCACCACCGATTGGACAGCCCTTACCGGCGCACAGATTGTTTCGGTGATGGATGGCAAGCGCGATTTGGTGGCAGAGCTGGTGCAAGAGGCCAGTGCCGCCAACGCCGCCCATGGCCCCGAGGACGAGGAGGACGAGCACGAGCATCACCACCACCATCACCATGACGAGGACGGCCACGAGTGCTGCCACCATCACCACGATGGGGACGAGGATGACGACGACGATGATGAGGACGAGCACGAGCATCATCACCACCATGATGAGGATGGCCACGAGTGCTGCCACCACCACCATGATGGGGACGATGACGACGACGATGATGAGGATGATGACGAGGAGCACGAGCATCATCACGAGGGCTGCTGCCACCACGGCCACGGCGAGGAAGGCCATGACCACGAGCACGGCCATGCGCATGGCGAGGGCTGCGGCTGCCACCATCATCACCACCACGACCATGACGCGGACGAAATTTTTACCAGCTGGGGCCGCGAAACCGCCCATAAATATGCCCGCGCCGCGCTGGAGGATGCCCTGGCCGCGCTCGACCATGGCGGCTACGGCGATATCCTGCGCGCCAAAGGCATTGTGGATGGCGGCGATAGCTGGTACGAGTTTGATATGGTGCCCGGCGAGTACGAGGTGCGCGCCTGCGGCCCCGATGTTACCGGCAAGCTTTGTGTGATTGGCTCCGGGCTGGATGAAGCAAAAATTGCAACGCTGTTTGGTGTGTAAACGGCGCTGCTGCGTGTAAAGGAGGCTGCAATGGCGGCAAAGGAAATACCCGTTTACCTGTTTGTGGGTATGCTGGAAAGCGGCAAAACCAAGTTTATACAGGAAACGATGGAGGATCCGCAGTTTGATTCGGGCGATAAAACCCTGCTGTTGATCTGTGAGGAGGGGGAGGAAGAATACGACCCCCAAAAGTTTGGCTTTAGCGGGGTGGATGTGGTTACCCTGGAAGATAAAAGCGAGCTGAACCCCCAAAATTTGCAGCGCCTGGCAACCGAAACCGGCTGTGGCCGGGTGGTGCTGGAATATAACGGGATGTGGCTGCTGAACGATTTGGCCGAGGCCCTGCCCGAAAATTGGCTGATTTATCAGTGCCTGGCCACCGCCGATGGCACAACCCTGCAAACCTATGCAAGCGATAACGCCATGCGCGCCCTGCTGCTGGATAAGCTGAAGTTGAGCGAGCTGCTGGTGGTGAACCGTGCCGAGCAGGTGAACGGGGACGAGGGCCGCCAACTTATCCATAAGCTGGTGCGCCAGGCCAGCCGCCGCTGCGATATCGCCTACGAGTTTGCCGATGGCAGCGTTGCCTATGACGATATCCCCGACCCATTGCCCTTTGATATTGAGGCCCCCGTGGTGGAGGTGCCCGAAGAATTTTTTGGCATCTGGTATATGGATTGCATGGATGACCCCAAAAAGTATGACGGCAAAACCGTAAAGTTTTTGGCCCAGGTTTGCCAAACCAACCGGGCGGGCAAAAACGGCTTTGTGCCCGGCCGCTTTGCCATGACCTGCTGCGTGCAGGATATCCAGTTTGTGGGCTTCCCCTGCAAGTACGATGGCTACAAGGCCCTGAAACAGCGGGATTGGATTGTGGTAACCGCAAAAATCAACGTGAAATTTCACCCCATCTATAAGGGCCAAACGCCCGATGGTGCGGGCCCGGTGCTAACGGCCCTGGCCATTACCCCGGGCGAAAAGCCTGCCGAGGATGTGGTGACGTTTAGCTAAAAAAGGAGGAGCGAAACGTGTCTTTAATTTTCAACTTGGCCCTGGGCGCGCTGATCGGCTGGCTTGCCAGCAAAATTATGGGCGGCTCCAGCTCGCTGCTGCGCAATATTTTGGTGGGGCTGGTAGGCTCCGGCGTGGGCAGCTTTGTTGCCGGGCTGTTTGGCATTTCGGCCATTCAGTTTAGCGTTGGCGGTATTTTAATTTCGGTGCTGGGCGCTTGCCTGTGCATCTGGTTGGTTCGCAAGTTTGTGGGCTGATGCCTGCCTGGCAGCTCGGCAGGGCATGGCATAGCCTGCCCTGCCGCAGCCTTGGTTGAATACGAATGCGGCTTTTTAGGTGGTTTTTGTAAGCCCTAGCCATAAAAACAGCACACGCCCTGATGCAGCTTTTGCATCAGGGCGTGTGCTATTTTAAGTGTGTGCTGTTTTAGAAATTAGGTGAACCGGTCTTTCAGGTTCTTGAAGAACCCTTTCCGCTTTTCGTAGTTTTCATCCTTGAGGGATGCCTCAAAGGCGGCCAGGGCATCGCGCTGGGTTTTGTTTAATTTTTTAGGAATCTCCACATCCACCAGCACAAATTGGTCGCCCCGCCCGCGCCCGTTCAGGTATTGAATGCCCTTGCCGCGCAGCCGGAACTTGGTGCCGCTCTGGGTACCCTCGGGGATTTTCTGCGCAACCTTACCGTCCACGGTGGGCACCTCAACCTCAGCGCCCAAAACGGCCTGTGAGTAGGTAATGGGCACCTTAACGTACACATCAAAGCCATCCCGCTCAAACACGGGGTCAGTCTTCACGGTTACATGAACAATCACATCGCCGCCGGGGCCGCCGTTGGTGCCGGCATCGCCCTGGCCACGCAGGGCAATGTTCTGGTCATCGTCAATGCCTGCCGGGATGTGTACCTCCACGGTTTTGCGGGTGCTGGTTTTGCCGGTGCCGTGGCAGGTTTTGCAGGGGTTTTTGATAATGCTGCCCCGCCCGCCGCAGTGGCTACAGGGCTGTTGGCTCTGCATTACGCCAAAGGGGGTGCGCTGCTGGGTCATCACAAAGCCGCGCCCGCCGCAATAGCTACAGGTTTCGGGGCTGGTGCCACGCTCGGCCCCCGTGCCGCCACAATCCGGGCAAGATTCTTGCCGGTTGATGGTAATGGGTTTGCTGCAACCGTGGGCGGCTTCCTCAAACGTTAAAATTACGCTGGCCTGAATATCGTGGCCCTTGCGGGGGGCGTTGGGGTTGGCCGAACGCCCGCCCCCAAAGCCGCCAAAACCGCCGCCGCCACCAAAAATATCGCCAAACAGGTCGCCCAAATCAACCCCGCCAAAGCCGCCGCCGTAGCTGCCGCCAAAGCCGCCGCCCTGCTCGGCTGCATAGTTGGGGTCAACCCCCGCAAAGCCGAATTGGTCGTACCGCTTGCGTTTTTCGGGGTCAGCAAGGATATCGTTTGCCTCGTTGACCTCCTTGAACATTTCCTCGGCCTCTTTATTGCCGGGGTTTAGGTCGGGGTGGTACTTTTTTGCCAGCTTGCGGTAGGCGCTTTTAATTTCGCTATCGCTGGCGTTTTTGCCCACGCCCAAAACTTCGTAGTAATCTTTTTTATCTGCCATATTATCACACCTTTAAGCCCACAACAGCCGCTGCCGGGCAATATGCTGGCAGCGGCCTGTGGTGTTTATGTGGTTTTGGAAACCGTTTCAAAGAAGAGGGAGAAATCGCTCCGCTCGGCTGCTGCCTCTACCCAAAGTCGGCTACCGCCGACAACAACAGGGGAACGGCTCGCTTCGCTCCGCCGATAACGCATTGCGCTACGCGCAATTGCGGCGTATGACGCCGCAGGCGTTATACTTCATGGAAATCAGCATCCACGGCACCATCGCCGCCCTTGCCGGCATCGCCGGCATCGCCCTGGGCGTTTGCGCCGGGGGCGGCACCCGGGCCGGGCTGGCCGGCAGCACCCTGCTGTGCCTGGGCGGCCTGCTGGTACACCTTTTCGCTGATGGCGTAGAAGGATTTTTGCAGTTCCTCCTGCTTGGCCTTAATCTCCTCGGTGTTGGTGCCCTTCAAGGCTTCCTTCAAGGCGTTCAGCTTGGCTTCGCAATCGGTTTTTTCCTCAGCGGATACTTTATCGCCAAATTCGCCCAAGGCCTTCTCGGTCTGGAACACCATCTGGTCGGCCGCGTTGCGGGTGTCAATCTCCTCGCGGCGCTTTTTATCCTCCGAAGCATACTGCTCGGCATCCTTAACGGCCTTGTCGATGTCGTCCTTGTTCATGTTGGTGGAAGCCGTGATGGTAATGCTCTGCTCCTTGCCGGTGCCAAGGTCCTTGGCGGATACGTGCACAATGCCGTTGGCATCAATATCAAAGGTTACCTCAACCTGGGGCACGCCACGGGGCGCGGGGGCAATGCCATCCAGGTGGAAGGTCCCTAGGCTCTTGTTATCGCGGGCAAACTCGCGCTCGCCCTGCAATACGTTCACTTCCACGCTGGGCTGGTTGTCGGCCGCGGTGCTGAACACCTGGCTCTTTTTGGTGGGGATGGTGGTGTTGCGCTCGATGATTTTGGTGCAAACGCCGCCCAGGGTTTCAATGCCCAGGGAAAGCGGGGTTACATCCAGCAGCAACAGCCCCTTCACATCGCCCTGCAACACGCCGCCCTGAATGGCAGCGCCCACGGCCACGCACTCGTCGGGGTTGATGCCCTTAAAGGGCTCGCAGCCAAGTTCCTTTTTCACCGCGTCAAAAACGGCGGGGATACGGGTGGAACCGCCCACCATCAGCACCTTTTTCAGCTCGCTGGCTTTCAGGCCGGCATCGGCCAATGCCTTGCGAACCGGGGTCATGGTACGGTCAACCAAATCGGCGGTCAGCTCGTTGAATTTGGCCCGGGTAAGGGTCATATCCAGGTGCTTGGGGCCGTTGGCATCCGCCGTGATAAAGGGCAGGTTGATGTTGGTGGAGGTAGCGCTCGAAAGCTCAATCTTGGCCTTCTCGGCGGCTTCCTTCAAGCGCTGGGCAGCCATTTTGTCCTGGCGCAGGTCGATGTTATTTTCTTTCTTGAAATCCTCGGCCATCCAGTCAATCACGCGCTGGTCAAAGTCGTCGCCGCCCAGGCGGGTATCGCCGTTGGTGGCAAGCACTTCGGTTACGCCGTCGCCCATCTCAATGATGGAAACATCGAAGGTGCCGCCGCCTAGGTCGTACACCATAATTTTTTGGTCGGTTTCTTTATCCAGGCCGTAGGCAAGCGAGGCAGCGGTGGGCTCGTTGATAATCCGCTTTACGTTCAGCCCAGCAATGGTACCGGCGTTTTTGGTGGCCTGGCGCTGGCTATCGTTAAAGTAGGCAGGCACGGTGATCACCGCCTCGGTTACCGGCTCGCCCAGGTACGCTTCGGCATCGGCCTTCAGCTTGCCCAGCACCATGGCTGAAATTTCCTCGGGGGTATAATCTTTGTCGCCCGCGTGTACCTTGGTGGAGGTGCCCATCTCCCGCTTGATGGAAGAAATGGTGTTTTCGGGGTTGGTGATGGACTGGCGCTTTGCAACCTGGCCAACCAGGCGCTCGCCGGTTTTGGTGAAGCCGACAACCGAGGGGGTGGTACGTGCGCCCTCGGCGTTTGCGATGACAACGGGCTCGCCGCCCTCCATAACCGCTACGCAGCTGTTGGTAGTACCAAGATCGATACCAATAATTTTGCTCATAATGAAAGCTCCTCTCAAAGTATCTTTTTACAAGAAAAAGTTGATTTTTAATTTATATGTGAACGGGCATTGCCCGGACATCCGGTTTGGTTTTATTCCGCCACCACAACGGTAGCGTGGCGAACAATTTTATCGCCAATTTTGTATCCCTTTTGGAAAACCCGCACCACATTGCCGCTCTGCTGCCCTTCCTCGGGCGGAACCTGCTGCACGGCGTTCATCAAATTGGGGTCAAAGGGCTGGCCATCGGCCTCAATCTCGGTAACGCCCAGCTTTTCCAGCGCGGCGGCGGCCTTATCCAGCGTCATCAGAACGCCCTTTTTGTAATTTTCGTCGGTGCAGGGGGCATCGGCGGCCATATCCAGGGTATCCAAAATGCTCAAGATTTGGTTTACGGCGTGGCTTACGCCATCGTTAAACTTTTGGTCGGCCTCCCGGGCGGAGCGTTTGCGGTAGTTGTCGTACTCGGCAGCGGTGCGCAAAAGCTGGTTTTTGGCCTCCACGGCCTTATTTTCGGCGGCATCCAGCCGGGCCTTCAGGGCCTCGGCCTCCCGCGCCTTTTTGCCAAACCAATCTTTGCGCTCCTTGGCCTTCTCGGCGGTAGTTTCCTCGGTGGCGGCCTCCTCGGCCTCAGGCGGTGCGGCCTGCGCCGGCTCGGCAGCGGTTTCAGCGCCGGCGGGCTGGCTGTTGGGGGTGGTATCGGGGGCCTGGTTGCTATCGGGCGTGGGTGCGGCCTCGGGGGGCTGCTGCGCCTTGCTGGCAGGGTTCTTTTCGTGTTCGCTCATGGTTGTTCCTCCTGTTTTTTACCTGACATACTCTGGCCAAGCTTTACAGCAAACCGATCCAACACGGGGATCAGCCGCTGAAACTCCATCCGGCTGGAGCCAATCAGGGCAATGGTGCCGGTCAACCCGCCACCGGGCAGGTAATGCTTGCTTACAATACATAACCCGGGCATTTGTGGGTCAATATCCTCGCCCAGCTTGGCGGTAATACGCCCGGGGGCCGGCTCAATCATCTCAATCGCTTCGGCATTGCGGGAAAATACCCGCAGTAGCTCTCCCAAATTCTCCCGCACATCGGGGCGCTCGGCAAGGTACTGCGCCCCCTCCAAGTAGGCTTGGGGGCGTGCCCGCACAAGGGCCACCGCGGCGCTTAACACCGGGGCAAAACGCCTGCCCGCCGCCATCACCAAACTGCCCGTTAAGGCAGAGGATAAATCGTCGGGCGAAACAAAGGTCAGCCCCCGGTTGAGCAGCTGCGCCAGGGCCGAGGCATCGCTGCGGGAAAGCCCGGTATCCACCCTGGCTACCCGTGTACGTACCCCCCCTGCGCTGGTAACGGCAAGCACCGCGGCGCTGTAGCGGCCAACCTGCACCACCTCAAAGTGGGCAATGCAAAGGTCATCGGCCTGGGGGGTGGTGGCTGCCGCCGCGCAGTGGGTATAATCGGCCAGGGCGCGGGCCGCGCTTTGGGCCAGCTTTTCCGGCTCCACATCCATGGCGGCAAACAGCTCATCAATATTTTCGCGGTCGGTATCCTCCAGCAGGCTGGGGGCCGGGGCCTCCAGCAGATGGTCAAGGTAGTAGCGGTACCCCTGGGGGCTGGGCACCCGCCCTGCGCTGGTGTGGGGCTGCTCCAACAGGCCCAGCCGGGTAAGGGCGGCCATCTCGTTGCGCAACGTGGCGCTGGATACCGCCATATCAAAATAACTTGCCAATAAGCCCGAGCCAACCGGCTCGCCGTCCAGCGCGTAGAGCGCCACAATCGCTTCCAGTATCCGCTGCTTGCGCGCATCCATTGCCATGGTAGCTGCCCCCCCTGCGTTTTCAAGCTGCCGGGCAGGCCGTGCCCCCAAAGGCGGCGGCAAAGCTGCACTTGCTTTGGTAAGGCTTAGTTGCCCGGCGGCTTGTTGTAGTTTAGCACTCCTTGTTCCTGAGTGCTAAATCTATTATATTCCAACCCCCGCCACTGTCAAGTGGTTTTTTCAAAAACTTTGCCCATGGCGGCAAAGTTTAACAGTTTCGACACAAACCGAGGGGGCGGCGGCGGGGCCGGGGCAGGGCAAAGGGCTATTCCTCCATCCAGCGGGCCAAAAAGGCGGCGGCGGTGCCCACGCTGCGGGTTTGCTCGCTGGTGGGGGCGGCGGCGTGGGCACCGCCCAGCAGGCAAACGCCCCCCTCCACATCCCCCTGCACAATAATGGGGGCGGCGCAAAGCACAATTCTATCGCACTGTTCGCGGGGGTACAGCCGCTTGGCGGGGTCGGCCGTGGCGGCGTACAGGCTGCGCCCGCCCAGCAGCCGCTCCAGCGCCGTGCTGATGGTGGTATCCAGCCACTCTTTTTTGGGCAGGCCCGCGGCTGCCACAATCACATCACGGTCACACACCAGCACCGGGGTGCCCAGGCTTTTGGCCAGTACCTCGGTGTAGATGCCCGCCATCTCCCGCAGCTCCACTAGGGGCGAGTATTTTTTGAAGATGACCTCCCCATCGGGGGCGGTAAAAATTTCCAGCGCGTCCCCCTGGCGGATGCGCTGGGTGCGGCGTATTTCCTTGGGGATCACCACCCGCCCCAATTCGTCGATTCGGCGTACAATTCCGGTTGCTTTCATTGTGAATGCCTCCCTGTATTTCCTTTTTCTACCTTAGTGTGCGAAGCTGCGGCAGGATTATGCGGCGGGATAAAAAAGGGGGCCACCCCCCGGCAGCCCCCTTTTTGCTTCTTTATTAAAAAGTAGTATTACAATTAAAAATGCTGCCGGGGCGCAAAGCCCCGGCCCCGGCACCCGGCCACGGCCCCAGGCCCAAGCGGCAGATACGCGGGCGGCGTTTTTATCCAAGCGTGGCGTTGCGGGCGTGGCGTTGCGTGGCATTCTCCCGCACCTCCTGCCGGTACCCGGCGGCAGCTTCCGCCTGGTACCGGGGGGAGAAGGCGCAGAGCGGCGTAATTTCAGTTTGGTGCAAAAAATAGCGGGCATGATAGTTTTGGGTAATCTTTCGCACCCTGCCCGATAGTGCCAGCACCCCAACCAGGTTGGGCAGCATCATCAGGCCGTTAAAGGTATCTGATAAATCCCACGCCAAATCCAGCGGGATGGTGGCCCCCACAAACACAAGGGCGATAAACACCGCCCGGTAGCCCCCCGTGGCCCGGGTGCCAAACAGATACTCAAACGCCTTGGCACCGTAGTGGCTCCACCCCAGCACGGTGGAGTAGGCAAATAGCAAAATGGATAACGCAATAAATTTTGGCCCCAGCCCGCCAAACACGCTGGAAAATGCCTGCCCCACCAGCGCCACGCCCGATACCCCGGCCACGGCCCGCCCGGTGGAAAGCTCCACCACGCCGCTTGTAAGCACGGCCAGGGCGGTTAAGCTGCAACCCACGATGGTATCAGCAAACACCACAAAAATGCCCCACATACCCTGCTGCACCGGCTCCCGCACGTTGGCGGATGCGTGGATCATCACCGAGGAACCAAGCCCGGCTTCATTAGAAAATGCCCCCCGCTTGAACCCCCAGCCAATGGCATTTTTTACCCCGTACCCCAGTAGCCCGCCGCCCAGGGCCTGCAAGCCAAACGCCCCCTCAAAAATTGCGCCCAGGGCGGCGGGCAGGCGGGCTAGGTTGGCAAAAATCACCAGCAGGGTGCCCGCCATATAAAATAAAGACATCACCGGCACCAGCTTTTCGCTCACGGCGGCAACCTGTTTTACCCCGCCCAAAATCACCGGGGCGCAAAGCAGCATCAGCGCCAGCCCCGTAACCCAGGTGGGCAGCCCAAACGCGGCCTGCACATTGCCCGAGATGGCGTTTACCTGCCCCATGTTGCCAATGCCGAAGGAGGCCAGCACACAAAAACAGCTAAACAGCCGGGCCAGCGCCCGCCCCAGGCCCCGGCAGCCCTTTTTGGCCCCCAGCCCGTCGTGCAGGTAGTACATCGGGCCGCCCACCCATTCGCCCGCTTGGTTTTTGCGGCGGTAGTAGATGCCCAGCACATTTTCGGCAAAGCTCGTCATCATGCCCAGCAGCGACATCAGCCACATCCAAAAAATAGCGCCGGGGCCGCCGTTTACAATGGCGGTGGCCACCCCCACAATGTTGCCGGTGCCTATGGTGGCCGCCAGGGCGGTGCACAGGCTTTGGAACTGGCTGATGCTGCCCGCCTGCGGGCCGGTGGGGGCTGTAACCTGCCGGTTGGTAAAGATGGCGCCGATGGTTTTTTGGAGCCAGTAGCCGCAATGGGTAAACTGAAACGCCTTGCTTTGCACCGTAAACCATAGCCCGGCCCCAAATAGCAGCAGCAACCCCGCCGGCCCCCACACAAACCCGTTGATTGCCCGGTTGGCGTTGGTAATCCATTCTACCATAGGGGTTCCTCCTTCCGCGCACTGCAAAAAAGCAACAACCGCAGCCTGTAAATTCTATGCAGGGGGTGCGGGGTTTAGCAAGGTTGCCGGGGGCAAAAAGCGCCGGGGGCAAGGCCCCCTGCAAAAAAAATGTGGGCGGGCCGCCACACCCCGCCAAGGGCCGGGAATCGTGGGCAGTTATCGGGGTTTTGGCGGGCTTTTGGCGGCCCAGCGATAGGTTTTGCAGCCGGGCAAGCCCGGCCCCGGCCTTGCTTGCCGGTAAAAAACGTGTTAAAGTGGGGGTATGGGGCGGGCAGGCGGCGTGGCAAACCGTGCCCCCGCCACCCCCCCTTGGGCCGGTGCAGGGCCGCGCAAGTTCCCGGCGGCTGCCGCCGCAAAAACGGTGCCAGGCCGGTAAGCAGGCGGTAAGCAAATACTTGGCCCGGCCCGATGCTGTTTTGGTAACCGAAAGAAACGAGGCAATGTATGATGAAACGTAACCAATATCTCCGCGCCCTGGCGGGCTGTGGGCTGGCAGTGGCACTGCTGGCAGGCTGTGGCAGCGCCCCGGCTTCCTTGAGTGGGGACGGGGCTGCGGCTGCGCCCACGGCGGCCCCGGCACCCACCCAAACCGAAGCCCCGGCGGTGCCCACCACCGCCCCGGCGGATGGCCAGGCGGTGCAGGGCAGCACCCTGTACCTGGCCGGCACCGCCACCGAATGCACCATGCACCAGTTTGTGCTGGCGCTGGACGATGGCACCACCGTGCAGGTGTACCTGCAAGATAACACAAAGATTGATTTGGATAACGGCCTGCTGGAGGGGATGCGGGTGGAGGTGGGCGGCACCACCGCCGATGGCGGCAAAAGCCTGACGGCGACCGTTGTGGACGATGCGGACGATGACCTGCCGGTGCAAAATAAGGCCGCATGGTTGACGGGCACCGTAAGCGATGCCACCATGAACCAGTTTGAGCTGACGCTGGACGATGGCGCTACCGGGCAGGAGGTGGATATCCACCTGACGGATACGACCACCCGCGCCCTTTCCAACGGTTTGTTGGAGGGGATGCAGGTGGCCGTGGGCTGCCTATTTGATACGGCCGATGACGACGATGCCACCGCCGTGTATATCACCGATGATGCCGCGCAGCTTGCCCTTTACGCCCAGGCCACAACCGTGTATACCGGCACCGTGCAGGAGGGGATGATGAGCAGCTTTAGCCTGTTGCAGGCGGATGGAACCACCCTGAGCTTTCGCAAGGACGATAACCTGCTGAACGGCCTGCGCGATGGCCTTACCGATGGGGCGAACATCAACGTGCTGGCCTACCAGGATGCCACCGGGCAGTGGGTTGCCGCTGCCTTAAACCCCGCAAAATAAACCTGAAAAGTCCAAGCCACCAGCAGAGCTGGTGGCTTGGGATGGCCCTGGAAGGGCCTAATACAGACAATGCCCCTCAAGGGGCTGCAAAATGGTCAGCCAACTGCATTGCTGACGCATGGCAGCCCCTTGAGGGGCATTTTTTATGCCTTTGTATTCTTACTACCCGTAAACGGGGCCACAAACTCCTTCATGCGCATTCGGCCATATTGCTCAAACTGCTTTCATCCAACGCAAATGCTTCGCCATACATCGTCCATGTAAGAGGAAGCGCTAGTGTTTCGTTTCCTGCCTCAAGAAATGCCTGCTGTGTATTTAATCGGGATAAATCCGAATGTGCTTCTTCCTTTTTCATGATGACACTTCTCGCATCTAAAAACGCCTGCAAATACGTTTTCTCGTTTCCCCCCATTGCGGGGGTATCTGCCGACGCTTTGGCGTTCATCCGAATTCCGTTGAAGCTGTCCTCATCGTCCCCGGGGCCATGCACCACCATGGCATCATAATAGATGTATTGCCCCAAAACGCTAAGCCCCTCTTCATTGGCAAAGGCAATGGATGGATTGAGGTACAAATCATCTAAAATCGTATTCTGGGCCTGTATCATCTCGGCATCCTCTGACGCAATTTGCCAGTCGGCAAGAAATGCATCCCCCAGCCCTTCGTGTGAATCCGTTCCGACTACTGCTTCCAGTGCAGAAAGATACTTTTCCAACGAATTGTTTTGGGGCTTCAACTTCAGATATTCATGTACCACCTGTAACAAAGCTCCGGTTCCCGACGTAAAACCAATGACGCCCGCCGTGTAGCCTCTTCCATCTCCAATATCCTCAATGTAGGCATATTGCTTGCTGTAATCTATGCTGGAGTTTTCCGCGCTGGAAACAAGTGCGAATACTTCCTTGCGAAGAATGCCGGTACCGATGTTCGCGGTATTCTCCGTATGTCTTACATCCTTGCTCGCGCATCCATTCAAAATGGTGGCAGCCAGCATGAAAAATGAAACAATTGAAAGATAGCGCTTTTTCGTTTTTGGTTTCCTAATAAGCCGTTTACAATGTCCCCCCATAAATTTTATTTCTTGTTCAACATAAAATACAAATAACCTTATCCCACTCCGACAAATTCAGATTTGTTTCACTGCCTGTTACACAATCTTGGTTTTCATATAGCAAGAAAGGCCAACGGGTTCATATCAATGGCCAAGGAGAACCAAAGGGGAAGATAGATATCATTTACCCAAACCGTTTTCAATGATATCATCCATAATGGCAATCATTCTGTCCACTTCCCCCGGCGATGCGTTTTTCTTCAACAGATAGATGTCAACCGCTTGGCTACCCGCATACAGCAACTCGAACGCTATCTGGGCCTTTTCCTCGGAAAACCCGTAGTATTCCATCATGTTTGCCTTAACGAAGGGCTCCACCTCCCGCCGCATCTGCTGCATAATATTGCTGGAGCTTGGATTGTGTGTTAGCAAAAAACGATGGATGTCATCGGTGACGTTGATGTGGTGCATAGACATCCCCAAGGGGCGGTAGTCCTTTTTGGCCATCATCAGCTGAATCAATTGGCGAATGTCCTCAACCATTTTGGCGGCATATTCTTCTTCCATCTTTTTTAGTAAGTCGTACGGGTTTTGGTAGTGGATGTAAAATGTACCGCGGTTAATTTCCGCAATTCTGCAAATGCCGGCTACGGTGATTTTTTCAATTGGCATCTCATGTAGCATCTGAATTAAGGCTTTTTTAATGATAGACTGCGTGTACGTTGTACGCCGGTCTATTTTCTTTGTTACCAATTCTTTTTGCATCTTTTTATTCCCTTTGCGAACAGACACCCCTTAACCTGTGGATGAATGTGCATATTACCGTTGTTTTGCTTATTGACAGAAGTCATCCACTCTATTATAAAAGAATTGTAGGAATTGTCAACAGCTGTTCATAAACATACATCAAGTGTTGATAATTTTGTGCATTTAATTGTTCGCGTTCTCATTGGCAAGCATTAAATGAAATTGGGAGGATACAATTCATGAAGAAAACAGCGACAGCCGCAGCAATTTCCAATCAGACCACCTTGAAGGAACGAGTCAGCTATTTGGCGTTTTCCTCCGGGCAGTGCATTCTGTATAGCCTGTTTACCAGCTACCTACAAATCTATTTCACCGACATTGGAATTACAGCGGCTGTGGTGGGCCTCATTTTCCTTGGTGCACGTATCTGGGATGCCATTAACGACCCTCTGTTTGGCATCATTGTGGATAAGAGTAAACGCAAGGGCGGAAAGTACAAGCCTTGGCTCAAACTGTCATCTTTCCTGCTGCCCATCTTTACGGTGCTACTATTCGCAATTCCTTCTTCGCTATCTATTGGGGTAAAAACCTTGCTGGCCACCGGTTTGTATGTGTGCTGGGGTATGGCTTACACCGTGTGCGACATCCCCTTTTTCTCAGTGGTAACCGCTATGACAGGCAATGTGCATGAGCGCACCAAAATCGTCACGCAGGGCAGAACGATTATCTACATCGCGGGCATACTGCCCGGCATTGCCATTCCGCTGCTGTACCCCACCATCGGGTGGACGGCCACGGCAATCATCGTAGCAACCGTCAGCTTGATTACCATGGTACCGCTAGGGTTTACAGCCAAAGAGCGAAATATTTCCACCGAGGAACAGTCGCCAAATTTGAACGATTTGTTCCGGGCGGTTGTGCAAAATAAGTTCATGCTGGTTATGCTGTGCGCCTCCGTTGTTTCAGGGCTTACCAATTCCATCATGACGGTTATGGGTTACTTTGCCATATATAATTTGGGCAATGTGGATATGATGATTCTCATGAATATGCTGCCGATGGTCCCGGCCCTAATTATCGGCACGCTGGCACCGGCCATTACCAAACGGATAGACAAGTTTACGCTGTATATGGTTTTTCTGGTTGGCAACTGCCTGTTCAGCGTCATCATTTTCTTTGTGGGATACAGTAACGTTGTGCTCTTTCTGGTATGCCACACCATCCGCAACGCCTGCTTCTTCTCCACCAACCTGTTTCTCAATATGTTCTTTTTGGATTGTGCAGAATACCGGTTGTACAAAACCGGAAAAAACACTACCGGTGTCATCATGTCAATGAGTACCTTCAACGCCAAAATCATCGGTGCCGCGTCTGGTTCCGTCACAATGCTGTTGCTGGGCGCAGTGGGCTTTATCAGTGGAGATGTGGCGGCGCAGCCCGTTGCGGTTACCGACATGATTTGGTTTATGATGTCCCTGTTTCCGGCAATCGGCCAACTGATTGCCATTATCATACTAAAGCTTGGGTACAAGCTGCGCGATAAGGATGTGCAGCTAATGACCAAAGCAAACCAGGGAGAAATCAGCCGGGAGGAGTGCGAGAGCCAACTGTCCGTACCGCTCAAAGCAAAAAGATAATATAAAACAAGGAGAAGCAAAATGTCATACTATACCAATTCCCAAAAATTGAATATTTCCTACACCGAGGCAGGAGAAAAATCTGCACAGACCGTCTTGTTTTTCGATGGCTTTGGCGCATCCTATGAAATGTTGCCCAACCCGATGTTTGATGAGCTGGCGGAGCAGGGGTATCACTGCGTAGCCTTCGATTACCGCGGCTACGGAAAATCCTCGCCAAGCAAGTACAATTCCATGGCTTGGTGTGCGCTAGACGCCAAGGAACTGCTGGAGCACCTGCAAGTTGAAAAAGCAATTTTCTACGGTGGTTCCATGGGCCTTTCGGTTATTTTAGCCTATTTCAAAGCTTATGGAGATTTGTACGTGGACAGCATCATCATCTTCGACCAGCCCCCCAGCGTCACTTCCCGAGAGGATTGGCCCTATGGCCGGATACGCGGCAAACAGAATTTGGCCAAGCTGGCCGATTCCCTGCAAAAAATGTTCCATGACCCGGACGCCTTTTTTGCGCAGGATACGGCGGAAACCTCTGCCAGTGCCTTCCCGGAGCTTGCGCTTCCTCCGGCAATGAAAATTGATTTTGCGCAGTTGCTACAGGCAGACCCGAAAGACATCCCGGCTGAATTCCAAAGCGTGACTACGATGGCGGAGAAAGGCATAGCCAACTGCTTGGATCAGCTGGCCTGCATAGCAACTTGGTATGATTCCGGCTATCAGGATTACCGCGATGTGGTGCCAACGATTCAGGTTCCGGCGCTGGTGTTTGCCCCCAACCCTGGCAGTTTATATATGTTTCAAGCCATGGAATATTACCGTGACCATTTGAACGGGCCGGTGACCTTTGTGGAGTTGAAACCAGGCACGCATTTTGCCTTGGTAGAACATTTTGATACGGTAAAGAAACAGGTGTTGGAATTTCTTTCAAAACGCTGACCTGCTGTAAGCGAATAGTGGTTCAGGTAGAAACACAAAAGATAAGCGCTGTGCCCTACAAAAAAACGGGGCACAGCGCTTATTTACTTTGCTTTGATTTTAATTTTGCTTTTGCTAAAACTTGCGCGGCAGGGGAGGCGAAGTTTATCACCCGGCAATCGCACCAAAGGCCGATACGCCCAACACGCTGATAACGCCCATAATGCACCCGGCCAGCAACACGCCGCCCATGCAGGCCAAAACACTCTCTTTAAAATCCATATCCAGCAGGCTGGCGGCCAGGGTACCCGTCCACGCGCCGGTACCCGGCAGGGGGATGCCCACAAACAGCAGCAGGGCAACAAACAGCCCGCGCCCGGCCTTTTCCTTCAGCTTTTTGCCGCCTTTTTCGCCCTTTTCTAGGCAGAAGGTGAAAAACTTGCCAATTACCGGCTTATCTTTCCCCCAAACCAGCACCTTGCGGGCAAACAGATAGATGAAGGGCACCGGCAGCATATTGCCGATGATGGCAACCACATAAGTGCTCCACAAAGGCAGCCCAAAGGCCACGCCGTAGGGGATGGCCCCGCGCAGTTCAATTAAGGGTACCATCGAAACAAGAAATACAATCAAATACTGGCCTAGCATATAAATACCTCTATGTTTAAGGTTAAGCCGGCGCTTGCCGGACGCGTATAGGGGAATGCAACCGCAATTATACCCCAAAAACCGACGGTTGGCAACTGCTACAATATATTGCACAAGGGGCCGTAAAATGCTATAATGCCAGATAAGTGATGATTTTGGAGTATATTCCAAAAAAGAGCCAGAAAAGAGGAAGTTGTATGGAAAGTATGGGGAGCCTGCGCCGCACACAGTATTGTGGTGAGGTTAGCATGGCAAATGTGGGCCAGCAGATGACGGTTTGCGGCTCGGTGGCGCGCAGCCGCGATAAGGGCGGCATTATTTTTACTGACCTGCGGGATACCACCGGCATTTTGCAGCTTGTTTTTGACGAGGATACCCCCCGCGATGTGTTTGCCAAGGCCCAAAGCCTAAAAAGTGAATATGTGCTGATTTGCCGCGGCACCCTGCGGGAGCGCGCCGCCAAAACCGATAAAATTGCCACCGGCGATGTGGAGCTGTATGTGGCCGAGCTGCGGGTACTTTCCGCCGCCGAAACACCCCCGTTTGAAATTCGGGATGAGGTGCCGGTGAACGATGAGCTGCGGCTAAAATACCGCTATTTGGATTTGCGCCGCCCTTCCATGCACGGGCCCATTGTGCTGCGCTCCAAAATTTGCCAGGTGCTGCGCAACTATTTTTGCGAGCAGCATTTTTGCGAGATTGAAACCCCCATGCTGATAAAATCTACCCCCGAGGGTGCGCGAGATTATTTGGTGCCCAGCCGGTTGCAGCCGGGGCATTTTTATGCCCTGCCCCAAAGCCCCCAGCAGTATAAGCAAATTTTAATGCTTTCGGGGTTTGACCGGTACTTCCAAATTGCCCGTTGCTTCCGGGATGAGGACCTGCGGGCGGATCGCCAGCCCGAGTTTACCCAGGTGGACGAGGAAATGTCCTTCGTGAGCGAGGACGATGTGATGACCGTCAACGAAGGGCTGATCAAAACCCTGTGGAAAGAAATTTTGGGGGTGGAGGTTGCCACGCCCTTTGCCCGCCTGCCCTGGCAGGAGGCGATGGGCCGCTATGGCTCCGATAAGCCCGATACCCGCTTTGGGCTGGAATTGCAGGATGTAAGCGCCCTGTTTGCCGCCAGCGAGTTTGTGCCCTTCAAGGCCGCGCTTGGCGCGGGGGGCAGCATCCGGGCCATCAACGCCAAGGGGATGGCCGCCACCTTAACCCGCAAAACCATTGATAAGCTGGGCGAGGTTGCCAAAACCTACGGGGCCAAGGGCCTTGCCTACACCCGTTTGACCGAAGAAGGCACCACCTCCAGCTTTGAAAAGTTTTTGACCGAGGAGGAAAAGGCTGCCCTGCACACCGCCCTCTCGGCTGAAACCGGGGATGTGCTGCTGCTGGTAAGCGATGGCGACTGGGTAAAAGCCTGCACGGCCCTGGGCCAGGTGCGGCTGGAAATTGGCCGCAAATACGGCCTGATTGACCCGGACAAATTCAACTTCCTTTGGGTGGTGGATTTCCCCCTCTTCGAGTACAGCGAGCAGGAGGGCCGCTGGATGGCCATGCACCATCCCTTCACCCTGCCCCGTGCCGAGGATATGGATAAGCTGGAGAGTGACCCCGGGGCCTGCCACGCCATTGCCTACGATATCGTGCTCAACGGTGTGGAGATGGGCGGCGGCTCAATGCGCATCAACGACCCGGTTTTGCAGGATCGGATGTTCAAGGTGTTGGGCTTTACCGAGGAACGCGCCCGCGAAAGCTTCGGCTTTTTGATGGATGCCTACCGCTACGGTGCGCCCCCCCATGGCGGCATGGCCTACGGGCTGGACCGTATGGTGATGCTGATGCTCAAAAAAGATTCCATCCGGGATGTAATCGCCTTCCCCAAGGTGCAAAACGCCAGCGAACCGATGAGCGGTGCGCCCGAGCTGGTGGACGAAAAGCAACTGCATGACCTTTCCATCGCGATGGAAAAACCGGCTGCCAAAGCATAAGCCGAACATACAACCATAAAAAGCGCGGTACCTGGCCAAAAACCGGGTGCCGCGCTTCTGTTTTTTGTGTGCCGGGGCCGGGGTGGGCAGGGCCGGCAGGGGGGCAGGGGGGCAAATTTGCCGCGCTGCCCCGGGCCTGGGGCACTGCCGGGCGTGCCTAGCGTACCACCGCAAATTCTTTGGCGGGGGCTTTTTGGCGGCGGGTGGCAAGCTGGGCCAGGGCCAACACCCCGCACAGCAGCAGCACCGGCGCAAAATGCAGGGCGTAGCGGGGCTTGGTTTCCCAAAAGCTGAAAAAGAAGATGGCGCCAAACAGGGCAAGCCGGGGCAAAAAGGCTGCCCGCAGCGGGCTTGCGGCCCCGCCGCGCAGGGCCAGCAAGGCCCCCACCGCGTTTAAGGCCAGCAGCAGGTATTGCCACGCCTGGCAATAGTACAAAAGGGGCATAAACCCGGGCTGGCCATACAGCACAAACCGAGCCGCAAAGGTGGGGCGCAGGGGGGCGGCCAGGTATTCGGGCGCGCCGTACTCGCCATCGCCCCAGGTGCGCACCGCCTTATGCAGGATAAAATCTAGGTTGCCCACCGGGGTGCGGGCGGCGTAATTTTCGGCAATGCGCTGCCGCATCAGGGCCTGGCGGGCATCCAGGGTGGGTTGCAGGCGGCAATCGTTGGCATCCTCGTCGGCATAGTCCCCCTCGCCGTGGCTGCCATAGCAAAGCCACAGCTCCGTGGGGAAGCATACAGCCTCCCGGTCAGCCCAATCAAGGTACTGGGCCTGGAAGGCCTGGTAGCCGCCCCACAGCCCAACAAAGGTAAACAGCATGGCTGCCGCCGCCCCCGCCAGCCGGGTGCGGGTGGCCGCCTTGGGCGGCGCTACCAGCAGCACCAATAGCCCCGCCACCAGCACCACCACCACGCTGCCCTTGATGGCGTAGCCCACAAACACCGCGCCCCCAAAGGCCAACGCCCAGCCGGGGCTTAGGCCCGGGCTTTGCTGCCAGCGCAGGTATAGCACCAGCGCCCCCGCCAGCCAGGGCAGGCAGAGGGTATCGGAGTAAAAATAGGGCGACCATAGGTAGAGGGGGGCAAACAAGGCGGCGCAGCACAAAAACAAAAGCTGCACGCTCTGCTTGCTGGCCAGCAGCCGGGCCGCGTAGCTGAACAGCAGCATGGCCACAAAAATGCAAACGCAGTTTAGGCAAATGCCCGCCGTGATGCCGGCACCGGCATCGGGCCGGATGCCAAACCACCCGGCCAGGGCATAAAACCCATACAGCACCAGTGCCAAGCCCAGGTTGTTGTTGCAGATAATATAGTAATCGTTATTTTGCACCGGGTGGCCGTAGGCCAAAAACTCGGCCAGGGTGTCGTACACCACCCCCATATCGCTGATCAGTACCTCGGCCATGGCGTTGCCCAGCACCAGCAATAGGGCCAGGTAGGCAGCGGCCACCCCGGCCATCACCAGCCGGAACCGCCCGGCGGGCAGTGCATCCACCAGCGGGGCAGCCAGCCGGTAGCCCAGCGCCAGCATCAGGCCCAAAACAAGCCCCGCCACCAGGGCCGCCGGGCCGTTATACTGCCAGCTTGCCACCCCGGCAACCACCAAAAATAACAGCAGCAGGGCAAATACCCCATGAAATGCCTTGAACAAAACGCCCTGTACCGGCGCAGTGCCCCCCGCACGCAACTCCCGCAAAACGCCGCGCCCCCCATTTCTCAATTGCATCTGCAACCAGTATACCATCCTGCAACCCCCCGCGCAACGATAAATGTGAAAAGCCCGCGCCGCAGGGAAATTTGCGCGGAATTTGCGCGGAATTTGCGCAAAAAAGCCCGCTTTGCGGCGGCTTTGGGCGATGGTGTAAACGCATTGTACCCGGCCTTTTGTTTAACCCCCTCGAATTCGAGGGGGTTAAACTGGGGGTTGTGTATGGTTTCCCATAACCCCAAAAATTCGATAACATCCCGGTTTCGCATCCAGTTTTGAACCGTTGCAGAAGGATCTTCACTTCGATACCGGGCAATAGCACCATGAAAGCACAGCGCCCGAACAGCCCGATAGCGAACCGGCCCTGCCCCCCACCCACAAAAAATCCCCCCTTGTAATTCCCCGGCGGCGGTAGTATACTATAGCAAAGCCTTGTAAGGCTTTGTGGCCCCATCATTTTGAACGTTTTACCGGAAGGAGTGCATCTGCGGTGTGTTGGTTATCGGGCCTTTTGTACAATGCAAAAGGAAACATTTAACAAACACCTTACCGCAGTGCGCCCTTTTATAAGCTGGTAAAACGCAGTAGTACGTTATTATTCGTGCCGCGGCGTGGTTTGCCGCGGCATTTTTTTGCCATTTTGGGCGCACCGTTTTATTTCAATTTTTTGAATTTTAAAGGAACGGTGTTTATTATGGATATCAAAAAACAATTGCGGCATATTTATGCCTATGCCTTTGCCTCCTGCCTGCGCATTACCAACGCGGTGTGGGTGGTACTGCTGGCGGCGCGGGGTTTTACCCTTTGGCAAATCGGCTTGGCCGAGGGTGTTTTCCACATCACCAGCCTACTTTGTGAGATACCCAGCGGGATGGCGGCTGACCTGATGGGCCGGCGGCGGTCGCTGCGGGTATCGGGGCTGATGGGGGCGGCTGCGGGGGTTGCCATGGTGGCCGGCAGCGGCTTTGGCTGGGTGTGCCTTTCCATGTCCCTCATGGCGCTCTCCTACAACCTGATTTCCGGCACGCAGGAGGCCCTTACCTACGATAGCCTGGTGCAGGCAGGCTGCGCCGATGCGTATTTGCAGGTGGATGCCAACGTCAGCATCCTGCAAACGCTGGGCAGCGTGGTGAATGATTTGTGCAGCCTGCTTACGGGGGTGCTTGGCTATACCGGCTTCTACCTGCTGGATGCCGCGGTTGCCCTTACCCGCACGGTGGCGGCGGGCGGCCTGTGGGAGCCTGCCGTAACCAGCAAACAAACGGCCCGGCAGCAGCACCCCTTTGCGGGCCTGCCCGCCCGCCTGCGGGAGCATATCGCCCTATCGGTGCGGTTTTTGGTGGGCAACCCGGCGGTGGCCCGCAAAATTATGGCAAACGCCCTCATCAGCCTGCCCTGCTACCTTACCCTGATGTTTTTGCAGCAGCGCCTTACCGAGCTTGGCCTGCCCACCATGCTGCTGGGCCTGCCCCTGCTGGGGGTGGAGCTTGCCCGCCTGCTGGGCACCACCCTGGGGCGGCGGCTGCACCCCGGCAGCCTGCTAAAGCTGTATGCCCTGGCCGCCATGCTGGGCGGGTTGGGCACCGCCGTGGCGGGGGCCGCGCCCCGGGTGTGGGTGGCCATTGCCGGGGCCATGCTTACGGGCGCGGCCTTCTCGGTATGGCTCCTCCATGCTGAAAAAAGCCTGCACGATGCCTACCCGAGCGACCAACGCGCCACCCTTGTCAGCGTGGATAGCATGGCCTACAGCGTTTTGATGATCATCGCCAGCCCCCTTGTGGGCGTGGCGGGGGATGCAGCGGGCAGCGCGGGTGCGGGGCTGTGCCTGCTGGGGGTTCCACTTTTTCTGGCCGGGGTTGCCGCCGCCCTTTGCGCCGTGCGGCGCAGAATACGCGGCAAAAGCAGCGCCAAAAACGAATCGGCCTCCTAATGCGTAAAATAAAATCACCGCCCAGGCTACGCTGCCTAGGCGGTGATTTTTTGGTTTAAAGCGGGGGGCGTTATAGTTCGGCTACCGCCTCAATCTCGCACAGTACGCCCTTGGGCAGGGCCTTCACGGCGCAGCAGCTGCGGGCGGGCTTGCCGGTAAAATACTTGGCATACACCGCGTTAAACGTGGCAAAATCGCCCATATCGGCCAAAAAGCAGGTGGTTTTTACCACCTGGGGGTAGCTTGCCCCGGCGGCGGCCAGCACGGCCCCCACGTTTTTGCAGCTTTGCTCGGCCTGGGCCTCAATGCCACCCGGCACAACCTCGCCCACGGCGGGGTCAACCGGAATCTGGCCCGAGCAATAGATAAACCCGCCTGAGATTACCCCCTGGGCGTAGGGGCCGATGGCGGCGGGGGCGTTGGGGGTCGTTATAATTTTCATACAAGCACTTCCTTATTGTAGCATGGTAGCATTATGGTATACGTTTTTTTGTTGGTTTTTAAGCAGCCTGCTTTATTCGCCGGTGGCGCAGTTTGCCTTTTTGGGGGCAAAACAGGGTGGCGCTCAACTTTCAGCGATGGAAACCAGGTATTTGAAAATTTGTACCTTGTTCTCCTCGTATAGGCCCAAGCTCTCGTAAAGCTGCTTGTAGTAGGCAAACAGGGAGGCCCGGGTCGTCAAAACGTTGATGGGGTTCAGCTTGGTATGGCAGATGCTCTCGGGGTTTTGCAGGTAGTTGTACACCGGCACCGCCAGCGAATAAAAACGCTCGGCGTAGCGGATAAAGCTTAGGTTGAAGTAGAGGTCCTCACTCCAGTTCAGCTCCTCGCTGCAAATCACATCGGTATGTTCCCGCACCAAAGCGGCGCGGTACAGCTTGTTCCACATCACGCCATAATAAAAGGATGCCGGTTCCTGCATCAGCCCCTGCGCAAACTGGGTTTTGTCCATAAAGCCCTCGGGCAAAAAGCCAAAGGCTTTGATTTTCGTGGGCCGCGGGGTAGATAACCGCTCCACCGTGCCATCCGGCAGCAAATCCTTCGCTAGGCGCGAAAGCTCGGGTGGGTCGGCAGGTGGGGTGACGCGGTTGTAGTGGGCAATCACCAAATCGGCCTGGTGGGCGGTGGCTTTTTCCACCAGCAGGCGGGTGGCATCCGGCTCCAGGGTATCGTCGGCGTCCACAAATTGCAGGTAGTCGCCGCTGGCATAGCGCAGGCCCAGATTGCGGGTGGCCGCCACCCCGCTGTTGGCTTTATCAATCAGCACAATGCGCTTATCAATCCCCGCGTACATCTGGCAAACCTCGTAGCTGACATCCTGCGAGCCATCGTTGAGCAGCAGAATTTCCAGCGCGGGGTAGCTTTGGCGGCGGATACTTTCCACACAGCGGGCAATGTGCTTTTGGGCATTGTAGATGGGTACGATGATGCTGACAAGGGGTTGCTCCATCCTAGTAAACCTCCCGGGGCATAGCCCCTATATTCTTGCACTTATGATACCTCTTTGCAAGGCAAAAGGCAAGTAAAACCCTGCCACGCCCGCCAAAAACCGGCCCGCGCCGCTATTTCCCCCGCCGCCCAACTGTGGTATACTGTAGCCGGTGCCCCCTTTTTTTAAATACGAACAGAAAGAAGCCAATACTATGAAAGAAAGCATTCAAGCGCTGCGCGCGCTGGAAAAACAATACTACGCCTATTACTATGCCCTGGCCGCCATCGAGTATGATGAATCCACCGTGGCCCCGCCCGAGAGTGCGGCGGGCCGCGCCGTTGCGGCCGAGGCTTTGAGCGAGGCCCAGTTCCGCCTTCTCGTCAACCCCGAAACCGATGCCCTGCTCACCACCGCTGCCGCGGATGCCGAAACCGAGCAGGAAAAGGCCGAGGTGCGGGAACTGCGCCGCCGGTATAACGAGATTTGCCGCATCCCCCCGGCGGAGTATGCCGCCTTTGCCAGCCTGGCCCAACAATCGGTAACGGTGTGGGGCAAGGCCAAGCGGAATAACGATTTTGCGGCCTACGCGCCCTACCTTGAAAAACTGGTGGCGGGCCGCCGCGCCCAGGCCGGGTATATTGCCCCCGGGCGCGACCCCTACGAGGTGTGGCTTGACCAATACGAGCGCGGGCTGACCATTGCCCGCTGCGATGAATTTTTTGCCACCCTGCGCACCGCCATTGTGCCCCTGCTGGCCGCCATACGGCAGCGCGGGCGTGCGGTGCGGGCCGATTTTTTGGATGCCGATTGGCCGATGGAAGGGCAGCGGGCCATCAGCCAGGCCATCATGCGGCGGTGGACCATTGACCCGGAACATTGCATTTTGGGCGAAACCGAGCACCCCTTCACCACCAATTTTTGGCGTGGAGATGTGCGCATCACCACCCACTACCTCCCGCGGGATATGGCCTCCAACCTCTATTCGGTTGCGCACGAGGGGGGCCACGCCCTGTACGAGCTGCACGTTGACCCTGCACTCGATTATACCATTTTGTCGGGTGGCTCCACCATGGGCCTGCACGAGAGCCAAAGCCGCCTGTTTGAAAATTGCGTGGCCCGCAGCCGCGAATTTATCGGTTGCCTGTGGCCCACCCTCACCGCGCAGTTCCCCACCCAGCTTGCGGGGGTAACGGCGGAGGAATTTTACCGTGCCGTAAACCGCGCCGAGCCGGGACTTATCCGCACCGAGGCCGACGAGCTGACCTATAGTCTGCACATTATGGTGCGGTACGAGCTGGAAAAAGCCCTGTTGCAGGGCACCCTGGCCGTGCGGGACCTGCCCGCCGCCTGGAACGAAAAATACCAGGAATATTTGGGCATCACCGTGCCGGACGATACCCACGGCGTTTTGCAGGATATCCACTGGGCCATGGGGGATATGGGGTACTTCCCCAGCTACGCGCTGGGCAGCGCCTACGCGGCCCAGGCGGTGGCGGATATCGGCAAAAAGCTGCCCCTGGCCACGCTTTTTGCCAGCGGCGAGCTTACCCCCCTGGTGAAGGAACTGAAAACCCGCCTTTGGCAGTACGGCTGCAAAAAAGAACCCGCCTGGCTGGTGGAAAACCTTTGCGGCGGTGCGTTTGACCCCCAGTATTATATAAAATACCTAACGGATAAATATACCGATATATACGGGCTGTAATTTTGCTTGCGACGGCCCGCAGCGGGCCAAACTGTAAAAAATAACAGCACCCGTATAAGAATCAAAACCGAAAGCAAAACCCACAGCGATTACCCCGCAGAGATTACCCATGCAGAGATTACCATACACAGCACGGCCCACGGCCCTCGCCTTTTTGGCAGGGAGCCGTGGGCCGTGCTTTTTGGTGGCCAACAAAAAGAGGCTGCCGCGCACGTTTCTTTATACGCGCTTAACCTTTTCTTTTCGATATATTTATCGTTATGGGGGAGAATAGAAGGGTAGAATATAAAATTTTCGCCAGGTTGCAGCAGAATGCCCGGCTCGCTCGTTCTATGGATAGAGGCTTTTATTTCCAACCAACAGAACAGTGGCCCGCCAGCGTTGCCAAAACCCGCGCAATTGCCCAAGATGGCGGTTGCCTGCCGGGCGCGGCAACTTGGTTGTAGCTGCTTTTTGGCAGCCGCCATTTTTGCGCCCCACCCGAATAGGAGTTCACCATGAAAATTTTGATTACATCCGATTGGTACCTGCCTGCCGTCAACGGCGTAGTTACCTCCATCACAAACCTGCGCCAGGCGCTAGAGCAGCAAGGGCACGAGGTACGCATCCTTACCCTTTCGGGCGATAGCAAAACGCAAATTGCAGGTGGCGTTTATGCCATTGGCTCGGTGTATGCGGGGCTGGTTTACCCGGGTGCCCGGCTGCGCGCCGCCGCCGTGGGGGCCGTTGTGCGGGAGCTGACGGCCTGGAAGCCCGATGTTGTACATTCGCAGTGCGAGTTCAGCACCTTTCCGCTTGCAAAGCGGATTGCCCGGGCGGCGGGCGCGCCACTGCTACATACCTACCATACCGTGTACGAGGATTACACCCACTACTTTTCCCCCAGCCGCCGCTGGGGCCGGTGGCTGGCCAAAGGGTTTTCTTGCATGGTTCTCTACCAAACCGACCGGGTAATTGCCCCCACCGAGAAGGTGCGCGAGCTGTTGGCCGATTATGGCATCGCCCGGCCGGTATCAGTGCTGCCCACCGGCATCGAGCTTTCGCAGTTTTCGGCCCGCCCCGCGCCCGGCTGGCTGGCGGCCGAGCGCGCCCGCCTGGGCATCCCGCCCCAAAATAAAATTTTACTCTATGTGGGGCGGCTGGCGAAGGAAAAAAACGTGGACGAGCTGCTAAAATGCCGCGCCCGCATGGGGGATGCCCCGGCCACCCTGCTGCTGGTGGGCGGTGGCCCCCAACAGGCCGAGCTGGCCGAAACCGCCGCCCGCCTGGGCCTGCTGGAAAACCACGCCGTGGTGTTTGCCGGCATGGTGCCCCCCGCGCAGGTGGCCGCCTGCTACCATTTGGGGGATGTGTTTTTGAGCGCTTCCACCAGCGAAACGCAGGGCCTAACCTACATCGAGGCGCTGGCGGCGGGGCTGCCGCTGGTTTGCCGTGCCGATGCCTGCCTGGCCGGGGTGCTGAAAAACGGCGATAACGGCTTTCAGTACCAAACCCGGGCCGAGCTGGATACATTCCTTGCCGCGCTGCTGGCGGATGCCACCCTGTGCGGGGCCATGGCAAGGCGGGCGGCGGCCTCGGCGGAAACATTTTCGGCTACCCGGTTTGCAGCCCGCGCAGCGGCGCTGTACCGCACCGCCCTGGCCGAAAAAACAGAATTTGTATCCCCCACCGCAAAAGGAGGCGCGCTATGGCTAAAAGTATGAACCAAAATTGGATGCGCATAGCCTCCTTTGTGGGCCTTGCCCTTTGCGTAGTGGCGGGCGTGTGGTTTTGGCAGGCCGGGCTGCTTACCTCGCAGGAGGCACTGCGCGGCTTTGTGGGCCGGTTTGGCGCGGCGGGCGCGGCGGTGTTTATCTTGTTTCAGGCCGTGCAGGTGGTGGTGCCCATTTTGCCCGGCGGGCTGGGGTGCCTGGCGGGGGTGGTGCTGTTTGGCCCCTGGTACGGCTTCCTGTACAACTATTTGGGCATTTGCGCCGGTAGCATGGCGGCCTTTGCCATTGCCCGCAACTGCGGGCGGCCCCTGCTCTACCAGCTTTTCCCCGAAAAACTCATCACCCGGTACGACCGTTGGGCCGCCGAGCGGGACCGTTTTGCCCGCTGGTTCGCTTTTTTGATTTTTATCCCGGTTGCCCCGGACGATTACCTCTGCTTTTTGGCCGGCACCACCGAGCTTTCGTGGCAGCGGTATACCGCCATCATCCTGCTGTGCAAGCCCTTTTCCATCGCCCTTTACAGCCTGGGGTTGACGGTGCTTTTCCAGCAGATTTTAGGCTTGTGGAAATAACAAAATAGGAGAAACACCATGCGTATCCATCTCTACATGGGCTCGTTCGATACCGTTAAAAAAAGTGGCGTTGGCCAGGCCATCTGCCACCAAAAGGCCATGCTGCAAAGCGCCGGGGCCGAGGTGACCGAAAACTGGCAGGGCCACGCCGATGCCGTGCAGATTAACACGGTGTTCCCGGGTTCGGTGTGGGCCGCGCTGCGGGCGCACCACCGGGGGGAGCTGGTGGTGTATTACGGCCATTCCACCATGCAGGATTTCCGCAATTCTTTTGTAGGCTCCAACCTGCTGGCCCCGCTGTTTGGCCGGTGGATTTGCTTTTGCTACAATTTGGGGGATGTCATCATCACCCCAACGCCCTATTCCCGCAAAATTTTGGAGGGCTACCACCTCAAAAAGCCAATCTACGCCCTATCCAACGGGGTGGATACCGGGTTTTTTGCCCCCAACCAGGCAAGCCGGGCCGTGTTTCGCGCACGGTACGGCCTGCTGGATACCGATAAAGTGGTGATCAGCGTGGGGCATTTTATGGAGCGCAAGGGGATACTGGATTTTATCAAGCTGGCCCGCGCCCTGCCGGATGCCCAGTTTTTCTGGTTCGGCTACACCGAACCCTCTCTGGTGCCCACCAAGGTGAAAAACGCGATGCTGCAAGCCCCCAAAAACCTGCATTTCCCCGGCTTTTTGGGCCAGGCAGACCTGCGGGAGGCCTACTGTGGGGCGGATATCTTCTGCTTTTGCAGCCAGGAGGAAACCGAGGGCATTGTGGTGCTGGAGGCCCTTGCCTGCGGCGTGCCCACCGTGGTGCGGGATATCCCCGTCTACGCCGATTGGCTGGAAAACGGCAAAAACGTCTACAAGGCAAGCGGCACGGCGGGCTTTGTGCGGGCCGTTTCCAAAATGCTGGATGGCAGCCTGCCCAACCTAAGCGGTGCGGGCCGCGCCGTGGCCGAAAGCCGCAGCCTGCCCCGCATGGGCCAAAAGCTGGTGGAGCTGTACCACAGCCGCAACGCCCCAACCCGCTTTAAGCGCCGTGTGGCGCAGTAGAAAAGCCCCGGTTTTTTGAACGCTACCCCAATAGCAACGCCCCCCTTACCGAATGCAGTGAAGCGAAGCACACTGCACGCGGTAAAGGGGGCGTTTTTGCGTAGTAAAAAGGGGGAGAGGGGGGGCCGCTGCCGGGGGCGTTGCGCCGCAAAGCGGGGGTTAGCGGGCCAGCATATGGATGGCTTCGGCCTTTGTGGCAACAAAAAATACGTCTTTCCCCTTGTTGCTTTCATAGATAAAATCTTTCAGCGGTTTGCTTGTATAGTGCGTGTAATCGCCAAAAATGGCAATGCGCCCGCCGTAGTTGATGTACTTTTGAAGAATTTCGCCCGCAAGGCCGGTGCTTAAAATAAAAAAATCCTCGGCCACCAGGTTTTTATCCACTACAATGTTGTTGCTTCCGGCTTCATATTTTGCGCGCATCAGCACATCTAAGGCGTTCTGCACGTCGGTTATCACCGGCGTGTCGCTCTCAATCACCGCGCAAAGCACATGGTTTTGTTCAACGGTTTCAATTTTCATTTCTTAATCTCCTTATGAATCGCATTTTAATTTGTGCGCAGCAGGCGCGGGCATTGCGTGGGGCTTCTCGCCTGCAAGCGCTGCCAAGCGGGTGGCCAATCCGGGGGCAAACCCGGCGGCTCGGCTTCCGGCTTCGGGCTTCGGGTTTACAGCGCGTTTGCCGTCAGCCTTCGCGGCGCATATACAAAAGCGGATAGGCGTTCCCCTGTTCGTCCAAATCCGTTCGCTTGTATATCCGGAACCCTTGGCGCGCATAAAACCCTTGGGCTTGCGGGTTTTGCTCGTTTACCGTAAGCGCTTTAACGCCAAAATGCGCCATGCCATACCGCAGCAGGCGGGTTCCCAACCCCTTTCCGCGCTGCGCTGGCAGCACAAACAGGAATTGCAGCGTTTCCGGTTCCACGCCCATAAAGGCGACCGGGCCGCCGCGCTCGCTTGTTGCCACCACAAGATGCTGCACCCCGCAAAGGGCAGGGGGCACGTATGTTTTAATTTTTTTTATCGCATCCGCCGATAAAAAAAGGTGCGTTGCGGTTACCGATTGCTCCCACACCGCCAGTAGCTGCTGCACCAGGGCCGGTGTGCGTTCCTCTATTTCAAGTATCTGCATTTTTTCTCCCATACCGCCCGCGTGTTTTTTGGCCACGGTTACACATACAGGCTGTCCATCAAATGGTCAACCATAAAATCAAAGGTTTCGGTGGCATTGCGCGGCAGTACATCCTTATTTTTTACATTCATAATCAAGGCGTAGATAACCGATATTGCCAAATCTTCGTCCACCTTCAAGGCCAGGTAAGGCTGGCTCAAAAAAAGGTGACGGCTCATCTTGCTGGATGCTTCAATTCTTTTTGCCTGCGCGGGGGATAGCTTGCGCATCAAAACCGTGTAATCCATGCTGTCTGCCTGGTATAAAAAATTGTTGCTGTCGTAGGCCCGGTAAACCGATTTTAAGGCTTCGGCAACCCCATATTTGTCTTTGCGCTTTTCGATGATGGCGGATGCTGCACCACAAATTTCCTTCTGCACGGCGCACAAAACATCACAAAAAAGTGCTTCTTTGGATTCAAAAAAAAGATAGAACGCCCCCTTGGAAATGCCCACCTGCTTGCAAAGTGCATCGACGCTGGTTTTTTTGTAGCCGAACTGCGTCCAACTTTGCTTGCAGGCATCCAGCAAATTTTTCTGGATGGCTTCCTTTTCTTGCCCGTTAAAGCTTCTTGCCATGTTCTTTGCCCCCACTTTTTCAACTATGACTCAAAATTATATTTTGGTCATAAGTATCATACAGCCTTCGCACAAAAAAGTCAAGTGCCATAGGTTTTGATGGCATCCAAAATAAAATACGGTGCGCAGCGCGCTTCCTTGGGGTATATTTGCAAAAGCAAACCGCAAAAACAAGCCATGCGCGTACCGTCCGAAAGGACGGTACGCGCATGACTTCAGGTGGCGCTATTACTATTACGGTGAACCCCCTTAAGTGCAGCAAAATTTAGGTATCCTTGCTTTCAAAGGGCTTGTTCCACGAGCCAATCTCAATCAAATTCCCTTCGGGGTCGGCAATATAACAGGTTCGCTGCCCCCAAGGCTCGGTGGTGGGTTCCAGCACGGGGGTGGCCCCGTTTGCGGTTGCATTTTTGAAGGCTGCGTCCACTTCCGCAAACGTATCCACATAAAGTGCCATTTCGGAATGGCCGTTGAGCCCCTTCACGTATTCATATTTTTTGCTGGTCATTTTTTCAAAATCTTTTCGCCCATAAAGCAAAAACAAGGTACCGTCCTTCACCAAATATACATTCGTGGCATCTTCGCTCTCTTTAATTTCAAAGCCAAGCACCTCCTTGTAAAAACGAATCATGGTGCCCATGTCGTTCACAAGCAAACCAAAGCCATCTAAGCGCATAACAATACCTCAACTTTCCAATCAACCACCAACAAATCGCCGCCTTTTTTTAAGCTTGCGGCCACTTGCTGCCGGTTACGAATTTTCCACCAGCTTCAAAAACCTTTTGTCGTTGAGCTGCTCGTTGGTAAGCCAGGTTCCGTTATAAAACAGCGCATAGGTGGTGCAGGGGGTGGGTGCTGCCTGCGCCTGTTCTTTGGTTTCGAGGCGGATTGCTTTAAACGGAATTGCGTGCTCCCTGGCGGTTTCTTCAACAATGGGCACATATTTCCCGTTGAACGGGCACTGGTTGGTATAGTACAAAACGTAGCCGCTCTCTTCAATATGCGGGTGCTTGGCACAGGCCTTGAATTTGGGCACCGGGGCGTTTTGTTCAAAAGGAAGATACATCAGCTGGATGCCGGTATCCGATACATCGGCCAGCTGGAAGCCTTTGTGCAGCAAATGCTTAGGGTCGGACAAAAACGGCTTTTTCTTCGCGGAGGAGAGAATACATAACCCGATTTTCCCGTTTGCTTTTGCATCCGCCATGCACGCATTTAGCAGGTCGTTGGCATAACCGTGCCCTTTCAGCGAACCGGACACCCAAAAGCAATCGATATACAGGTACCCATCCGCCCAAATAGGCACCCACGCATTTTCAGCCGGGATATATTCAATAAAGCATTTGCCTCTTTGAGTGCTTTTTAAAAACACCAGCCCGTCCGCAAAGCGGTTCATCAGCCACGCTTTTTTGGAAGATACCTGGATGTCCTTATCGTTGGAAATGGCACAGCAGATGGATTCGTTCTCAATGTTTTCTTTTGTTACCCGTATGTATTCCATGTTCGGCATCTCCTTTGGGCCATCCTGGCTTGTGCCTACCGGGTGGCAAGCACGTTCAGCGTGTTGGCGGTACGTATGGTAAGCCGCTCTCCAATTCCGGCGCGGGCGGTCTTTTTCCACCAGTTACATTTGGCGTACTTTTCCCGGTCAAAAGACCAAAAAATATACGGCGCGGCAACGTGTATTTGCTCTAGACCGGGCGTGGGCTCGCCAACCTTTTCTACAATTTCGTCAGCGCAGGTAGGCGGCAACACAAAAATCAGGTTGTCATACAGGGCCTTATCGGCCGTTCCCCACCAGGCCGGCTTTTTGCCAAGCAGGGCTTGCAATTCCCCCTGCAATAGTACAAAAACAGGAATCTCCAGCGCAAATTCTTCCCGGAGCATGGCTTCAATAGCACGGGAAATTTGCATTTCATCTTGCGCCGCACAGGAGAAAACAAGGTTCCCACTATTTAAATAGGAGGAAACCTCGGCATACCCCCGCGCGGCAAAAGCGGCGGTAAGCGCGGGCATGGATAGCTTGTTTTTGCCGCTTATATTCACACCGCGCAATAACGCAATATAACGGTTCATAGGCATCGTTACCCCTTTATCCAATTCAGCCTGCGCGGCCAGCGCGTGAAGCTGCCGCTTACAAGCGCCCCGGGCAAGCTTCTCACGCACGGCCATATATTATATACAGTATAGCTGAAAAACCACGGTTTCTCAATAAGCAAAAAAACGCATGGCACGGTTTGGTGTAGGTAAAGCTTGCTCTTTTATATAGCATATACCACCAAAGGCTGCCGTTTTCATGATTTTTCAATCACGAAAACGGCAGCCTTTTTTAGACGAACAACCAATTTAACATTTCAATCCACAATTGATAACCCTATCAAAAGATATATACAAATTTACCATAAAAAACGAAAAATGTAAAACCCTAAATGACAATGACGAAATGAATTTTTTGAGGGAAACAAAATGGCACTTGCTATTTCGCTGCAAACAGGCTATATTAGAACTAAACCATGTGTGTTTAACTACCAATTTAACGAAACTATAAAAGGAGGATGAAACGTGCGGCACTACAAATACCCAATCGCAATGGAGATTGCGGGGGCTACGGCAATCTGGAGCAGGCCGGATACCGGCGATGCACCCGTTAGCTATCCGGCGCCAACAGCTTCCGCAGTGCGAGGGATTTTTGAAGCAGTCCTGTGGGGGCCTGACATACGGGTTGTTCCCACGGCGGTGGAAATCTGCGCACCAATCCAGTACCACGCCTATGTGACCAATTATGGCGGGCCTTTGCGCGCAAGCAAAGCTATTCAAAAGGGCAACAATTATCAGCTGTATGCAACGGTGCTGTTGGATGTCTGCTATCGCCTCTATGCCGATGTGATTCCAAATTGCTGCAAGCAGAACCTTCCCGAGAAGGCACTAGAATGGGATAAAAAGACAACGGCACCCGGCCATGCGTATCAAGATATCTTTAACCGGCGGCTAAAGCGCGGGCAGTCCTTTTCCATACCGGTGCTGGGTTGGAAGGAGTTTACGCCATCCTATTTTGGCCCGTTTCGCCCAGAAACAGAGGTGTGCAGGGAAGTTTCGGATATTACCATACCTTCGATGCTAAAAGAAGTATTCCCGGATGGCTATCATTCGGAGTATCGCGCGGTTTACTGCCAGAGTTTGCGGATTCATCAGGGAAGATTGGACTTTTCCACAGGAGGCGCCATCGATGATTAATGAGCTCTACCAGTTAACGGTGGCACTTCACCGGGCAAGCATCGTACCAGAGCGTACCCATCCGAATTACAAGCCCATCCCGAAGGTCACAAAAAAGGCCCCCTGCGTGCAAATTATATTGGACAACGGGAAAATTGATAAAGTTGAAAGTGTGGAGATGGCGCAGGCCGCGCAAATCAGAAAGTATGGGTCAAATCTGGGGACGTTTCCGGCCTTAAACCTGGCACCGCTGTATCGCTTAACCGATGAAGTAGAAAAAAAGATTGTTTCAGATTGGCTAGAGGGAAAATCCACGGATTTTAATACGGAAGAAATTCATCGGTTTTGCAGAGAAAACAACTGGGGGAAAAAATTTGGTAACAAGTACCGCATTTGTATGCAGGATGTGCCCTGTGCGTTAACCAAACTTTTTGAGGAAACGAAAACGGTATTTCCACCGCTACAGCAGCTTATCGAGCAGACGAGTGTATTTGCGGATGCGGCGTGTTTTCACAGGGAACTTGAGCGGGCAGCATTTGCAATGCTGGAACAGAAACAACAGATTGCATTCGCACTTCAAATTCTCTTCTATTTGGGGAACCCCGCAAAAAGTGCGAATGACGATTATGGCACGTTATCCGTGGTGTTAGATAGCAGAGAACTGATCAAAGCGGGGGGCTCCGTGGCAACGGCCGGCTTTACAAGTGCGCTTAACAAAAAACTGTTGGACGCCGATGCGGCGGCGACAGCGGAACCGGAAACGGAAGAGAAAACCGAGGATGCGTTCGGAAAAAAATTTGCGCCTACCGAGAAGCCGATGCCGACCGTGAAGCTTGCGGCAGGCTTTGAAGTTTCACTTCGGACAATGTTCAGCGGGCAGCCGTGCCAAACCCGGTACGGAAAAATTGGAAATGCAACCTATCCAATTTCCAAAGAAATGCGTTTTGAATTGCAGTCGGCGCTGGCATGGATGAGCGATGCGAAGCACAAGGGCATCACCTGGGTTGGCACGGATAGGGACGAAGCGCTGTTCGCTTACCCCGAAACCTTGCAAAAAAACAAATACAGCCTGGTTGGCTTTTGCAGGCGGCCGAGTGCGCCGGAAACCATGGCGAAGGGCGGGGCGCAGGATGAAACCCAAAGCAAGGCGGAATTTGAATCGGCTGCCAAGGCATTTGTAAGTGAATTGCAGAAGGCGAAACAGCCGGGCACCGACCCGATGTCCGAGCGTATCCAGTATTTTGTTTTACGAAAACTGGACAAAGCCAGATCAAAGGTCGTTTATACCTATAACACTTCCCCGGCAGAGATTGAACGTTGCAGCGAACAATGGTCACGCGGATGCCGGAACCTGCCCACGTTTTTATTTGGCCAGCCCGCAACGTTGTTTCCACTGGAAGTTTCCGATATCTTAAACCTGGTTTGGAGGCAGGACGGAAAACCTTCCACAGATAAATTCAAACCGGTTCCGCGTTATCATGGGATGCAGCTTCTGTTTGAAGCGGAGCCGCCGGTCATCCGCCGGGATTTGTTTATCCTGATGGGCAATGTGGCAAACCTGGTGCCCTATTTAGGAAAGATAGGCCTTGGCGGCGGAAGCTATGATGGCGAGGGCGCACCGGTGGTGGGGCTGCGCCAAGCGCAGAATGCACTGGCACTCATGGGGCTGTTTTTGTATCGGCTTGGGACGCGAAAGGAGAAGTACATGAAGGAATTTCCCTATCTATTCGGGCAGCTGCTCAAGCTATCCGATGAACTGCATGAACTGTACTGTAAGGTTGTGCGCGATAACGATGTGCCCAACACACTGGCGGGCAGTGGATTGTATGCCGCCGGGGCAGAACAGCCTTACAAAACGTTGGCGGTGTTGGGCCAGCGGATGAATCCGTATATCACATGGGCAAGAAGCTATCGCGCAAAAGGCATCCAGCAAAAAGGGGAGGAAAGCCGGCTGGCAGGCTGGTACCTTTCGCTGTACGAGCGTATTGCGTCACAGCTATATGCAGCTTGGGGCAGCCAGACACGTTTTAGCGAGGAGGAAAAAGCCCAGTATTTTATCGGCTATCTGGCAGCATTCCCCAAAAAGGAAAAAACAGAGGGGCCGCAGGGTGGCCAGCAAACAGAACAGGCAGAAAACAAAACCCAAAACAATACTTTGGATACGCTAAAAAATAACGATGGAGGAAAGCAAGATGGCGAATGAGATGAAAAGGGCAACCGGGTTGCTGGTAATTGAAGTGGTCAATTCCAATCCCAATGGGGATCCCGACCGTGAATCGGACCCGCGCCAAAGGCCAAACGGCTGTGGCGAAATTTCTCCCGTTTCGTTTAAGCGCAAGGTGAGAGATTTGCTGGATGACGATGCCTCGCCTTTCTTTGAAAGCCTGCCGGAAAAATTTAAATCGAATGCAGAACATTATCAGATTCTCGAGCATCGGGGGCGTGACCGTACCGCCATCGCCAAGGAAATGACTTCCGGCGGCAAGCTGGCGGATTTTGACCAGGCCGATTTTTTGGAAAGCGACTTTGTTAAAAAATATTGGGATGCCCGCGTGTTTGGAAACACCTTTCTGGAGAAAGATGGCAACAAGGGCTATATCAAGACGGGTGTTGTGCAGTTTGGCGTCGGGGTATCGCTTTCGCCAGTCAACATTATTCGCCAAACGAATACGAACAAGGCGGGCGTGCAAGAAGGAAAAAATGCCGGTATGGCACCCCTGGCTTTCCGCGTGGTGGAGCATGGCGTTTACTGTATGCCGTTTTTTGTCAACCCGAACTATGCCAGAAAGAGCGGCTGTACGGCCGAGGATATCGAGCTGCTTACACGGTTGATTCCTCATGCCTACGATATGAATCGCTCTGCCATTCGGCCGGATGTTCGGCTGCGCCATGCTTGGTACATTGAGCACAAAAACCTGCTGGGAAGCTGCCCGGACTATATGCTGCTGGATGCCTTGACCCCGGAACGTATCGGGAATCTAGCTGAACCGTCCGAAAGCTGGCGCGATTATCAGGACAAAACGGCGCTGCCGGAAGAATTGCAGGATAAGGTTGCAAGCATCACCGATTTGGTGCGTTTTTGATGGAAACGTTTTTTGCCCACAGCGCGAAAAATGGGTATCCCCCGCAGCGTTATGCAGAGCATGTGGAGAATACCACAAAATTGGCGCTATGCTTTGCGCAGGAGATGAAACCATATTGTAAAAAGGATGCGGCACAGTTTGAAAATATCCTGCGCTGCGCAGTACCATACCACGACTTAGGAAAACTGGACGAGAAAAACCAGGCGGTATTGCATCAAAAAGATGGAGAATCCGGGCCTTTACCTGTAAACCATACGGATGCCGGTGCGGCCTTTCTGAAACAGAGCGGGCGGGATGCGCTGTGCTCGATTCTTCTTGTGTATGCGCATCACCATGGGTTGCCGGATTCTACGGTTGAAACGAACAGGGCAGAGGCAGCCTGCTACCGAGATGCCCATGAAACCGTGCGAAGCTATGTTGACCAAGAGCTGGAGCAGCTGCTTCAGCTCCACCGGCATTTGGTACCGGAAAGTGCCGCACACGTTCCCGAGTATTGTGAAGGCGACCCCGCCATCTTCTTTCGGATGATGTTATCCTGCCTGGCGGATGCCGACCATTCGGATACCGCCGCGGCTTACGGGCAGTACCCAAAGCCGGAAAATGTGCCGGAACTGCAACCGGCACGCCGCTTGGAAGCGCTAAACCAGTATGTGGAAGGCCTGCAAGGTGCGCACCCGAGCGAACGAAACAAATTGCGCGCGCAGATGTACAAAGCCTGCCGGGATTGCGAAACAAAAGCAGGCATTGTTTCCAATGACGCACCGGTCGGGTCTGGAAAAACCACCGCGATCATGGCACATCAGCTAAGGCAGGCCATGTTAAGGGGCGCCAGGCGCATTTTTGTGGTACTGCCCTATACCAACCTTATCACGCAATCTGTGGACGTTTACCGAAAAGCACTGGTATTGGCGGGGGAAGACCCGGAGGCGGTTGTGGCAGAGCTGCACCACAAAGCAGATTTCGAGAGCGAAGACACGCGCTACCTGACCTCTTTGTGGAGAGCACCCATCATTGTAACCACCGCGGTTGCCTTTTTTGAAACCTTAGCCTCCAACCGCCCAAGTACACTGCGCCGCCTGCATGCATTGCCGGGCAGTATTATTTTCATGGATGAAGCACACGCTGCACTGCCGGTGAAGCTGCTCCCGCTTGCGTGGCATTGGATGAACGTGTTGGAGGAGGAGTGGAGCTGCTACTGGGTTCTGGCCTCCGGCTCGCTGGTTCGTTTTTGGCAGATTCCAGAGCTTGCCAAGCTTGTTGGAACGCCGGCGAAGCAGGTTCCCGAGATGGTGAACCAAAACCTGCGCCAGGCATTGCTTCGCTATGAGAAAAAAAGGATTACGTATTGTTGGAATTCTCAGCCACTGAGCCGAGCAGAGCTGATCGACTGGGTTATGGCACAGCCAGGGCCGCGGCTTTTGATTATGAATACCGTGCAAAATGCAGCGGTGATTGCGGATGACATCCGTAAAAAGTATGGAGAAAAGTGCGTAGAACATCTTTCCACGGCGCTTATGCCGGTGGACCGCGCGAAAACCATGGAAGTGGTGAAAAAACGTCTGGCAAATCCAACCGATTCCAATTGGGTTTTGGCCGCAACCTCCTGTGTGGAAGCCGGCGTGGATTTTTCGTTCCGTACTGGGTTTCGGGAGTTGGCCGCCCTTCTGTCCCTGTTACAGTCAGCAGGCAGGGTTGGCCGCAACGCACTCTATGGGGATGCGCAGATGTGGAGCTTCCATATGAAGGATGATGCCATGCTCACTTCACATCCGGGAATCAAGGTGCGTGCGGCAATTCTAAAAGAATATTTATGCGAATGTTTACGCGAAAAGAAGGAAATTACGCCCGAGATGAGCACACAATCCATCCAGGATGAATTGTATCGCGGCACAAGCGAAACGAAAGAAATGCAGGCGCTGATGGAGGCGGAAACGCTTTCAAACTTTCAAACGGTCAACGACCTATTCCATGTCATTGAAAGTGATACCGTACCGGTGATTGTGGACGCTGCCGTAGCAGAACAGATTCAAAAGGGCCATGGAAATTGGCGGGAAGTGCAAAAATACGCGGTATCCATCCGCCGCAAGAATTTGGAAAAGTGGCACGTAAAACAGATTGCAGAGGATGTTTACCAGTGGGATCTCCATTATGACCCTTTCCTAGGATACATGGATGGCGTGCTAAATCCGGAGAAATAGGAAGATGGATTTTTGGCATTTTAAAGCACTTATGCAACGCAGAAAAGCCGTTGACGAATGGTGATTAGGCCACAAGAACAGAAACCACACAACTACCCGTGCATCAGAGCAGGAGGTGTAGCATAATGGCGGATGATGAAAAGCGAATCTGGAGTATCCATACCGAAGTACAAAAAGATGATCCCGTTGAAGATGGTTTATATTTCTGTTGTGAAGGAAGATGCGGAATGATTGGGGGTTGATACAGTGAACAGCTATGGAGAAATTTTTATTTATCAGACCGAAGACGGTTTGACAAAAATAGATGTTACGATGCAAGATGAAACCGTATGGTTAAGCCAGGCGGATATGTCAAAGCTTTTTCAAACGACGAAGCAAAATATTAGTCTGCATATAAATAATATTTTTAAAGATGGAGAACTGGACAGTACTTCAGTTGTCAAGGAACACTTGACAACTGGTGCTGACGGAAAAAACTATAAAACAAAATTTTACAATCTTGATGTTATCATCTCCGTTGGTTACCGTGTAAAATCCCAGCGTGGTGTGCAGTTTCGTATCTGGGCAACGAAC
>JAQUSS010000109.1 GCA_028710135.1 Gemmiger sp. | reverse complement strand
CCCCGGTGTTGCCCTTGCGGCGGAGTTCCCGCGCACGGTAAATATTGGCGCCCCGGTAATTTTCCACCCAGGGGCCGTGGGGGCCATAGCCCTCAAACCATTCGCCCTGCGGGTAGTTGGGCAGCCCACACAGAACATCCACCGAAAGCCCGTCCTGCAAAAAGCCTGCCACAATATCGTTTATCCGGAAATTTTCCGGCCAAAAATGCTGGGTTACGACCAGGATGCGCTTTGCCAAGGCTGTTGCCCGCCCTTCGTTAAAATTGCGTTTGGGGCCTTACCCCTTGCGCCATACCATTTTGTTGATGACACCGGTGTAGCTTTGGATGATTTTTACCACCTTGCCGGCAACATCCTCGGTGTAATAGGGCACCGGGATGCCGATATCCCCGTTTTTGTTCATGGCAACGGCGGTTTCTACCGCCTGCACCACGCCATCGCCCGCAATGCCCGCCAGCACAAAGCAGCCTTTATCCAGCGCCTCGGGCCGCTCGGTGGAGGTGCGGATGCACACGGCCGGGAAGGGGTGGCCCACACTGGTGAAAAAGCTCGATTCCTCGGGCAAGGTGCCCGAATCGGAGATGACGCAGTAGGCGTTCATCTGCAAATGGTTATAATCGTGGAAGCCAAGCGGCTCGTGCAGCCGCACCCGGCTATCGAGGGCAAAGCCCATGGCCTCCAGCCGCTTTTTGCTGCGGGGGTGGCAGGAGTACAGGATGGGCAAATCATACAGCGCGGCCAGGGTGTTGATGCTGGTGAACAGGTCGATAAAATTTTTATCGTTATCAATATTTTCTTCCCGGTGGGCCGAGAGCAGCAGGTACCCGCCCGGCGCAAGGCCCAGTTTTTCCAGGATGTTGCTGGCCTCAATGCTGGGCAGGTTGGCGTGCAGCACCTCGGCCATGGGGCTGCCGGTAACAAAGGTGCGCTCCTTAGCGGTGCCCTCGGCGTTCAGGTAGCGGCGGGCGTGCTCCGAGTAGCAGAGGTTTACATCCGAAATATGGTCCACAATGCGGCGGTTGGTTTCCTCGGGCAGGCACTCGTCAAAGCAGCGGTTGCCGGCCTCCATATGGAAGATGGGGATGTGCAGCCGCTTGGCCGCAATGGCCGAAAGGCAGCTGTTGGTATCGCCCAAAATCAGCAGGGCATCGGGCTTTTGCTCGGCCATCAGGGCGTAGCTTTTGGCAATAATGTTGCCGATGGTTTCGCCCAGGTCCTTGCCGACGGCAGCCAGATAAAAATCGGGTGCGCGCAGGCCCAAATCGTCAAAAAACACCTGGTTGAGGTTATAGTCGTAATTTTGCCCGGTATGCACCAAAAGCTGGTCAAAATAGACATCGCATTTTTTGATGACAGCCGATAGCCGAATGATTTCGGGCCGGGTGCCAATGATGGTCATCAGTTTGATTTTAGACATAAATTACACCTTCAAAAAAAATGTATCGGGGTGGGCTGGGTCAAAGGGCTCGTTGGCCCACATCACCGTTACCATATCGCCGGTACCTGTATTTTCAATGTTATGGGTATAGCCGCAGGGGATATCCACCACCCGCAAGGCCTGCCCGCTGACGGGGTATTCCAGCACGGTATCGGAATCAATGGCGCGGAAGCGGATAACACCCTCCCCCTGCACCACCAAAAATTTTTCGTTTTTGGTGTGGTGCCAATGGTTCCCCTTCACAATACCGGGCTTGGCAATGTTGATGCTGACCTGCCCCCGCTCGGGGGTGCGCAAAAACTCGGTAAAGCTGCCCCGGTCGTCCCGGTGCATGGCCAAATCGTAGGCAAACGCATCGGTTGGCAGGTAAGAGAGGTAGGTGGAATACAGCTTTTTGGTAAAGCTGCCCGCCGCAAGCTGCGGCACCGCCAAGGTGGGGGCACCGGCACGCCGCGCATCGGCAAAGCCGTGCAGGGTTTCGGCAAGCTGGCCCAGGGTGACGGTATCCACCGGGTGGATACGGCAGATACCCTCGCCATCCTGTAGGGCCTCGCCTTTTTCAAGCGCGTCCAAAATGCAGCTTACCACATCGTCAATGTAGACAAGCGGCAGGGCGTAGGCAGGGTCGCGCACCTCCACCGGCAGCCCGTGGGCAATGTTGTGGCAGAAGGTTGCCACAACGCTGTTGTAGTTGGGGCGGCACCATTTGCCGTACACCCCCTCCATCCGAAAAACAAAAACCGGTGCGCCGGTGGCCTGCCCGTGGGCAAAAATGGCCTGCTCGGCCTGGCGCTTGCTTTTGCCGTAATCATTTTGCAGGGCGGCCTGAATGCTGCTGGTAACCAGCACCGGGCAGGGGTTGTGGGCGGCGGCCAAATCGCCCAGCAGGGTATCGGTAAGCCCGGCGTTGCCGGTATAAAATTCCTGTGGGTCGCTGGGGCGATTGATGCCCGCCAAATGGATAACGAAGGCTGCCTTTTGGCAGTGGGCCGCCAGGGTGGCGGGGGTATCGTCCTTCTCAAACAAAAGCAGGTTGGTGTAGCCCCGGGTTTTTAGGGTGGCCACCAGGTTTTTGCCCACAAAGCCGCCCGCGCCGGTAATCAGCAGGGGCGAATCAAGCGTTATCGGCGGCACTTTTTTTTGTTGCATCTGCATACTTGGCAAGCTCCTCCCGGATATAATCGGTGGTTTTAATTTTTTCAATGGTTTCTTCCACATTCAAGCGGCGGGTGTTGTGGCTGGTATAATCTTCATCGGCCTGGGTGTGTACCTGGCCCTTGATAAAGTATTTATCGTAGTTCAAATCTCGGTTATCTGCCGCCACACGGAAGTAGCCCCCCATATCCTCGCTGCGGGTTCTCTCCTCCTTGGTCATCAGGGTTTCATACAGCTTCTCGCCGTGGCGGGTGCCAATCACCCGGGTGCCGGTATCCCCAAACAGGGTTTGCACGGCCTTGGCCAAATCGCCAATGGTGGAGGCATCGGATTTTTGGATAAACAAATCCCCGGGGTTGGCGTGTTCAAAGGCAAACATCACAAGGTCTACCGCTTCGTCCAGGTTCATCAAAAAGCGGGTCATGCCGGGGTCGGTGATGGTGATGGGGTTGCCGCTGCGTATCTGCTCCACAAACAGGGGAATCACGCTGCCCCGGCTTGCCATCACATTGCCGTAGCGGGTGCAGCAGATGATGGGCCCGCCGCGCTGGGCGGATACCCGGGCGTTGGCGGTGATGACGTGCTCCATCATCGCCTTGCTGATGCCCATGGCGTTGATGGGGTAGGCGGCTTTATCGGTGGAAAGGCAAACCACCCGCTCCACCCCGGCCTCTATGGCGGCGTGCAGCATATTGTCGGTACCCTCCACATTGGTGCGCACGGCCTCCATGGGGAAAAACTCGCAGCTTGGCACCTGCTTGAGGGCCGCCGCGTGGAAAATATAATGCACCCCCGGCATTACATCCCGCAGGCTTTGGGGGTTGCGCACATCCCCAATATAAAATTTTACCTTTTGGGAATACTGGGGGTACAAAGCTTGCAGCTCATGGCGCATATCGTCCTGCTTTTTTTCATCGCGCGAAAATATGCGGATCTCCCCAATTTCGGTCGTCAAAAAATGCTTGAGCACGGTATGCCCAAAGCTGCCGGTGCCCCCGGTAATCAGCAGGGTTTTATCTTTGAAAATTGTGTTTGCCATCGCTGCATTTCCTCCTATAAAAACGGGCATAAAGGCCCGTATCCCGTATAATCCTTATAATAATAACATAAATATTACACCTTGAAAAGGCTTGGGGCGTTTTTTGGAAATAAATTCAGCCGGGCCGGGTAAGCGGCGGAAAATCCACCGCCCGGCGGGGTGGGCATCTTGGTTTTTGCGGGGGTTTGTGCTACAATACCCTCGGTATTTGTATTGATAGAAGGGAAGTTACGCTATGCGTGCCTATGAACGCCTGTTAAACTATGTAAAAGTCCACACCACCTCCGACCCACAAAGCAGCACACACCCCACCACCCACCGCCAGTTTGATTTGGGCAACCAATTGGTTGCCGAGCTAAAGGCCCTGGGCCTGGCCGATGCGCATATTGATGCGCATTGCTATGTGTATGCCACCATCCCCGCCACCCCCGGCTACGAGGGGGCAAAGGCCCTTGGGTTTATTGCCCATATGGATACCGCCGACGATGCCAGCGGCGAAAATGTAAAGCCCCAGCTCCACCAAAATTACGATGGCGGCGATGTGACCCTGCCCGCCACCGGCACGGTGATGACGGTGGCACAGTTCCCCTTTTTGGCGGGGATGAAGGGCCAAACCCTCATCACCACCGATGGCACCACCCTGCTGGGTGCCGACGATAAGGCGGGCGTGGCCGAAATTTTTACCATGGCCGAGCGCCTGCTGGCTGAAAACCGCCCCCACGGCAAAATTTGTATCGGCATCACCCCCGACGAGGAAGTGGGCCAGGGGGCGCTGCTGTTTGATGTGGCGGGCTTTGGCGCTGCGTTTGCCTACACTGTGGACGGCGAGGATGTAGGGGAGATTAACTACGAAAACTTTAACGCTGCCGGGGCCAGGGTGACGGTACACGGCTTTTCGGTACACCCCGGCACCGCCAAAAACACCATGCGCAACGCCCAAAACATTGCCATGGAGTTCCACGCTGCCCTGCCTGCCTGCGACCGGCCCGAGCATACCGAAGGGTACGAGGGCTTTTACCACCTTACCAGCATGGTGGGGGATGTGACCCTGGCAAAGCTGGGCTACATCCTGCGCGACCATGACGCGGCCAAGTTTGCGGCCCGCAAGGAGGAGATGGCGCACATTGCCGCCACCCTGAACGATAAATATGGCGCGGGCACCGTTGTGCTGGAAATGAAGGATAGCTACGCCAATATGCTGGAACAGATAAAGCCCCACTTCCACCTGGTTGAAAATGCCCGCAAGGCCACCCTGGCCGCCGGGGTGACCCCGGTGGAGGTACCCATCCGTGGCGGCACCGACGGTGCTACCTTAAGCTACAAGGGCTTGCCCTGCCCGAACCTTGGCACGGGCGGCTTCAACTTCCACGGTGTGTGCGAGTGCATCACGGCAGAAAAAATGGATGTGGCGGTAGAAATTCTACTAAATTTGGCCGATATCTATAAAGATTTTGCCTAAATTTGTTTTTTAGCCCGAAGCTAAAATAGCCCCAAAACAACCCCCAAACAACCAAAAGCGCTGCCCCCGGCCACTGTGGAAACACATGGGCCGGGGGCAGCGCTTTATTTTTGGACTTCTTTTTTGTTTGTAAGGGGGCTAGGGGGTATCTTCCTTGGGCAAGCCAGCCTCGTAGGTGGCGTTTGTTTGCCCGGGGAAGGGATAGGTGCGGCTTTCGCCCGCCGATAGGGTGGCGGCGTGGTACCATTTGGCGCGGCTTAGGGCAATGGCATCCTCGTCATTCTCCCGGATATCGGGCAGGCCGTAGGCGGCGCACCATTTGGTGTAAGGCTCAATGCCGTAGCTGGTAATGGCCGGCCATTCGCTATCGGCCTGGGCCACGGCGGCTTCAATCTCAGCGGTGCGGGTTGTATCCATCCGCCAGTAGCTGGCAATATCGTACCCGGCCTGCAACGCGTGGTAGCCGCAAAGTAGGGCCAGGCAGCTTGCAAAAAGGGCCAGCAGCTTGCGCTGCAACGGGCTTTTTAGCTGCACAAGGCAGGCCGCACAGGCCGCCGCCAGCAGGGTGAACACCCCATGGGTGGAACGCTCGTAATAAAAGGGGCTTAACAGCATGGCGTAGTTTGCGCCAAGCCCCCCGGCCAGCAGCACCAGGGGCCAGGCAAGGCTGGTGGCGGGCAGCTCTTTTTTTTGGTACCACAACAGGGTAAACAGCACGGCAAAGCCAAACAGCAGGGGCAGGGCGTTATCCCACAGCATATTGGTGCAGTTCAAAAAGCGGACGGCGTACTTGGTTAAAAACGGGGTGGCATCGGGGAAATCGTCCGCGCGGTTATAGTTGCCGGGGGCCAACACCAGCAGGGCAAAGCCCAGCAGGCTGCCCGCCAAATTTGCCCACATCCACAAGGGGGCTTTGTGCTGGCGGCGCAGGGTAATGCAAAGGCAAAGCACCAGGCATACCAGCAGCCCGGCGCTGGTATTTTCACTCAGCCAGCCGGCAAACAGGCCCGCCACCGCCATGCCCGCCGCCATTTTGCCGCCCGCGGCAAAGGGCTTTTGCAGGTAGTAGCGCCAGGGCAGCAGGCAGGCAAGGCAGCCCAGCGTTGCCCACAGGTAGTTGCAGGCCCCGCAAAGCCACAAATTGGTTTGGCCAAAGGCGGGGCTAACCTCCCACAAAGCGGCCTGAATCAGCACAAAGGCCAAAATATCGTACCGGCCGGTGCGCCGCCCGCGGGCCAGGCGGTAAACAACCAGCCCCAGCCCCAGGTAGGCAGCCGCGTTGCAAAGGTTAAATACCACCTTGGGCAGCATGGTAAAGCCCTGGGCAAAAAATTTGACGATCACCCGCCCCGTCCATTCTTGGTAATGGAAGGCAAGGCTTTGCAAAAGCTGGGGCAGGCTTTGCAGCCGCAACCCGGTATCAAAGGCGTAGGCAAAGGTAAAATCATCGGCAAGGTAGGGGGTAAGGCAGTTTAGCAAAAACATCCATGCAAATAGCAGCGCCCCCAAAAGTGTACAAATACGCTTGCGCTTGGCGGTGCGGTCCATCATCCGGCAAGGCCCCCTTTCAGCGGTGTTTTTTCTTGAGGAAAAGCAGCTTTAGCCCCGCATAGCCGTTGGGCTTATCGCTGGCAAACTGCTCGGTTTTCAGGTAGCGTTTAAACTGGCCGTCAAATTGCAGCGCGGCCCCATCTTCTTGGATATCGGTCAGCACGCGGGGCAGGGCTTTTTGGTCTACCTCAAACTCCGGCTCTTTATCATACAAAATTTTGCCCGCCGCGTCAAAGCCGCTGGCCCATGCGGCAAATACCAAACAGGCAGCCTCGCCATAGCAATACCGCTCAAAACGTATCCGCCCGTCAATATAAAACAGCAGGCAATCTCGAAAATGGGTTTCCCATTCCTTCTCGTACCGGCAGCCGCAATCCGGCCCGGCAAACTGTGCGGCGTTGGCGGTTATGGGTGTTGTGGCCATGCAATTCTCCTTGTTGTGCGTTTTTACGTGTGTTATTTATCGTACCAATATTTACGGTCCAGGCTGCGGTACTGCAATGCCTCCGAAAGATGGGCCGCGCCAATGGTTTCGGCACCGTCCAAATCCGCAATGGTGCGGGCTACCCGCAAAATACGGTCGTAGGCGCGGGCGCTGTAGCCCATCCGCTCAAAGGCACCCCGCAGCATTTTTTCGGCGGCGGGGGCCATTTGGCAAACCGCCCGCAGCCGCCCGCTGGGCAGTTGGGCGTTGCAGCGCACAGCATCTAGGCCCAGGGCGGTGTAGCGCGCCTGCTGGCGCTGCCGTGCCGCCGTTACCCGGGCGCGGATGGCGGCGCTGCCCTCGCCCCCGTGGGCGGCGGCCAAATCGTCATACTCAACCGGGGCAACATCAATGTGCAAATCAATGCGGTCAAGCAGTGGGCCGGATATCCGCTGGCGGTATTGGTCAATGGCGCTGGGTGTGCAGGTGCAGGGGTGCTTGGGGTGGCCAAAATAGCCGCACTTGCAGGGGTTCATGGCGGCAACCAGCATAAATTTGCAGGGGAACACCGCGCTGCCGTGTACCCGGCTTACGGTAATTTGGCCATCCTCCATCGGCTGGCGCATTACCTCCAGCGCTTCCCGGTTAAATTCGGGCAATTCATCCAAAAACAATACGCCGTTGTGGGCTAAACTTACCTCGCCGGGGCGCGGGGTACTGCCGCCGCCCGCAAGGGCAACCGCGCTTACGCTGTGGTGCGGGTTGCGAAAAGGGCGCTGGCGCAGCAAACCGCTGCCCCCGGGCAGCAGCCCCGCCACCGAGTAGACGGCGGTGGTTTCCAGCGCTTCCTCGTAGCCAAGGGGCGGCAATATGCCGGGCAGGCGCTTTGCCAGCATACTTTTGCCGGTGCCCGGCGGGCCAATCAGCAGGGCGTTGTGCCCGCCTGCGGCGGCAACCTCCAGCGCCCGGCGGGCCTCGGCCTGGCCATGTACATCGCAAAAATCGGGGCCAAGCCATTCGCCCGCCTCATCGTAGCCATCGGGCCGCGCGGGGGAGAGTGCGCCCTGGCCAAGCAGATGGTTTACCACCTCCTTGGCCGTGCGGGCAGGGTATACGGTCAGGTTTTCGGCCACGGCGGCCTCGGTGGCGTTTTCGGCGGGCACAAATAGCTCTCGCACGCCGTTTTGGGCGGCGGCCAGGGCCATGGGCAACACCCCGGTTACGGGGCGCAGGCTGCCATCCAGCCCCAGCTCCCCCAAAAAGGCGCGCTCGGCCCCCGGCAGGGGCAGCTGCCCCTCGGCGGCAAGCAGGCCCAGCAGCACCGGCAAATCGTACACAGGGCCGGTTTTGCGCACATCGGCCGGGGCCAAATTGATGGTTAGGCGGCTGCCCGGCCAGGGGAAGCCCAGGTTTTTGGCGGCGCTGCGCACCCGCTCCGAACTTTCTTTAACGGCGGAATCCGGCAGGCCCACAATGGTGGTTTGGGGCAGCCCGCCCGAAATATCGGCCTCCACCGTCACCGCGTAGCCGGCCAGGCCGTTCACCCCAAAGCTGGTTACCCGTGCAAACACCAAACAACAACCCCTTTACCGG
>JAQUSS010000108.1 GCA_028710135.1 Gemmiger sp. | reverse complement strand
CCACCCCGCCACCGAAACATCCACTGTGCAATATTTATCCAGCGGGCCGCAGATGGCATAGCTGCCCTTAAACACGTTGCCGCTGCACGGGCAGGAGCCTACCGATACCACACAAAAGGGCTGCGGCACCTGGGCCAGGGTGCGTATCACACGGTCCCTGCTTTGCAGGGTAACCGGGCCCGATACCACCACAATATCCGCCTGGCGGGGGCTGCCGCAAAGGCGGCAGCCAAGGCGTTCGGCATCGTAGCGGGGGGTAAGCGCGGCCACAATTTCAATATCGCAGCCGTTGCAGCTACCCGCGTTAATGTGGAACAGCCAGGGGCTTTTGACGGCGGCATCATCCATCAAATTTTCAAACATAGCAATCAAACTCCCTCACAGCCCCAGCCAAACCAGGGCAAGGCTTACGGCGGCCAAACCGGCAACAATCGTCCAGTAAAATTTAAACACCTGCTCCACCTTAAACCGCGCGCAAACCGCGTGGGGTACACTCATGGAAAGGAAGGTGACCACACAGCACAAAACGGCAAAAATCACGCCGTCAAGCAACAAAAATCCGGTTTGGATGTTCAAAAACAGCGCGCAGAACAACCCGCTCATCACAAACATTTTCACGTTGTGCATCAGCTTGTACCGCGCCAGCGGGTGGCCCGAATATTCGGCCAACACGCCCTCGCAAATTTCGGTTTCGGCCTCGTCAATGTCAAAGGGCTGCTGCCCCACCTCGCAGGGGATCACCAGCAGCATGGCAAGGGCGGCGGGCAGCAGGGCAACATGGCCCAGCAGCACCCCGTTTGCGGCCTGGTAGGCGGCAATATCGGCAAAGGAAAAGGTAACGCCCAGCGCGGTGCCCGCCCCGGCCACCCGGCCAACGGCCAACAGCACCAGCACAAAGGGCAGCTCGTAGCTAATCATCGAAACCATCTCGCGCGAGAGGCCAACCCCCGCAAACGGGGAGCCGGATGCCGCCGAGCCCATAATCACGGTGACGGAGGCCAGGGTAAGCAGGTACAAAACCACCACGGTATCCCCATTGGCCGAAAATGCCGCCGCGCCCCCCACCGGGATAAACAGCGCCGTTACCAGCACACTGGCAACCCCCAGCAGGGGGGCGGCCAAAAACATGGCCCGGTTTGCCTTGCGGGGGATGATGGTTTCCTTGCCAAGGCACTTTAAATAATCGTACACCGGCTGCAAAAGCGGCGGGCCTACCCGGCGCTGCATACGGGCCACCAGCTTGCGGTCAAGCCCGGCCAGCAAAAACGAAACCACCAGGGTAAACGCCAACCCGGGGAAGAAAAATACTTTAAAAAGTAACCCCAAAACGTCTAAAAATACTTGCATTCTACCGCCCCCCTACACAAACAGCAGGCAGTACAGCAGTACCGCAGCCAAAGCCACCACCCCATACAGGGCATAATCGTTCACAATGCCACTGTGCCAGCGGTGCCAGAAGGAAAAATATTTGCGCCAATTCTCTTTAAAGCCCCAGAACAAATCCGACCCGCCTACTTGAGAATACTCGCTCTCCTCGCCCGAGAAAAACGGCTCGTACTTGGCGTTTTCGGGCGCTACGCAAACATCCTCGCGGTCGGTGGGGGCAAGGGGGGCCGGTTCCAACACCGGGGCCATCCCCTTTTTGGCCGATACCGCCACAATGGTAACCGCGCAGCAAACCACCAGCAGCAGCACCACCCACACCAGCGGGCTCCAGTTGCCCAGCAGCTGGAAATCGGCTGCCGAGGCCGCATGGCTGCCGCCCAGCATTTGGTCGGCATAGGCGGTGGCATCCAGCGCGGCCCCGGTGGCCGGCTTTAGGAAGAACCGGGTGATAAACCCGGGGAATACCCCCAGCAGGGCGCACAGGGCCGCCAACACCCAAATGGGCGCGCGCATGGCGGCGGGGCAATCGTGCACATCGTTATAGCGGGCGGGTAGCTGCCCGTAAAAAACCGATTGTGCAACCTTCACAAAGCTGGCCAGCGTTAGCACCGAGGTGATGAGCGCCACCACGCATACCAACACGTAGAAAAAGTTGCCGCTCTCGCCCGCTTTGGCAAAGCAGGCCTGGTAAATCATCCATTTGCTGGCAAAGCCGTTGAAGGGCGGCAAGCCCGAGATGGAGGCCGCGCCCACCAAAAACAGCAGGCAGGTGCGGGGCATTTTTTTGGATAACCCGCCCAGGCCGTCCAAATCCAGGCTGCCGGTTTCGTGCTGCACGGCCCCGGCCACCAAGAACAGCAGCCCCTTAAACAGGGTGTGGTTTACCGCGTGGAACAGCCCCGCCGATACCCCCAGCGCGCTGCCCAGCCCCACCGCCGTGATGACATACCCCACCTGAGAGATGGAGTGGAAGGCCAGCAGCCGCTTAAAGTTGTGCTGGTTGAAGGCCATCGTCACACAAACAAACATGGTAACGCAGCCAAACCCCGTCACCAAATATTGCACGGCGGCGGTATCGATGTTTTGGAACAGCCCGTAGCAAAGGCGGATGATGCCGTACACCCCGCATTTGGTCAGCACGCCCGAAATCATCAAGGAGATGGAGGCCGGGGCCACCGCGTGGGCATCGGCCGCCAAGGGCTGGAAGGGGAACAAAAACGCCTTGGTGGCAAAGCCCACAAACAAAAAGCCAAAGGCAAGCACCAGCACGGTGTTGTGCTGGGTGGGTAGCATGGCCGCCATCTGGGCCATGTTCAGGGTGTGCAGGTTGGCGTAGATGAGGGCGGTGCCCACCAAAATGCACATCGAGCCGATGGAGCCGACCACCAGGTACTTGAAGGCCCCCTCCAGCGCACCCTCGTAGTCGTTGCGGAAGGCCGTGAGCGCCACCGCCGAGAAGGTCATGATTTCCACCATGACAAAAATATTAAATAGATCGCCCGAGAGCACCAGCCCCAAAACCGAGCCGGAAAGCATCAAAAACAGGGTGTAAAAGTTTACCTGGCTATCGTCCTTGGCCATGTAGGTAAAGCTGTATACCCCCGAAACCATCACCGCAATGGTGACAATCAGCCCAAAAAATAGGCTCAGGGCATCCACTTCCAGCCCAATGCCGTAGGCCCAGCCGGCCTCGGGTGCCCAGCCGCCCATCCAGTAGGTGATAACCTGCCCCTCAATAAATACCGGGGGGATTAAGGCCAGCATCAGGCAAAGGGCAATGGCCATGGCGATAAATACCACGATGTTGCCCACCCGGCGGCTCCGCCGCCCGGTAAGGCTGTTGATAAACGCCCCCATAAACAGGGCCATCACCGCTAAAATCGGGAAGTTACTCATATTATCCGTTCAACCTCCTGATCTTTCGGGTATCGAGCGTGCCGTAGTGCTGGTACATTTTAATCACAAGGGCCAGCGCCATGGCCGTGATGCAGGCGCTGATCACAATGCTTGTCAGGGTAAGGGCCATGGGGATTGGGTCCACAAAAACGGTGCCGGCCACAATTTCGGCCCCGGTGTACACGGGGGCGGTGCCGCCGTTGGTGGCACCCACCGTAACAATCAGCAGGTTGGCGCCATAATCCACAATCGACATCCCAATCACCACCTTAAACAGGTTGTGCCGGGTAACCATGCAGTATAGCCCCAATACAATAAAGAAAAAGGCGACAAAATAATTAAAGCTCATCATCGCTGCCAACCTCCTTCCGCTCGGCCTCGGTAATCTCGGCCATCTTTGTTTTTTCGCCGGGGTTGGTGGGCGCGGTCGATTCACTGGTGCCCAGCAAGCCCAGCATCATAATCAGCAGGCAGCCAATGCCCGCCATCACATGGTAGCCCACCGCACCATTCATCAGCACGGCGGTTTCCAGGTGGAAGGTATCAATCACAAAGTTTACCGCAAAGTTTAAGCCCACCAAAATGCCAATCAGGCCAATGGCAATGTACATTAGCTCGGCCACCGTTTCGGTGTTGTGCAAAAAGCTGGTTTTAAAGGTGGTGGATAGCTTTTGGGTGCCATACCCCAAAAATACCAGCAGCACGGCGGAGGCAATCAGCACACCGCCCTGGAAGCCGCCCCCCGGCGAGGAATCGCCGTGCAGCACCACATACCCGCCAAAGGTGCAGGCCAGGGGCAAAAACAGGTTGGCCCCAAACCGCACAATAATGCCCAGCGCCTTTTTGTGGGGCTTGCCGCCCGGGTTTTGGGTGGGGGTAAAATGGTCTTTTTTCTTGGCTGCTTTCGCTTGGTTTGCCATTTAGTTTGCCCCCTTCCGCCCGGCGGCGTTTTTGCCGCTTTGCTTGCCGGCTTTTTTGCCGTTTTGCTTGGCATTTGGCGTGTCGTCGCCGTGCTTAGGCTCCCGCAAAATGCAAAGGCTGCCCGCCAGCGCGGCAATCAAAATAAAGCTTTCACCCATGGTGTCGTACCCGCGGAAGTTGAACACCACCGAAAAGCAGATGTTTTTGGCGTTGGTTTCGGCCAGGTTTTTGGCCACAATCACATAGGCAGCGCCATCGGCACCCTCGGTGGTGTAGGCGGTGGGGTCGTTTTGTAGGGTGGCAACATCCACCTTGCCGTTAAAGGTGGGGGCCAGCTTGCCCAGCCCCAGGGCCGCCAACAGCCCCGCCACCAAAATAATTACCAGTGCCGCCACCGTAAGGTAGTATTTCGGGGTGTGGAAATTTTCGTTCTGCTCAATCAGGGCCGAAGGCTCGTTGTAGCTGGGCATTATTTTTCGTCCCCCTTTCCAATTACCTTGCGCAGGGCAATAATGTATAGCACGGTGCCCAGCACCGCGCCCACGGCGGCCTCGGCAATGGCAACATCGGGGGCCTGCAAAAACAAAAACTCCACGGCCATAAAGCTGCCTGCCGCACCCAGCGCAATGATAGAATCCAAAATGCGCCGGGCGTGTACCGCCACCAGGGCCGATGCCATGGCCCCCACCAAAACCAGGAGGTTGAGCAGGTTGAACAAATTAAAATTCATCAAAGCCATCCTCCTTGTAATCGTCCTTGACAAAACCGCCGTTTTTGGGGCGGTGGCCGCGCTTGTAGGTGCCTTTATCCAGCGCATGGGCCGATACCGCGCTGGAAACCATCACCATCAGCCCAATCAGCACCAGCTTTACAAACACAATGGCCTCTAAGCCCATCACCCCGGCATAGATGATTCCGGCAACCACCGCGCCGATGGTGCCCAGCGTGGTGATGCAGGTGGAAGCCTGCGCCCGGGCAAAAAAATCGGGGAATTTTAGCATACCAATCACCCCAACGGCGGCAAAAAACACCCCGCCCGCCAGGCATACGGCCATCAAAATTGTCCAAACCGGCATGGGTTACAGCCTCCCTTCCAGGTAGCGGGCCACAAACACCGTGCTGATAAAGCCCAGCAGGGCCGTTACAATGGCAATATCCAGGTAGATGGCCCGCCCGGTGTATAGCGAGTAGAACACCAGCATCAGGCAGGCAAGGTTATCAATTTGGTCCACGGCCAAAATACGGTCGGCGGCGGTGGGGCCCTTAATCAGCCGGATAAACAGCAGCAGCGCCAGCACCGTGTAGCCGATGGCCCCCAGGGTCAAAATTGTTTTCATTTCCAAATCCTCCCGATCCAGCGTTCCATCCGGCCTTTGATCATTTCCCCGGCCTTTTCGTTATCGTCGGTTTCGGCCACAAGCCACTGCACATACATACTGTAGTCGTCCCCTTCTTTTATCACATCCATCGTGATGGTGCCGGGGGTCAGGGTGATGCAATCGGCCAGCACGGCCAGGGCATAGTAGTTGGTAATGCCGCGCACCGGCACCTTTACGATGGATTGGCGCAGCGGCGGGGTGCCCAGCAGCACGGTTTTGGCCATGCCGATGTTCGCCTTGAACAGCTCCCCCATAAAAATAAAGAAAAAGTAGAACAGCAGCATGGCAATGCGGGTGGGGCGCAGCATTTTGGTGGCCTCGCTCGCATCCCGCACAAAAAAGCCGGAGGAAAACCAGGCGGTAATCAGGCAAACCACCACCCCCGAAAGTAGCTCCTTCGGTGCCAGGGATAGGGTGAGCAGCAGCCAAAACACATAACAGGGTATAAAGGTGACAAAAATCGCCTTCAGGCGGCTTAGGCGCATGGTGGTTCCTCCTTTGTGGGTGTATTTTCAGCCTTTTGGGCGGGCGTGGCGGCGGCCAGGGCGGCATCGGTTTTTGCGGCAACCCAGGCGGCAAGCTCTGCCACCCCGGCCCCGCCCCGGGCCGATACCCGGAACACCGCCACGCTGGGGTTCACCCCCAGGGCATCGGCCTCCACCCGGGTATCCTCAAAATCAAAATAGGGCAGCATATCGTACTTGTTCAGCACCAGCCCATCGCAGGTGGAAAACATCAGGGGGTATTTTTGTACCTTGTCGTCCCCCTCGGGCACGCTCAACACCGCAATGCGGAAGCTTTCGCCAATGTTAAACTCGGCCGGGCAAACCAAATTGCCAATATTTTCCACAAACAAAATATCTAGGTTTTCCAAATCAAAGTGGGGCAGCATATGCCGCACACTCTCGGCCTCAATGTGGCAAGCGCCATCGGTATCCAGCTGTACCACCGGGATGCCAAGGTCGGCTATTTTTTCGGCATCAATCTGCCCGGCAATATCCCCCTCAATCACCCCAATGCGGTAGCGGGGCCGCAGGGTGGCAATCAGCGCGGTAAGCAGGGTGGTTTTGCCCGCGCCGGGGCTGCCCATCACGTTAATCAGGCAGGTTTTGTGCGCGTCCAGCGTCGCCTTTACCGCTGCCGAAACATCCTCGTTCCATTCCATAATTTGGTGCATCACTGTAATTTCCACAAAAATCCTCCCGGCTGTTGTTTTGGTGCGGCGGCCGTTTGGCCGCCGCAAGCGCAAAAATGGCAGGCGGCATTTGGCCTGCCCAGCCCCCGGCCTACTCGGCCTCCAGGCTTTCCAAATAAAATTCCCGCCCGGTCAATAGCTGCAAATCGGTGCCGGCGCAGCCGCCACAGCGGATGTGCAATTTATCCACCGGCCCCTGCCAGCCGCAGGTGCGGCAGCGCATGGTAACGGGGATGCGGCCAATTTCCACACGGGCCCCCTCGGCGGCGGTGCCGCGGGCGGCTATGGCAAAATATTCCCGCAAAATGGTGGGCACGATATCGGCGTACGCGCCCATTTTAATATGTAGCGCCGTCACCCGGGTGGCCCCGGCCTTGGCGGCCTCGGCCAGGGTGATGCGCAGCAGGCTTTCGGTAATGGCCATCTCGTGCATGGGCGGGCCTCAGCAATCCATGCAGCTAAAGCAAGGGTCGATGGAGGCCACAATCAGCCCGGCATCGGCCACCGTGTTGCCCCGCAGCATGGTGGGCACGGTGGGCGCATTGCGGAAGGTGGGCACATGGATGGATACCCGCTTGTTGTTTGGCCCGCCCGCCGTTACCACCTTGTAAACCAAATGGCCGCGCGGTGCCTCGTGCCGGGCCACAAACTCGCCCGCCGGCACCTTGGGTATCCGGTTGCCCAAATTTAAGGGCCCATCCGGCAGGTTGGCAAGGGCCTGGCGAATGATGGAAATACTTTCAAAAATTTCCAGCACGCGCACCACCACCCGGGCGTACACATCCCCGGTGGGGTAGGTGCACAGCTTAAAATCAAAATCCTCGTAGCTGGAGTAGGGGCTATCTTTGCGCACATCCATCGCCACGCCGGATGCCCGGGCGTGGGGGCCTTCGGCCCCCATTTTGATGGCATCGGCGTTGGTAAGCACGCCCACGCCCTTGGTGCGCATGGCAATGGTTTTATCGCCCACCAAAAAATCTCGGATGGGCTTCATTTTTTCCTCCAGGGTATCCATGCAGCCCAAAAGCTGGGCCGAAAGCGCGGGGGTAATATCCCGCCGCACCCCGCCAACAATGTTCATGGCGTAGTTTACCCGGTTGCCGGTCAGCAGCTCCAGGGTATCCATGGTATCCTCACGGTCGGCCCAAATTTGCATAAACAGGCTATCGTGCCCCACAATATGGCAGGCCACGCCCAGCCACAATAGGTGGGAGTGTATCCGCTCCAGCTCGCTGATAATATCGCGGATATACTGTGCCCGCTTCGATACCTCCATCCCGGCAATATGCTCAATGCAGCGGCAATACGTCCATGCGTGGGAGTGGCTGCAAATTCCGCAAACCCGCTCTACCAGGGTGATGGTTTGGATAAAATTGCGCTCCTGGCACAGTTTTTCAATGCCACGGTGGTTGTAGCCCACAAACACCTCGGCATCGGTGATGCGCTCGCCATCGGTAACCAGCCTGGCGTGTATCGGTTCCTCCAGCGCGGGGTGGTAGGGGCCGATTGGTATGGTATAGCTCATGGTAGCCTCCTATCGGGTGATGCCGGGCGGGGCCTGGCACAATTAACAAATTATTAACAATCCTATATATAGTACGTTTTTTTTGCGACCCCTGTCAATGTAAAAACCTACAAGGATTCGCCCGGTTTGTTGTGCATTTTACCCCCTGCGGCAAATTGCGCCCCCGCCCGGTTTTGCGGTATGGGGTTGGTGTGGTCTGTGGCATGGGGTGGGTTCCGTAGGGCCACCATACATGGTGGCCGCCAAACGGGGGCAACGGGCCTTGGCAAAAACGGCCCCGCGCCCGCCGCCACACCCCGCCAAAACCAACCGGCATAAGGCAAACAACGGCCCCCACCCTGCCTATACAACCGTATACCTATCGATACCACCGTAGGGCAAGGGCTCTGCTCTTGCCGCCGGATGGTTGTGGGCCTACCCTTTGTGCCACCTGCCTAAACGATACCGCCCGCCGCCCGCCGCGCCGGGGTGCCCCGCAATGCGCGCCGCGCCCTGGGGGCGGCCACCATGTATGGTGGCCCTACGGAGGTTGTGGCCGGGGAT
>JAQUSS010000107.1 GCA_028710135.1 Gemmiger sp. | reverse complement strand
AGCACCGTCATCAGGGGTTGCATATCGGTGGGGAAGCCCGGGTGGGGCATGGTTTTGATTTTTAGGGCGTTCAGCCGCTGGTTGCAGCTGATGCGCAACGAATCGTCATATTCGGTGATGGTGCAGCCCGCGTGGCGCATTTTGGCGCTGATGGGCTCCAAATGCTTGGGGATGACATTGCGAATCAGCACATCGCCCTTGGTAACGGCGGCGGCCACCATGTAGCTGCCTGCCTCAATTTGGTCGGGAATGATGGAGTAGTTGCAGCCGTGCAGCCCCGCTACCCCGCGCACCTTAATGACATCGGTGCCTGCGCCGTGGATATCGGCCCCCATCATGTTCAAGCAGTTGGCCAAATCCACAATATGTGGCTCCCGCGCTACATTTTCCAACACAGTAAGGCCTTCGGCCAGCACGGCGGCCAGCATGGCGTTCATGGTGGCGCCCACCGATACCGTATCAAAAAAGATGTGGGAACCCGAAAGCCGCTCGGCCGAAACATGAATCATGCCATATTCCACCGAATCGGAGGCGCCCAAGGCCGAGAATGCCTTGAGGTGTTGGTCGATTGGGCGCGGGCCAAGGTTGCACCCACCCGGCATGGCAACCTGCCCCTCGCCAAAACGGCCAAGCAGCGCCCCCAGGAAGTAATAGCTTGCCCGCATCTGGCGGGAAAGCTCGTTTGAAACCTCTGTGCCATTGAGATGGGTAGTATCAATTTCATAGGTGCTTTTACTAATCATGCGGATGTTTGCGCCCAGCTCACTCAAGATTTGCAGGGAAGCCATCACATCGCTGATGCAGGGCAAATTTTCAATTACACATTTATCTGCCGCCAAAATGGTTGCCGGTAAAATAGCAACAGCCGCATTTTTTGCGCCACTGATGGTAACTTCGCCTACCAGTGGTTTGCCCCCGCGAATCACAAATTTTTCCAACCCTTAACTCTCCTTTGAGCTGCTTGTTCTGCCATCGGGACACACTTGTGCCCGAATTTCGTATATTATACACCATCTATTGTGGTTTGAAAAGGCCCGATACTAGTATTTGCAAATAATGTGTGAAAAATCACATACTTGTAGGATTTGCCAGCCACATTGCCTTTTACATACCGCCAAACAGGGTAACCGCGCTGAAGCGTACCCCGTTGAGGTACATTTCAAAGTGGCAGTGGTTGCCGGTAGAATTGCCGGTAGAGCCCACATAGCCGATTACCTGGCCCTGCACCACCGCCTGCCCGGCCTCCACCGCGCGGCCCGACATATGGGCGTACAGCGTTTTGTAGCCGTTGCCATGGTCAATTACAATATAGTTGCCATAGCTGTAGTGGTAGCCGGAGGTTTCCACCTTGCCGGAATCCGAGGCGATAATTTCCGTGCCGTAGGGCGCGCAGATATCGGCACCCGTGTGGCCCGCGCTCATCCAGCGGCTGACGTAGGAGTACCTTGGCACCGGCCAAACAAAGGTGCCGCTGCCCGTTTTGGCAATCATCCCGCTCTTCAGCTTGGTGCCCTTGACAATCAGCTCGGCCACCGGGTTTTGCAATACCGTTACGTTGACGCGCTGGGTATCCACCACCGTGCCATCGATATAGATTTGATCCTGGGTAACCTCCTGTATGCCGGGCACGCCCTCCTGCAGGGTAACCACCTTACCAAAATCGTACTCGTCCGATTCACTGGTGGTGGAATCGTACGGGATATCCTCCTGGTAGACCGAGCGCACCACCGTTTTGATTTGCAGCAGGTTGGAGCCATAGCCCAAAATCAGCTCCGAATCCGCAGGCAGCGGGTCGTCTTGGCCACCGATCGAGGGGTTATACCGGCGCAGTGCATCATAGGTCAGGCCGGTGCTCTGCTCAATGGTGGCGGGGGTTTCGCCCTCGGCCACCGTATGAATGACCGGGGTGCTGTTGGCGTTGAGCGAATCAATCACGCTTTGGTAGCTGGCGATGGATTTGGTAAAATACACCCCATCCACAAGCTGGATGTTGTGTACAAACTCAATCCGCTTGTTGGGGTCCGTGTTATCCTCGTAAGGGTCCTTCACATTTTCAAGGTAGGTGCGCAGATGGTCGCCCTCGGTGGTAACATAGTTTAGGGCGCCATCAATGTACACGGCGGTACCATCCGATATTTCATCGCTGGAGGCCCGCAAAATGGCATCGGTAACATCGCTTTCGGTCATGGTTTCGCCCGAGGTAACAAGGGTGTAGGTGGGGTTAATCTCCCACTGGGCATCATCCACCGGGGTACCGGCGGATGCCAACCCGGCCTTCGCGCTGTTGATACGGGATTGCACATCCTCGCGCGCGCTCTCAAACACCTGCTCGCTTTCCACATAGCCGACCGATTGGCCGTTCACCTGTACGTTTAAGATATAGCGGCGGCCCAGCTCGTTGCGCACCGCCACCACCAGAACCACCGCCGCCCCTACCGGCAGCAGGTAGGAAAGTGCGCTCCACACCAGCGGCAGGTACAGCTTGGCACCGCGGCGGAAATAGCGCACCTTCTCCTTGCGGATGGTACGCTGGTCCCCCTCGGGCAAATCTTCAGGCAGCTCACGGATATGGCGCAGCCCCGAAGCCATGCGGATAAAGGGGCTGGTCAAATCCTCGCACAGGGTAATTAAGCCGATGATAAACGGGCGCAGAATCATTAAAAGAACCTGTGCCGCGTTGCCAAACACCGCGCTTACCACATGGTTGGCGGTGCGCAGGGCGCACACACCCAGGTACTCGGCCCAAAAGCCGATCATGTACAGTGCGTTGCCCGCCACATCCACATAGGGTAGCCTGGCAATTCGGTCAAACAGGCGCTGGCGCTTATCACTTTTTTTCTGGCTTCGCCGCCATTTTTGTATCGTTAAGTGGCAACGCAAATCGTCCAGCCAAAGCGAAAACCGCCCCGGCTTTTTATTTGCTCCCTTTTTGGGGGGCTGCCCACTATTTTCTTTTTCAATTTGTGTAGGGCTCAAACGGGTTCTCCTTCCATACTAGGGTAAGGGGTACAGGGGTTTGCTTATCCAACGGTTTAAAAAAGTAAAAATCAAAATTCAATTTTGCCGGGCGGCACCAGCCCCCATGCCGCACAAAGCGCCACCATATCCCCCGGCAGGGGGGCGGTTACCGTGGTTTGTGCCCCGGTAAGGGGGTGGGCAAAGCGGATGGCCGCGCAGTGCAGGGCATGGCGGGCAATGGCATTTACGTGCCCGCCATATAGGGTATCCCCCGCCAGCGGGTGGCCAATGTGGGCCAAATGTACCCGAATTTGATGGGTGCGCCCGGTAACGGTTTCGCACAAAAGCAGGGATGCTGTGGGGGTTGCCCCCAGCACCCGGTAGCGGGTCAGGCTGGGTTTGCCATCGGGGCAAACGCACCGCCCAATAATTGAATCTCCCTGGCGGCCAAGTGGGGCGTTTACCTCCCCGGGGCCAAGGGGCAGCGCCCCTTCGGCTATGGCCACATACCGCTTATGGGCAGATGCCGCTAGCGCGGGGGCCGCAAAACTATTTTTGGCGCAAAGTACCAGGCCGCTTGTGTTTTTATCAATGCGGTTCACCGGGCGAAACACGCCGGTTTCCCCCTGTGATGCCAGATAATACAGCCAACCGTTGGCTAGGGTATGATCGGGGTAATTGAGGGTGGGATGTACGGCAATGCCGGCTGGTTTATCCAGCACGGCGGTAAAATCGTCCTGATAGCAGATGGTAAAGGGCACCGGCTGCGGTATGACATCGGTTTGTTTTTCGGGCGGCAGGGCCAGGGTTACGGTTTGCCCCGGCTGAACAAGGGCATCCGTGTAGGCGGGGCGGCCATCCAAAAAAAAGCCGTTGCCATGATACTTTACCGCCTTGATAAACCCCGCGGTAAGGCCCTGCCTGCGCAGAAAAATGCCCAAACGGGTACCGGCGTCCGCCGCCGCTACCGGGTAGGTAAGCAACAACATGGCACCGCCCCCACTGATATCATACGGTGTTAGTATAGCACATCTTACCCGCTGTTGCAAACTGGATTTATTTGGGTGGCCCCGCCCGGCCGCCTTGCCAAGGCCCCCATAATGTGCTATACTAAATGCCAAACGAGTGGAACATACGGCGGCGGGGTGGCTTCGGCTGCCCTGAGGAAAGTCCGGGCTTTTTAGAGGCATGGCAACTGCTAACGGCAGCCGGGGGCGACCCCAGGGAAAGTGCAACAGAAAGCAACCGCCACGCAGCAATGCGGGGCAAGGGTGGAAAGGCGAGGTAAGAGCTCACCAGCGCACTGGCGACTGTGCGGCTATGTAAACCCTGTCAGAAGCAACATCCGTATGGGACATTATGTGGAGCCTCACACGTCCCGGAGATGGCGTGAGCCTTGCGGCAACGCAAGGCCAAGATAGATCGTCGTTTAATACAGAACCCGGCTTACGGTCCAGTCGTTTTTACAAGCAAATAAGCGCAGCCTGTTTTGATACAGGTTGCGCTTTTTGCGTTTTTTTGCCATTTTTCCAGCTTTTTAAATTTTTTAATTTTTTTGCTTTTTTGCTTTTTATATGCCCCCGGCAGCAAAAAGCCTTGCGCCAAACGCCAGGCCGGGGCCGGCCTGCCCCGCTGCCCCGCGAGGCAATGCATGCCGCTATAGAAAAATAGCGTTCAGCACCAGCAGCGCAATTACCCCGGGCAGGCCCAACACCACCCCCACAAAGGCCGTGAAGCGGTTTAAGGGCAATAGAACGCCGGTGTAGGGGGCCAACAAATTTACAAGTGCTAGCCCCGCCAGCCCGCAGGCCGCCCCTGCCAGCACAGCGCGCAAGGGGTGCTTTTGGTGGGCCGCGCTGCGGGCAACCGCCAGCACACTGGCCCCAGCCCCCAGCAGTGCCAGCAGGTTCATGCCCCTTCCCCCTTTGGCTGCGCACCGGCCCCCTGCGCCTGGCGCAGCCCCTGCAAAAGGGTGCGGCAATGGCACAGCAGGGCGGCCCGCTCGTAGATAAGCTGCTCGATATAAAAGCCCTCAGTCGCCAGTTGGAAAAGGCCGTCATTTGCCCGCAGGGCGGCAAAGCTTGCTTGCAGCTCCCGCCCGGCGGCCTGGGTGGCCTTATCTGCCTTGACGCGGCGGCGCGTTTTGCCCGGTTTCTTGTTTTGCATAGCCTCTCCCCCACCTTTGGCCAAAACTTTGCGCGGCATCACAGCAAAATGCAAATCAAGCCGCCGCAGCCCTCGTTGATGATGCGTTCCAACGTTTGCTGAAGCCGCAGCCGTGCCTCCTGCGGCATATGCAACAGCTTTGCCTGCAACCCCTCGTTGACCAGTTCGTTCAGGCTTTTGCCAAAAATATTGGTGCTCCACAGCTTGCCGGGGTCGCTCTCAAAATCGTTGAGAAGGTTTTTGATGAGGGCTTCGCCCTGCTGCTCGCTGCCCACCGTGGGCGAAAGCTCGGTGTGGATGTTGGCCCGCATGATGTGCAGGGAGGGGGCGCTGGCACTTAGCCGCACGCCATACTGCCCGCCCTGCTTGACAATTTCCGGCTCCTCCAGGGTCAACTCGCCAATATCCGGCATCACAATGCCATAGCCGGTGGCCTCCACCTGCTCCAGCGCACTGCGTATTTTATCGTAGGCGCGCTTTGCCCGCGCCAGGCTTACCACGCAGGGTAGCAGGCTGGCTTCATCCACAATTTCCAGCCCGGTCTGCTCCCCCAAAATTTTATAAAAAATATCGGGTGCCAAATTTACGTTCAGCCGCACCCCGCCGGTGGCAAGCTCCATCCCCGCCACGGCGCAGCCGGTGATATACGCACAGTCGATGTTGGGGTGCTGGCCCGCAATATCCCGCATACGGTGTACCCCGCCCGCAAAGTTTAGCATGGCGGTGTACACGGCGCTTTGCAGCCAGTGCCCCGGCTCCAGCATGGTTACCCAGGCGGGCATGGTGACGGCAATCTCCTTAACCGGGAACTCGTACAGCAGCTTTTGCAGGAGGGTATCCAGCTTTTCGGCGGTAAGCTGGGCACAGTTGACCGGGCAAACGGTATGGTTGTAGCTTACGGCCAACGCATCGGCCAGGCTGCGGCTCCCCTCGCTATCCGGGTCGGTACAGTTTAAAAGTATCAGGTAGGGTTTGCCGATTTTTTCCAGTTCTGCAATGATGCGCTGTTCGGCCAGCAGGTATTTTTCGCGCGGGATATCCGCAATGCTGCCATCGGTGGTGATCACCATGCCAACGGTGGCGTGTTCGCAGATAACCCGTCGGGTGCCCGTTTCGGCGGCAAGGTCAAAGGGTACCGCTTTCTCGTACCAGGGGCTTTTTACAAGGCGGGGGGTGTTATTTTCCTCGCCGCCCAGCGCCCCCTCCACCATATAGCCCACACAGTCAATTAGGCGGGTGCGGAAGCTTCCCCCGCCCGAAAGTTCAATGTTCACGGCTTTTTCGGGGATAAATTTCGGTTCGGTCGTCATGATGGTGCGCCCGGCAGCCGATTGTGGCAGTTCATCGTTGGCGCGGGCGCGCTGGGCCTCGTTTTTGATATTGGGTAGCAGCATCAGCTCGGCAAAGCGCTTGATAAAGGTGCTTTTGCCGCTGCGCACGGGGCCAACCACCCCCAAATAGATATCGCCGCCGGTGCGCTGTGCGATGTTTTTGTAGATTTGCTCCTGTGTCACACCTATCCCCCCTTACAGCGCCGCCGGTATCAGCAGGCAGCCGGTTTTGGTACGAAGCTCGGGCAGGGGCTGGTCGGGCGGGGCCTCCAACCCGTTGGCCGCCGCCAAATCCTTGGCCCGCGCATGGTAGCGCTTGGCAATATCAAACACACGTTCCCCCTCCTCGGCATAATAGAGGTAGAGTGCGGGGCCTTCGTTTTTATCGGGGATAACCTCCCCTAAGCTTACCTCGCTTACGGTATCCACCTGCTTTGCGCAAAAAAGTGCCCCGGCCAGCCCAATTTCAAGGGATACCCGCAGCCGCTCTCCCTCCTTGGCTGAGCGTACCCCCGTTACCGCCGCGTAGTGGTGGCAGGTATACAGGTCGGGGGTGCCGGGCCAGCTTGCGGCAGATTGCCAGGTAAATGCCTTATCGAGGCAGGAAAGTTCGCCCCGCTCATCCGCCGCCAGGATGTGTGCCACCCCCTTACCGGCCAGGATGGTGTTTTCGCTTTCGGCCTCCCCCGCCGCCGCGCTTACGGGTTGCAGCAGCCCCAGGGTGACAAAGCAGCCCTTAATTTCGGCCACCGTGCTTGGCAAATCGTCCTCCGCGCTCACCCGCACCGTTTCGGCCAGGGTGGCCACCTGCTGCAAAAGCTGCCAATGGCTGCGCTCGGTTTGGGTTTGGCATACAGTAGAGTACGCATCGGCCACTGCCATGTATTCGTTGGGGTGCCAAAGCTCGATGTGCAGCTTCCAGGTGACGGTTAGAGTTGGCTGCTGGGGGTCGTTCCCGGCGGTTAAAATGCTGCCCAGCACCTCGCCCCATACCACGGGGATGTCCCCCTCGGCAGCACCCGCCAGCTCCACCGTCTGGCGGATGGGCAGCTCTTTTTCGCGGCAGGTGGTTTCACCCTCCCCGGCGGGGCGGTAGCAAACCTGCATATGCAAGGTGCCCCGGCAGTTGATCTGCCCCGGCAGCACCCCGGCTTCCTCCTGCGAAAAATAGCCGCTGATATCCAAAATGCTCTCCCCCGCCCCCGGTAGGGGCACGGTATCCTCGGCGGTAAATACCTTTTCCTCCGCCGCCACGGCGGTGCAGCCCAAAATGCGCTCAGTTCGCTGCTCAATGCCGCAATCGGCCAGGGAGGTAAGCAACTCCTGCTCCCGCACGGCCTCCACCGAAAGATAGAGTACGTACGCGCCCCGCAAATCGATGCGGTGCTCGTTCACCGCGCGGCAATTTACATACTCCGGCTCCCCGCGCAGTTGGCAGGGGCCCTGCATATACGCCCCCTCCGGCAGTTCCACCGTTTTATCGAAGGGGAATTTCTGCTCGGCCCGGTAAAGCTGCGCCCCCGCCTCGTCCGACTGATAGTAAACCGTGCAGCGCAGGTAGCCTTCCCCCTGCCAGCGGTTGCCCGTAACGCGGTTTTGCATGAGTACCGGCTCCACCAGGCATTTTACAATTTTGAATATTGCCTGCTGATAGTCGGGTATCAGCAGTTCGGTTTCCACCGGCAGCTCCAACCTGGTTTCCCACCGCCCGCCGTAAGCGGTAAGCCCGTTTTTGAACACCTTCAATTCCATGCGCCATGCCCCTTTCTGATTCTGCATTTAGGCATATATATGCAGGCGCAAAAAAAAATAGCCCGTCCGGCAGGCGCAAGTTGTTGCGCCATGCCGGAAAGGCCAGGGGTTGCCGTGGTAAACGGATTATTTTGCTTTAAAAACAGTGCGCACCAGCCAGCGCAGCGCGCGTGGGCATCGGAAAACGAAAATCTGCATAGAGAAGCACCTCCCATACTAAGCCTGTGTGCCATACTATGCGGTTATCTCTATTTCGGTTCAGTTTTGCTCGGTTTTTTGGGCGGCTTGGTATTTTTCGGCCGCGCTTTAGCCATCGGCACGGGTAAGCACGGCCAGCCCGCTGCCCGCCTGGCATTGCAGGGTGGCGGTGGGGGCGGTGAACTCGTTGCTGACCCCAAGCGGGTACTCTGCCGTTAGGGTAGCGCCATGCAGCGGATAATACACCCCCCCAATATCCACCCCGCGCAGCGTACCCTCCAGCGGAAAAAGGGAAAGATACTGCCAGCGGCCCCCGGCATCCCGGTCTTGCAGGGCAAGGGGGTGGCCGGGCAGCAGGTAGTGCAGCTCCGAATAGGGGCTTGCCAACAAAACGTGAACACCATGCTTTGCCAGGTACAGCCCGGTGGCAATATTCGCAAAGGTATGCTCCATCCGCGCCCCGCCCAAGGCCCCCAGCAGGGTGATATCGGTATACCCTTGTTCCAGCAGCCAGCGGGCGGCATAGTGGTTATCGGTATCGTCCTTAACATCGGGCAGCACAATTTTGCTTTTGGGCTGGATGCCCACCTGCTCGGGCGGCGGAGCAG
>JAQUSS010000106.1 GCA_028710135.1 Gemmiger sp. | reverse complement strand
ACCTGTGCGCCGGTTTGGCTGCCGTTCAGCAGCACATTGGTCCAGTTGGTAAGGCCGGTGCCATCCGGCTCGCGGTTAAAGCAAATGCGGTAAAGGCGGGTAACAAAGTTATAAACCTGGGCAATGTTTACCCAGTGGGCATATAGCGTATGCTCGTTTTTGTTGGTAACCTTGGTGTTGTTATCTACCTTGGTGCCGCCGGTACGGTCGGTATACCAGCCCAAAAAGTTGTAGCCGCCGCGGGTGGGGTTGGGCAGGTTATTATAGTTTTGGTCAACCGTGGGGGTAATTTGGTTGGGCGAAACATTGCCGCCGTTGGCATCCAAATTCACCTTTACGGTGCTTTGCTCCCACTTGGCCCACAGGGTATGCTCGTACTTGCGCCAAACGTGGGTATCGCTCAAAATTTTGTTATCCTCCTGGTCGTACCAGCCCAAAAACTTGTAGCCGGTGCGCTGGGGGGTGGGCATTTCGCCATAGGTATATTCGTAGCTTACCCGCTTGGAGTTGGGGTTCACGCTGCCCCCGTTGGCGTTAAAGTACACCAGCAGGTTGTAGGCATCCAGGGCGGCGGTTTCCGCCGTGCCCACCGCTTTTTCAGTGGGTGCGGGGGTGGCGGTGGGGGTGGCCGTGGGGGCCGCCGTAGGGGCCACGGTGGGTGCAGGGGTAGGCTCGGCGGCGGTTTCGGCAGTGGCGGCAGCCGTTACCGGCTCGGCCGTGGCAACATCCTCCGCCAGGGCGGCGGGGGCCAGCATACTAAACGCCAGCGCACCGGCCAAAAACAGGGATAGCAATTTTTTCATCATATATCCACTTCTTTCTCTGGGTTTTACGGCAACTACATAATGTTATAATGATACCATAAACAGGAGGGGTATTCAACGCCTTGGCGGGTTTTTGTTTCACCCCTTTTTCACAAAATAGCGCTGGCATTTTGTTGCAAATGGCACAACCGCCCGCCCCGGGGCGCGGTTTTGCCCTTAGGCCAGGGTGCAAACCTCGTCAATTTTCCACAGTTCCTCGGCGGTAAAGTGGGTATTTTCCACCGCGCGCAGGTTATCCAAAATTTGCTCGGGTTTCGAGGCACCAATCAGCACGCTGGTCACCTGGCCATCGCGCAGCACCCAGCTCAGGGCCATCTCGGCCAAGGTTTGCCCACGGGTGGCGGCAATCTCGTTCAGGCGGCGTATCTGGCTAAGGCGGGCGGGGGTAAGGTCGCTCTGTTTCAAAAAGCGGCCATCGGCCTTGGCGCGGCTATCCTCGGGTATGCCGTTCAGGTAGCGGTTGGTCAGGGTGCCCTGGGCCAGGGGGCTAAAGGCGATGATGCCCTTCTTTTCGGCCACGGCGGCGGCTTTCAGGCCGTTTTTCTCGATGCTGCGGTCAAAAATCGAATACCGGTTCTGGTTGATGACAAACGGGCAGTGCAGTTCCCGCAAAATGGCGGCGGCCTTTTGCATGGTTGGCCCATCGTAGTTGGAAAGCCCGGCATACAGTGCCTTGCCGCTTTGCACGGCCTGGGCCAGGGCGCCCATCGTTTCCTCCAGGGGGGTATCGGGGTCCATCCGGTGGTGGTAAAAAATATCCACATATTCAAGGCCCAGGCGGGCAAGGCTTTGGTCCAGGCTGGCCAGCAGGTATTTGCGGCTGCCAAAATCCCCGTAGGGGCCGGGCCACATCCCATACCCCGCCTTGGTGCTGATAATCAGCTCATCGCGGTAGGGGGCAAAATCTTGTTTTAAAATGCGGCCCAAATTTGCCTCGGCGCTGCCCGGCTCGGGGCCGTAGTTGTTGGCAAGGTCAAAATGGGTAATGCCACCGTCAAACGCGGTGTGGCAAAGGGCGCGCATGGTTTCGTAGTTGGCGTTGGTGCCAAAATTGTGCCAAAAACCAAGCGAAACAGCGGGCAGTTTCAGCCCACTTTCCCCGCAGGGGTGGTAGGGCATGGCATCGTACCGTGTGGTGGAAGGTGTATAGGGCATGGTGGCCTCCTTTTTAACGTTGTGCGTGTGGTGGGCGCGGCGTGTTGGGCCGCGCGTGGCTATGGTAACACTGTACCCCCTGCCCGGCTGCCAAGTCAAGTATTATTTCTCTGCTTACCTTATTATATAGGGGCCGTGTAACACCCATATAACAACACGGCCCGCCGCCCGGCCTAAACGCCCCCCAAAACGGCACAAACTGTGCGAAATGTGCGTAAAACGGCCTAGTATAGCCGAAAACCCCCGTTTTCGCGTTGACATAGGGGGCAAAAAATGGTATCTTAAAATTAATTGGTAACAAGTTGCAACCGGTTTAGTACGGCCCGGTTCTATGCTTTTGCGCCGGTTTTACTTTTTGCCATTTACCTTTTGCGGGGCAAGGCCTGCTTCCGTTTACACAAAGGGGTTTTGTATGTTCGGCCTTTTCAAACCCAAAAGTGAAGCACCCAACGTAGCGGCACGGGGTACCCCCCTTGCCGCGCCTTCGGCTACCCCGGCCCCGCAAGCCCCCCAAGCCCCGCAAGCGCCGGCGGCCCCGGCCCCGCCGCCCGCGGTTTCCCCCAGCCCCCGCCTGCTGCAAGCCCTGGCGGGGCTGTACCGGGTCATTCTTTCGGTGGAGCTGCGCAGCGGGGTGTACCAGCTGGAGGGTGGCTCGCTCAACTTTTTGGGGGAAGCCCCCCCGGTGCGGGGCTATTACGATGCCCTTTACACCCAGCTTGCCGCCTGCATTGCGCCGGGCGGCCTGGCGGCGTTTGAGGCACTGTTTGCCCGCAAAAACCTGTATTCCCGCTTGGCGGGGGGTGCCACCAGCGCCCAGGGCGAGTTTTGCCTTGCCCGCCCCACGCCCGACCCTGCCGCGACGGATTTTGCCTGGTACCAGTGGGAGGCTTTGCGGCTATCGGCCACGGCAGATGGCGCGGTGCGCTGCCTGCTGTTTGCCCGCCCGGTGAAAAATGCCGACGACGATGGCCGCCCCGCCCTGCCCCCGCCCCAAATTGACCCCAACAACCCCGGCGATACCGCCACCCCCGCGTGGGAGCGGCTGCGCACCCAAAAGCTGCTGGGCGGCCACGCCACCCTATTTTTTGAGTATGCCCCCGCCACCGACACCATGACGGTGCACCGCGCCAGTGGCGACCCCAGCAAAGACCGTACCGTGCCCCATTACCTGCTAACCTTGGCCGAGCGGTGCGATTGGACCATCTTCCACGAGGATGTGCCCGCGGTTAAAAAGCTGCTGAAAAGTGGCAGCGGCCATGTGGAGCTGCGCTACCGTGCCGGGGGAGATTACAAAATGCCCTTCCGCTGGCACCGTATGCAGTGCGCCCCGCTAGAGGATAAAGGTACGGATACGAATACCGGCACCCCCACCCTGATTTTGGGCGCGCTGACCGATATTGAGGAGGAGGTTGCCCTGCGGGATGCCAACCGCAGCATGAGCGACCAAATTGGCGCGCTGATTGAGGCCACCTACGCCGAAATTTACGAGATTGATACCCAGCGTGGCACCATGGCGCGGGTAACCAGCAGCGATGGCGTGTACCGCCGGGCCGCGCCCCAGCCCCTGGCCGCCACCCTGCGGGCCGCCGCCGCGCGGGGGGATATCCACCCGTGCAGCCGTGCCGAGTATGAAAATTGGCTAAAACCCGGCTACCTGGAGCGTGTGGCTGCCCACGGTGGCCGTTACACCTTTGAGGGCTGCACCCGCCGCCCCGGCAACCCCGATTACCGCTGGTTTGTGGAAAGTATCACCTGCCCGGATGCCCGCCTGCCCCACCGCTTTTTGCGGTTGAGCCGCGATGTAACCGAGGTGCGCCTGCAACGCCAGCGCAACCTGGCCCTGCAAGAGCGTGCCCGCTTTGAAGATTATAACCAGGCCATGCTGGATACCCTGGCCACGGTGGTGGAGTTCCGCGATGTGGAGAGTGGGCAGCATATCCGCCGTGTGCGGGAGCTGACGGTTATCCTGCTGCGCGACCTTGCCCAAAATAACCCCGAATACGCCAAAACGCCTGAGGAGATTGCCACCATTGGGGTGGCGGCCACCATGCACGATGTTGGCAAAATTACCATATCGGATGCCATTTTAAACAAGCCCGGCCGCTTTGACGAGGGCGAGTTTGAAATGATGAAAACCCACACCACCGCCGGTGCCAAAATTATTGACCATTTAAAGCTGACCGAGAGCGAAGCCCTGAAAGCCTGCTGCCGCGATATTGCCCTGCACCACCACGAGCGGTACGATGGCGGCGGCTACCCCGAGGGGCTGGTGGGGGATGCCAACACCATTGCCGCCCAGGTGGTGGGGCTGGTGGATGCCTACGATGCCCTGGTGAGCGACCGTTGCTATAAACAGGCTTACCCCCACGCCGAGGCCCTGCATATGCTGCAAACCGGGGCGTGTGGGGCCTTTAACCCCCAGCTATTGCTCTCTCTACAAAACTGCGCGGGCAAGCTGCGCACCCTGTACACCGAGTAAGGCTTGCCCATCCCCACGGCCACTGCCCCGCGCCCCACGGCCACTGCCGCAAAAGCGGGGCCGCGCAGTTGCCCCCCCCTCTACACCCCTTCATTGCCGAAAGGACACCCATCATGCCATCACAGCTAAAAATAAAAACCGGTACCAAGCTTGCCCTTGCGTTTGATGTCCCCCCCGGCAAGGACCCTGATTTCACGATGGTATCCACCTTTTTCAGCGCGCAGAGCGATTCTGCCTTTTTAATTTCCATCCCCATGAAGGGCGGCAAGCCCCTGGAGGTTGCCGATACCCAAAAGCTGCTGATACGCTACGGCGAGGGTGAAGGCCAGATGATTCTTGCCGGGTACGTGGATGAAACCGTGAAGCAGGGGCTGCGCAAATACTGGAAAATACGCCGCGTAACCGAGCAGCGCACCTTTTTTAAGCGCGCCGATGTGCGTGTTAAGGCAACCATCCACGTTGCCTACCTGCTGCCCACCTGGCCCGCCAACCTGGATGGCGTAATTGAGCCGGAGGATGGCTTAACCTTAGATATTTCAGCCGGTGGCTTGGCCATGTATTTGAACGATGCGTTTGATGTGGGCATCATCTGCCAGGTTACCTTGCCCAGCATGGGCACCACCAAGGCCGGGCAGGCCGTTACCCTGCTGGCCGAAAATTGCTGGACGCGCAAGGCCGAGCGTGGCAGCCCCTACAAAAACATTTGTGGTTTAAAGTTCCGCTTTAAAGACGAGCGCGATAAAAAGCGCGTTGGCAGCTATGTTGAGAATGTGAAGAAGTTTACAGCATGATAAAACAAGAAGATTTTACAAGGGATGCGCCGCCGGGGGCTGAAACACCGCCCGCGCCCACGCCCCCCAACCCGGCCCCGCCGGGCGGTGGGGATGCCCCCCCGCCGGGCGAAATGCCGCCCGATGCCCCGCCCGAAATGCCGCCCGGTAGCGAAGCGCCGCCGGGTGCCAACCCCCCCCCCAAGCAAAAGCCCGCCAAGCCCAAAAAGGCCAAAGCGGCGTTTGCCCGGGGCAAGCGCCGCACCGATAAAAACCAGGTGGTGCGCATTGAGGAGCTGGAGGCCGCGCTGGCAAACGCCGGCAGCGATGTTGACCCTGAAACCGTTGTGAGTATGTACCTGCCCCACCGGCGGGCGCGGCGCTTTGGCGCGGCCCTGCTGCGGGTGGATAGGTTGCAGCTTATCTTGCTGTGCATGGTGCTGGGCGTGGCAATTTTGTTCATTATGTCTTTCATGCAAGAAAAAATGGGCAATTTTACCATCAACCTAAACCGGTTGGAGCTATACCGCCGGGGCATTAGCATTGCCGAGGATGGAGATTTTACCAACCCCACGGCCCGGTTAACGGCCAGCACCGTGCAGGATGCCACCAATATTTCCATCGACGACCTACCGCAGGATTTGGATGGGCTAAGCGGCAACCACAACGGCAAAAACTATATGGCCTACACCTATTTTGTGCGCAACGCGGGCAAGGAGGATGTTGGCTATATTGGCAGCATCAAGCTGGATAACACCGCCAAGGGCGCGCAAAACGCTGTGCGGGTGGCCGTGTGGTATAACGGGCAACGCACCGTGTATGCGGCCCCCGCCGCAAACGGCGGCAACGAGCCGGGCTGCACCAGCTTTGCAAGCGACACCGTGGTGTGCGAGTACCACGACGAAGCTTTCCAGGTTGGGGATGTGGATAAATACACCATTGTAATTTGGATGGAAGGGGATGACCCCGAATGTGTGGATAGCATTGTGGGTGGCTCGGTGCAGTTTAGCATGAACATTGATACCGATTACGAGGACGACACCAACCTGCTGGTGAAGTTTGTGCGGGATATCATCGATACCCTAACGGGCAACGCCCCCATCGATGCCGCCGGCACCGCCGCCCCCGATTATTATAACAGCAGCCAAATCACCTACGCCACCCGGCGTAACCAATAGGGGGGCGAACCCGGCAAATGGGATGGCCGCAAACCCATGGAAAACCACCGGGGCCATACGTCCCCCGGGAAACCTGCGGGCCTTCGTCATCATAATGCGCATGGCCATTTGGGAAAACGACGGGCCTTCGTTAACACCCCCACCTCCGTAGGGCAAGGGCTCTGCTCTTGCCGCACCCCGATTCGCGGCATTTTGGGTTGGCCCGTGGTTTTCATTTTGCAACGGCGTTCCGTAGGGGCCGATGCCTTCATCGGCCCGGAAATTGCCGCCCACCCCATCGCCCCGGGAACCACCGCCTACCTGGCGGGTCGATGTGGGCATCGACCCCTACAATGGATTCTATCACGCGGTTTTTTGGGAAACCTTGCAAACGCCCTTTAACATCCACGGCAAGAGCAGAGCCCTTGCCCTACGGAACCCTGCCGGGGGCATACGTTCCCCGGGAAACCTGCGGCCCTTCGTCAACACCAACCCTGTAGGGCAAGGGCTCTGCTCTTGCCGCACCCCGATTCGAGGCAACCGGGTTGGCCCAGGGCAATTCATTTTGCAACGGCGTTCCGTAGGGGCCGATGCCCTCATCGGCCCGGGAATTACCACCCACCCATCGCCCCGGGAACCACCGCCTACCTGGCGGGTCGATGTGGGCATCGACCCCTACAACCGGGGGGTGGGCCGCAAATTGGCAAACCGCCACCCACGCAACCAATATTTATCACGGTTTTACCGCATAGCACAACATATGCGGTGGGATATACGAAAGAGCAAACCGCCCGAAAGGGCGGGGCGCAAAGCTCAAGAGCCTGCGGCGCAAAACGCCCGCCACCACAACGGCGGGTGCGCCATGGCTGTCAGCTACCGCACACGGTAAATTTGCCGTATAGCGTGTGCGTAAGGGGTACCCCCGCAAGGTAGAATGGGGTCTTCCGTTCGGCAAAAAAACGCTTATCAAGGAGGAATATTAATTTTATGAATGCAAAAGCTTTACGCAAACAGCTTATTGCCGCCGTTGCCATGCTGCTGGTTGCCGCCATTGCCCTTGGCAGCTCGACCTTTGCTTGGTTTATCAGCAATACAACGGTAAAGGCTGCTAGTGCCACTGTTTCTGCCGTGACATCAAACACCTTACTTATCGCTGATATCACCACAGGAGAAGAAAAACCTCAGTGGTCAACTTCTTTAGCATGGACGGATAGCAACAAGACGTTTGTTCCTGTTTCCACCATTGCCTCTAGCACTGCCGCCACGATGGAGTTTTACACTTCTGAGATCTGGGCCACTGATACATCCGGTGCCTATACGGCCAGTACCTTTACCAAAATTGAGGGCACAGCACCTACTCAGTATTTTTCGAAAACCTTCCAAATCAAAGCAAGCCAAGCCTGCCAGCTCTATTTGGATACTGAAACCGAATTTAAAAAAACTGCTGGCGTTCTGCCATCCACTCTGCGTCTGGCTTTGGTTGTCACTGACAGTAAAGACGCCTATAAAGGTACCTACCTCTATCAGGTAGATGATGCGGCAACGACTTTGACCACGGTGAACACCACTTTGGAATCGCTAGCCGCGAACGGCATTATAAAGGGCATCAATGGTGCCAGTACTGCTAGTGAGATTCTCGGTACAAACGTTACCGGTGCGGGCGTTCCCAAATTGGCCCTTGCTACTAAACCCGACAGCACTGCTTTGGCTTCGACTTTGAACGGTGCTGATTCTTTGTACCAATTTGCAACCGCCGACGAAATTTGCAAAATCACTGCCTACATTTGGATGGAAGGCTGCGACTATGACTGCAACGCCGCAGTAGTTTCCCAGTTGGCAGACACAGCCAATCAGGTTGTTGCAAGCCTGGGCTTTGCCGCTGGTGCTGCCGCCTAACCCTAACCCCTAGCAAAAAAAATCGTATTGCGCAATACGTAACCTAGCATCGTTTATTTTGTCCGCTGCGTGTTGTGGCGCGGCGGGCATTCCACAAAGCGCAAGCCACCGTGTTTGCGCTTTGTGGAATGCCCCGGGCCTTGCCCGGCTGTGTACGCTACCCACCCCTACGCCTTTCGCCCCCTTTGAAAGGCTACAGGAGGTTTTACTATTGAAAATTTCTGCCCTTCGGCGCCGCTTTTTGTTGGCGCTGGCGGCCCTTGCCACCGCCTTTGTTGCCATGGCGGCCGCCACCTTTGCCTGGTACATTTACAATACCAGCGCCCACACCACCCGCGTGCATATGGCCGCCGGCACCAGCGTGGCGCTATACATTAGCAACCGTGCCGATGGGCCGTTTTCCTCGGCGGCGGTGCTGGATGCTTTTGCCGGCAGGCTGAACCCTGTTTCCACCAACCGGATACAAGGGGGCTTCCAAAAGGTATACGGCTATACCAACGTCACCGAAAACCAGGGCCTTTTGGCCAACCTGTTTACCAAAAGCGAGGATGCCGATTATTACAAAACCACCGTGTACCTTAAAACCGATGGCCCTGACCTACAGGTGTATTTGGCTGACCTTGGCAAACCTTTTTTTGAAGATAGCGACCCTGCCAACCCCATTTCCACCGCCATACGGGTTGGCTTTGTGGATACCACCACCGGGCAAGAGTATATTTTTGCCATTAACCCCGCCAAAAACCCCGAAGCCCGCCACAACACCGCCACCGGCCAACCCGGCTGGGTGCTGGAAAACACCTAAACCGATGGCACCA
>JAQUSS010000105.1 GCA_028710135.1 Gemmiger sp. | reverse complement strand
TGGGGCTGGCGGCCTTTACCGTATTTATGGCCGTGGTGCCCGCCGCGCTCATCCTCACGATCGGCTATGGGGAGTTCACCCACATTTCCATTTTGATCATGACGATGGCCAGTATGTTTGTGCTGATTTACAGCACCGATAGCGTGGGCAAAACCATCTTTTTGCAGCTGGCGCAAGGCAGCATGACAACCACCCTCTCGGTCATTCTCAACCTTGTGCGCACGGCGCTTGGGTTAAGCTACACCACGCTGGTGGTGATGCTGGCCGTGGCCTGCCCGCTGGTGTATTGGGCCGCGCTGCGCCTGTGGGCCAAGCCGCTGCGCTTTATTGCCGATAACCTGCACAGCGATATGAAGCCGATGATCGCCATGCCCGTCATCACCATGGCGGTGGTCTATTTTTTGCCGGTCTACCCGGCCATGACCTTTGCCAACCACCCCTTTTATTGCACGGCCATGATGCTTGCGGTGGAGGGCTGCTTCTTTTTGTACATCTACAGCCTGTACCATAGCCTGCTCAAAATCAGCCGCCTGTTAAAAGAGGAAACCGCCCGCAAGCTGCTGGAAACGGAACTCCTTTCCTACCAAGAATCCATCGAGCAAACGCGCCAAACCCGGCACGACCTGCGCCACCACAATGCGCTGCTGCTCGAATACCTGCAAAGCGGCCATGCCGAGGATGCCATCAGCTACCTTTGCCAAAGCCAAGAGAAGCTTGCCGCCGATAGGCTGCCGCGTTTTGCCGCCAACCCGGTGGCCGATGCCGTGCTGCGCATTTACAGCCGGCAGGCCCAGGCGGCAGGCATTGCCTTTACCGCCCATGCTGACCTGCCCGCCACCCTGCCCTTGAGCGCGCCCGAGGTGGGTGCCCTACTCTCCAACCTGCTGGAAAATGGGGTGGAAGCCTGTGCCAAGGTTGCCCCCGGCGCACGCAGCCTTGCCTTTTGCGCCCAAACGGAGGAAACCGGCCTCCGGCTGGAGGTGCGCAACAGCGTGGCGGGCGTTGTTCAGTTTGAAAACGGGTTCCCAATTTCCACCAAGCCGGGGGGCGGCACCGGCACCAAAAGCATTGCCGGTATTGTAAAAAGCCACGGCGGTATGCTGCGCTTTAAGCAGGAGGACGGTATATTTTTAACGCAAATCCTTTTGCCCACCCTGCCGGGTGCGTAAAGCCGTGCCACATACCCGCCCGATGCCGAATGCCGAATGCCGAATGCCGGGCGAAGGATGCCGGATAGATACAGCGCCGCCCACCCCACACAACCCCCGCCCCACACCCCCTAGTACCCCGCGCGCCCACCACCCCCAAAATACCCGAAATTTGGTGCCGTTCACCCCATTTTTCGTTTGTCAAGGGGGTGGGCGGCGCTTTTTATGTCGTTTGATGCAAAAAAACCGCCCTTTGGTGCGGAAAACGGCACAAAATGGCGGGGAGGTGCTATAGTTATACTCGGTTCTGAACAGGCAGTGGGCAGAACGCCGCGCTGCAAAAAGCACAACCCCCGTTGCACTTTGCAGCACCGCGCAACCCCTGTTTTTTAAGCAGAAGCACGGCACAACCAACGCCTGGCCCACCGCCCTGCCCCACCATAGCGCGGGCAGCCCATGGCAACACCCAAACACAAAAAAGCATCCTTGGCACCGGCCCGGCTTTACAAGGCCGAAAAACCAGCATCTAGGAGGAAAACATGAAAAAGCGTTTTTTTAGAGCGGCGGCATCCTGCCTATTGGCAGCTTCGCTGGCATTCAGCACCCTGGCCACCCCTGTGGCGGCAGCGGCGGTGCTGCCGGTGGAAACCGGGGCCGCAGTGGCAACCCAGGCTGCGCCCGAAGTGGCCCAGCCCGTGGCGGAGCCTGCCTCTGCGCAGGCCACCCCGGAGCAGGCCGCCGAGCCTACCCCGGCACCGACCCCGGAGCCGACCACCGCACCTGTGGCGGAACCGACGGCGACCCCGACGGCCACCCCGACGGCCACCCCGACGGCCACCCCGACGTCGGCCCCAACGGCGACCCCGGCCCCGGCGCTGACCGCGGCGGCGCAAGCGTTTGTGGATGCCGTAACGGTGGCCACCGCGCAAAAGGATGCGATTTTGGCGGCTGCAAATGCCTATAAGGACGCTTACGCGGCGGCGCTTGCCGCGGAGGGCGAGGACGCCACCGCCGCAGCGGATACGGCAGTGACCGAAGCGGAGAAGGCATTTTATGCCTTGTTTGACTCTGCCCTGCTGTTGGACAGCTATGCCGCACTGACGGCGGACGAGCAAGCCACCGTGGCCGATGCCAAGGCCGCGCTGGACGAACTGACCGCCGCGGTGGACGCACTTGTGGGCACCGCCGACGCCGCGCTGTTTGCCGCAAAAACCCTGCCTTTTACGGTTGAGGGCGGCGAATATACAGTCGATTATGATTTTGATGGGGACGGAACGTTGCTTGTCATGAGTGACGCACCATTGATCATCTCCAACACCGACCCCCAAACCCCCGCCTCCGTTCCAATCAGGGTGGTGGATGGCATAACCGCCAACATCACCCTAAGCGGCGTGAATATTTCCACAAGCGATGCCACCGGCACCGGCTCTGCGTTTGATATCCCGGTCGGTGCCACGGTGAATTTGACCCTGACGGGTACGAACACACTGATTACCGGGGAACAGAATAAGGCGGGCCTTCACCTGCCGGATGGCGCAACCCTGACCATTACCGAAAGCAGCACCGGCAGCTTGGATGTTACCGGCGGTAAGGGCGCTGCAGGCATTGGCGGTAACGCCAGCACAAGTAGCGAGACGCCCTCCGAGAGCGGCGGCGCGCTGACCATCAGCGGCGGCACCGTCAAGGCCAGCGGCGGCTGGGGCGCGGGCATTGGCGGCGGTCAAAACGGTGCGGGCGGCGAGGTTACCATCACCGGCGGCACCGTCAAGGCCAGTGGCAACTCTGGCGCGGGCATTGGCGGCGGCCACGGCGGCGCAGGTGGTACGGTTACCATCACCGGCGGCACCGTCATGGCCAGCAGCGGCTCCAGCGGCGCGGGCATTGGCGGCGGCGGCGACAGTGGCGCAGGTGGTATAATTACCATCAGCGGCGGCACTGTCACGGCCAGCAGCAATACGTTTGGCGCGGGCATTGGCGGCGGCGAAAGTGGCGCAGGTGGTATAGTTACCATCAGCGGCGGCACCGTCACGGCCAGCAGCAAAACGCTTGGCGCGGGCATTGGCGGCGGCTACAACGGTGCGGGCGGCAAGGTTACCATCACCGGCGGCACCGTCATAGCCAGCAGCGGCTCCGGCGCGGGCATTGGCGGCGGCTACGGTTACACCGGCACCGACGGCACCACCACCATCACCGGCGGCAATATCAAGGCAACCGGCACAGCAGGTGCCATCACCGGCACGCCCACCGATGGCACGGACCCCCTCACCCTTTACACCCTCACGCTGGATGGCGTGGCGAAAGATGTCGCGGTGACCGCGTTTACGGCTGATCAGAACACCACCTATGGTCTGAACGATGTAAAAACCATGGACGGAGGCAAGCTGTACGTCTACCTGCCCGCGGGCCAATCTACGGTGAGCGCGACGGTGAACGATACCGTATATGCCGGCACCGTCACCGACAACGCGGCGACGCTGAAAATCCCCACCTATGACCTGACGGTAACCGGCGGCAAAAAGGGCACCGATTATACTTATGTTGACGGCGTTTTGACGGTTTTGACCGGCACCGCGCTGACCATTGCCAACACCGACCCCGACACCGCCACCACTGACCGCATTGTGGTGCAAAGTGGCACAACCGCGAACATCACCCTAAGCGGCGTGAATATTTCCACAAGCGCTACCACCGGCACCGGCTCTGCGTTTGATATGGCGGGTGCCACGGTGAATTTGACCCTGACGGGCACGAACACACTGATTACCGGAGAACAAAAGAAGGCTGGCCTTCACCTGCCGGATGGCGCAGCCCTGACCATTGGCGAAAGCGGCACCGGCAGCTTGGATGTTACCAGTGGTCCGGCTGCTGCAGGCATTGGCGGCAACGCCTCCACAAGTAGCGACGTTCCCTCCGAGAGTGGCGGCACGCTGATCATCAACGGCGGCACGGTAACCGCTGCTGCGATTATGGCTAGTGGCAACAGTGGCGCGGGCATTGGCGGCGCCTGCATTACTTATTCCACTGGCGTAGCCGGCGCAGGCGGTAAGGTTACCATCAACGGCGGCACCGTCACAGCCACCGGCAACAGCGGCGCGGGCATTGGCGGCGGCGGCGCGAACAGCGCGGGCGGTGAGGGCGGCACGGTTCTTATCACCGGCGGCACCGTCACGGCTACTAGCCACAATGGCGCGGGCATTGGCGGCGGCGGCGCGGGCGGCACGGGCGGCACGGGCGGTAAGGTTACCATCACCGGCGGCACCATTACGGCTACCAGCAGCAGCGGCGCGGGCATTGGCATTGGCGGCGGCGCGGGCGGCGCGGGCGGCACGGGCGGCGCGGGTGGCACGGTTGCCATCACCGGCGGCAATGTTACGGCCAGCAGCTACTGGCGCGCGGGCATTGACACCGGCCCTACCGGCACGGTTGCCATCACCGGCGGCAACATCAAGGCCAGCTCCACAAATGGCAGCGCCATCTCCTCGCCCACAAATGGCAGCGCGGCTGTTTACAAAACCACCTTTGCCGCGCCGGATGCCAACAAGGCGTTTGCCATCACCAAGGCAAATGGGGCGGCTTACACCTATGATTTGAGCCAATCCACCGCCCTTGACGACGGCAAGTGGTACGTTTACCTGCCCGAAGGCGCAGCCGAGGGCACCTATGACGCAACCACCATCTACACAGCCGACGTTAAAACGGATGGCACAGCGACATTTGCCCTGCCGCAGGTACGCTGGGGTGTTGCGGGCACAAATGACGCCGCCCCCGGTACCTGGGCAGGCGGCGGCACCATGGCGCAGGCCATGAGCGCCTCTGTATCCGGCACGAAGTACATCCAACTACAGCAGGACATCAACCAAGCCAACCACTTTAGCGGAGCAAATAATGCCCCACTTTTCTTTAGTGCAGACACAACCGCTATTCTCGACCTAAATGGCCATACCATTGACCGTGGGTTGACAACAGCTACCGCCAGCGGCAACGTCATTATATCTAAAGGCACCTTAACCATAAAGGACAGTAGCACTACAAACCAAGGAAAAATCACCGGCGGCAACGGAACCACCGACGGCGGCGGTATTTGGAGCATCGGCACGCTGACCATTACCGGCGGCCAAATCACAGGTAACGCCGGTTTCTGCGGCGGCGGTATTTGGAGCAAAGGCACGCTGACCATTACCGGCGGCCAAATCACAGGTAACGCCGCAAACAATTACCAGAATGGCGGCGGCATTTACAGCACCGGCAATCTGACCATTACCGGCGGCAGTATTACGGACAACACCGCCTACCAAGGCGGCGGCATTAACCAAGCTGGCGGCACTGCCAGCATTTCCAATTGTGAAATTTCTGGCAACACCGCAAGCAGCGGCGGCGGTATTTATAGCGAGGGCACGCTGACCGTTACCAATGTCCAAATCACGAATAACCGCGCAAGTATGGCCGGCGGCGGCATTTATGCTGGCGCCACGCTGACCGTTGGCGGCACGGCAACCGTTACCGGCAACACCAAAGGCACCGGCACAAGCGCTGTAAGTAACAACATTTTACTGGCCAGTGGCAAAACCATTGCCTTCAGCACCACTACGCCGATTACAACAGCTGCCAAGTTTGGCATTACCGCGCAAAACGCGCCCTCTACGGGTAGCAGCGTTGCCATCACCGGCAACAACAGTGCGGATTACAGCAGCTATTTCACCAGTGACGATGCCGCCTACATGGTTCAAAATAGCGGTAGCGGTGCGAGCCAAGTGGTACAGCTTGTCAAAATCAACCGCAGCTTTACGGTAAGCCCCGAAAGTATCCCCTTTGATAATGCAGCCTTTGGCTACACGCAGCCAGCCGCAAAAACCATCACGGTAGCAAATACCGGCAATGCGGCCACAGGGGCTATCATGCTCGCTCTCAGCGGCACAAATGCAGCGGACTTTACACTGAGCAAAACATCCCTTGCAAGCATTGCTGTAGGCGGCAATAACACCTTTACCGTTGTGCCCAACACCGGCCTATCCGCAGGCACACATACAGCCACCATCACCGTATCGGCAACTGGCTACACCTCGCAAACGGTAACGGCCAGCTTTACGGTAGATAAGGCTACCCCGGCCGTGCCCAATCAGCCGACCAAAACTGCATCCACCTACAACAGCATTACGGTTGCTGTGGTGAGCGGCCAAAAGTACATTTGCCTGCCTGCCACAGCCCCCGCCCCCACGGTGGAAACCGAGGGCTGGCAGGCGAGCGATATCTTTACCGGCCTAACCCGCAACACAGCCTACAAAATTTATACCTACATCCCCAAAGATGCAAACCACAACGCCAGCCCGGTTTCGGAGGCACTTGCGGTGACAACGAATAAGGAAAAAATCACCGCCATAACCGAGCCAACCGATTATACCCTGCCTAACTACTGCGCAAGTGCGGCGGATGCCATTGCAGCACTGGATAAGAACTACTCTACAACCCCCTGCACAACCGAGGGCGGCAGCTTAACGGCAATGCCTCTCAGATGGATTCTGATGAGCGCCTCCTATGACCCGACCCCGGGCAAGACAAACGAGTATATGTGGATGTACCAATACTCGAACGGATACGAATTTGCCCCTGGGACGCATACTACCGGTGTTATCACCGTCACCAACGCCCCGGCCATCCCCGTTACGAACACCGGCAAAGCCGCTACCAAAACCTACGGTGACACGATAGATGTTGCCACCATGTTCACCCTTGATGAACACGCAGGCACCGCCAGCTATGAAATTGTTTCCGGCGGCACCGGCGTGGGCACGCTGAACGGCAGCGCCTTGACCGTGACCAAGTGCGGCACCTTTACTATTAAGCTGACCACCGCCGCACATGATGCCTACGCCGCGGGCGAACCCGTTACCGCCACCTTGACGGTGAAGAAAGCAACCCCCACACTCGTCCCTGCCAGCCATGATAAAACATACGATGGCGACGCGGTTACCGCCGACGGCAAGTGGACTTCAAACAGTACGGGCGCTTTCACCTTCACCTACACAGACAAAGACGGGAAGGAACTGGCGTCCGCCCCGAAGGACGCAGGCGACTACCGGGTATATGCGGCACAGGAGGCGGATGATAACTATTCCGCCGCCAAAATATTCCGCCCCTTCACCATCTCCAAACGCACCGCCACCTTGCATTGGACAGACACCACGATTTTTTATGACGGCAGCGCACACACCCCCACCGCCGTGGTGAGCAACCTTGTAACCGGCGATACCTGCACCGTGACAGTGGACGGCGCACAAACCGACATTGGCGAGAACTACACCGCCACCGCAACGGGTTTGAGCAACGCAAACTACACCTTGCCCACTGACGATGCCGCTAAGAAAACGACCTTTGCCATTCAGTACCTCGATGTACCCGCCACGCCTTACACCCTTACCGGCACAAAAGGCACAGACCCGTGGTACACCAGTGACGTTACCCTTACCCCGGCCACCGGCTACACCGTGGCCACCACCCTTGGCGGCACCTATGCCGATAGCATTACGCTGACCGAAAGCACCAAGGCAGACTATAAAATTTACCTGAAAAATGCCAAAGGCCAAATGACCGATGGAATTGCGATTGCCGAGATTAAGATTGACAAGGCACAGCCCACCGGTACCATCGCGCTGGGCACGAACCAATGGTCTGCGTTCTTCAACAAGGTGACCTTTGGGCTGTTCTTTAAGGACACCCAGACCGTTACCGTCACCGCGGGCACCCAACCCAGCGGCACCACGGTGGAAATCCTCAAGTCCGATGTCCTGTATGACAATTCCAAAATTGCCACCGCCACCGGCTGGGAAAAACGCGAGAGCATGAGCGTGGAACCGAACTTTGCGGGCTACTTCTACGCCAAAATCACCAGCGGCGCGGGCCTGATTACCTATCTGAACACCGAGGGCGTGGTGATTTACACCGATGCCGCGGCCGATACCACGGCAATCAGCTACACCAAAACCACCAAAACCGATGCCACCGCCACCGTCAAGCTCAACGGCAACACGGTAGCCGGGGTGAAAAACGGCACCACCGCGCTGACCCTGAACACCGATTACACGGTGGAGGGCAACACGCTTACCTTTAAGGGCGACTATTTGGATAGTTTGGCCGCAGGGGAGTACACCCTGACCGTCAGCTACAACCCGATGGGCGAAACCTACGTAGCCGCCACCGGCAACGCCGCCCCCGCTACCACGGCCATCACCCTGACAGTCAGCAAAGCCGCGGGCACCGTGAGCGAGATCAGCGACATCAGCAAAACCTATGACGGCACCCCCGTGACCGCACCCACCTACCAAGCGCCGAGCACCGGCACCGCGACGGTCGAGTACAAAACCGCTGATGATACGACGTACACCAAAACCGCCCCGCAAAACGCGGGCAGCTACACAGTTCGGGTCACGGTGGCCACCGACGATACCTACACCGAAGCCAGCGCAACCGCTGATTTTACCATTGAAAAAGCACCCCTGACCCCCGTGGTGGCCGCCGATGACAGACCCTACGACGGCACCACCACCGCCACCGGCCGCATTACCCTGACCGGCGCCGTGAAGGGCGAAGCCCCCACCGCCACCGCCAAGGCCTACACCTTTGCGGATGAAACGGTTGGCACCGGCAAAACCGTGACCGCCCCCGGCATTGCGCTGGCGGGCAGCTGGGGCGCGAACTACACCCTGGCCACCACCACCGCCACCACCAAGGCGAACATTACCAAACAGCCTGCGGCCGATTTGGCAGGCAGCAACGTCACCTTTAACGTGGCGCAGGGCACCTTTGCGGGCCTTGGCGACCAGTACGAGTACAGCCTGGATGGCGGCCAAACCTGGCAGGTTGCGGTAAGCGGCGTTGCCTTTGTGCCCGGCAAGGTGCTGGTGCGCACCAAGGCCACCGCCACCGCAGAACCCAGCAACCCCGAGCAGATAGGCACCATTGCCCCCGCCCCGGCGGCCCCCACGCTTGGCATTGACTATGCGGGCGAGCAAACAA
>JAQUSS010000008.1 GCA_028710135.1 Gemmiger sp. | reverse complement strand
CCAGCCAGACAACCGGCCCGCCCATGCCGGCAATGCTGGCATAGCTACCGGCCGCCAGGTTGCCGTTCATATAATACCACACCGGGCGTAGCAGCAGCGCCCAGGTATACCAGTAGCTTTCAAACGGGTGAGTGGCGTTTAGGGTAGCGTGGTAATCAAACATATACACCTGGCAATCCCACCACTGCTTAAGGCCAAAGCTAGGGTCGCGCCAGTAGTAGGGCAGGTAGGCGGCCAGGTAAATCACGAAGGGCACCGCCACGTAAAACAGCACGCCCCCCAAAAGGGCGGTGCGCAGCTCCCGCATAAAGCCCGGCTTTTTTTGCCGCCAGCGGGCATACAGCACCCCAAAATAGAGGATGGCAAGCCCGGCGCCCGCGTATAGCCCCGTCCATTTGGAGGCTGCCCCCAGCCCAAAGGCCACCCCGCCCAGCGCCATGGGCAAAAGGGCATGGTCGATCCCCTTGCGCAGCGCCGTTTGGGCATACCACAGCAGGCAATACCCGCCCAGCAGGATAAAAAAGGTGGAGCAGGTATCAATGGTGGCAATGCGGCTTTGGGTAAAACGCATAAAATCCAGCGCCAACAGCACCCCGGCCACCCCAGCCACCCAAGGCTTGCGGGTAAGGCGGCGCACAAACAGGTAGAGCAGCGGCACCAGCAGCACCCCAAACAGGGTACCGGCAAACCGCCAGCCAAAGCCCGTCATGCCAAAAATGGCAATGCCCAGCAGGATAAAATCTTTGCCCAAAGGGGGGTGGGTTGTTTCAAACACCGTCAGCTTATGCAGCATCTCGTACCCGGTGCGGCCATGGTAAATTTCATCAAAATACATACTGTTTAGCTGACTGAAGGTGGCGGGAACCAAGGCTTGCTCATCCAGCAGCGCCCCACCGCCGCGCACCGCCACCGGCTGCCCCGCCGCATCCCGCAGGGATAATTCCACCACGCGCCCCCCGGTTACGGTGGCGGTGTACTGCCCCGCCCCGCCAAGGCTGGCCGGGGTAAAATCGGTTCTTGTCCAGCAAAACACATTGCTGTAATCGAGCGTTAGGGTGGCAACCACCGCGCCGGTTGCATCATCGGTAATGGTCAGGCTGCCGCTCTCGTGCCCTTCGGGCGCACCCGGGTAGACCCACAGGCTGGCGGGCACGGTATCCCCTGCCAGGGCAAACGGCTCGGCCAGGGTGGTGTCCGCCGCATCCAATGTGGTGTGGGGGGCGCTAAAATCCCCTAGGTAGAAAAAGCTGAGAAGGGCGGTGGCCGCCGTAAGGCCCAGCAGGGCCAGTTTTTCCCGCCGGTGCCACACCGGCTGCCCCTCCACGCTGGGGGGCTGGGTGGGCAGGGCATTTTCGGCGCGCAGCTTGCGCTTTTTTTTGCCCAGCGGGGGCAGGGCCACCGGTTGGGGCCCACCTGCTGTTTGGCCCGGCGCGCCTGCCGGTTGGCATTCGCCCGCCGCCAGCGGCACCACCCGCCCGTGGGCTACAATATCCCACAAGGCCCAGGCCAACAGGCAAAAGCAAAGGGTTTCGGCCAGGCCGATGACCCGTGCAAAGCTGGCGCTGGTGGCGCTGGTCAGCCATTCATCCTCGCCCCCCACCAGGCTGTACACCGCCGCCAGGTTCACAAGGCCGGTTACGCTAAAGCCAAACCCTGCCCCCAGCAACCGCTTATCGTTCCAGCGGGCGGCCGCCAGCAGCACCAGCAGTGCGCCAAACACCATGTACCGCTCGTGCATACAGTGGGCGAAGGTGTATACCCCCAAAATATAGAAGGCCGCCAGCAGTAAGGGCGAAAACCGCTTTTTCCGCCAGGAAAGCACCCCCAGCGCCACCAGCGCGGCGGTGAGGAGCAACAGGTTCAGCATCCCCAGCATCTTCCAGCTTACGGGGCCAAACACCAGTTCGTCCTGCCCTTTCCAGTTGCCGCCCAGCAGCGCCAGCCAGTTGAAGGCGTTGATGGTGGCATACAGGTAGCCGCTGGTGGTGGCAATGTATTTTTCCACCAGGGCCGGGATCAAATTTTTAAAGCCGTAAAATGGCAGCCCTGCCACCAACACCGGGGCCAAGGCCAGCCCCGCGCCGCCAAAGGCCCGGCCCACGGCCCGCAGGCGCTGGGTGGGGGTGGCGGCATCGGCCACGGCGGCCACAAAGCAGAGGGCCAGCACCGGCCCCGCCAAAAGCGCCTGCGGCTTGATGGCCAGCGCAATGCCATAGCAAACGCAGGCCGGCAGGTAGCGTTTTTCTTCGAGCAGCCAAAAGCAAAGCAGAATGGGCAGCGAGAAGGCCCCGTCAATCTGCTTCCAGATGGCGGTATCGTAAAGCAGCACCGGGCAAAAGGCTGTGAACACCGTCAGCCGCCACACGGCCCCCTCGTTTTTAATGTACCGCTGCCCCAAAAACCACACAAGGGCCGTGGTGGCACAATCGCACAGGGTGGGCACAACCGCCAGCAACAGGTAGGTGGCGGGGGCCTCGTAGGGGATGGAAAAAATTTTGCGCAAAAAGGCCACAAGCCCCAGCACCAAAATATAGCCGGGGGGGTAATCGGCAAAATAGCCGTCCGAATAAAAGGCGGCGGCCCCCTCGTTCAGCAGCTTTTCGCCCCAGGCCACAAAGCAGCTCATATCGTAGGCGTAGCCCTCGGTCACATAGGCCAGCACCAGGCGCGCCAGCAGCGCCGCCAACAAGATGCGTTGCAGGCGTTTATCCTTCAGCACCGCCAGCGGGTGCTGCTCCAGCGTATTGTTCAAGGGCAATTCCTCCTGCCGTGTTTATCAAACGGTTGTATCCTTGCCGCCCGCCAAAAAGGCGGTGCGCGGTGGCCATGCCATAACGCAGAAAGGGAATGGCCGTGGCCATTCCCCCGTTGCTTTATAATTTGGTTAGCTGGGGGCCTTGGGCGGTATCCATCACGCTCCAGCCGGCATCGGCCAGGCGGGCGCGCAGGGCATCGGCCTCCGCCCAGTTTTTTGCCTTTTTGGCGGCGGCGCGGGCCTCCACCAGGGCGGTAATCTCGGGCGGAACAGCATCCGTTTTGCGATTGTACAGCAGCCCCAGCACCCCGGCCAGCTCGTCAAAGGTATCGGCAGCCGCCTGGAGAGAGGGTGCATCTGCCCCGTCCGATAGGGTATTGATGTCCTTCACCAAATCGAAAATGGCGGCAAGGGCATCGGGGGTGTTCAAATCATCCTCCATGGCGGCAACAAATTTTTCGCGGGCCTGCCCTGCCTTTTCGGCCAGGGTAGCATCGGTGCCATGGGGGTGGGCAAGGGCAAAATCCAGGTTTTCGCGGCAGGTATACAGCCGCTCCAGCGAGTTTTTGCAGCTTTCAATCAGCGCAATGGTGTAGTTTAGGGGCATACGGTAGCCCGCCGTCAGCATAAAGTAGCGAATCGGCTCGTAGCCATACTGTTCGGCAATCTCCCGCACGGTGAAAAAGTTGTTCAGGCTTTTGCTCATCTTTTGGTTATCAATGTTCAAAAAGCCGTTGTGCATCCAATAGCGGCTGAAGGTGCAGCCGTTGGCGCACTCGCTTTGGGCAATCTCGTTTTCATGGTGGGGGAAAACGAGGTCCTGCCCACCGGCGTGCAGGTCAATGGTGTTGCCCAAATGCTTGCGCGACATGGCGCTGCACTCAATATGCCAGCCCGGGCGGCCCATGCCGTAGGGGCTTTCCCACGCGGGTTCCCCCGGCTTGGCGGCCTTCCAGACTGCAAAATCGGCGGGGTCCTCTTTCAGGTTATCGGCCAACTGGCTGCGCAGGGCGCGGTTGCCGCTTTCCAAATCGTCCAAATTGAGGTGGCTGAGCTTGCCATACCCGGGGTCCGATTTCACGCGGAAATACACATCCCCGTTGGCGGCCTGGTAGGCGTGGCCCGTTTTGATAAGATCCGCCACCAGGCCCAAAATTTCTTCAATATGCTCGGTGGCGCGGGGCTGCACCGTGGGCTTTTTAACGTTTAAGCCCTCGGCATCCTTTTGGTATTCGCCCTCAAACCGGCGGGCAACCTCCTGCATGGAGGTACCCTCCTCCTGGGCCTTTTTAATCAGCTTATCGTCAATATCGGTAATGTTCGATACGTAAAGAACCTTGTTGCCCCGGTATTCCAGGTAGCGGCGCAGGGTATCAAACACCACCATGGGGCGGGCATTGCCGATGTGGATGTAGTTGTATACGGTGGGGCCGCAAACATAAATGCGGTACTCGCCGGGGGTAAGGGGGATAAATTCTTCCTTTTGGCGGGACATGGTGTTGAATATCTGCATTGAGAAAACTCCCTTTTGAAGATTCTTATTTTTTTACCGGTGCACGGGCGGTGGGGCACTGCCCGCCACCAAAAGCCCGCGCTGCGGTTTGCATTTTTGGCTTTCCGGTTTCGCATTTTGCCATTGCGGCAACGGTTTTATTATAAACGGCCCAGCCACACATGGCAAGAAAAATTACGGTAAGAGATTTTACTTGGCGTTTACAAAGCACGCGCGGTTATCCCACAGGTAGATGCCGCCCGAAAGTGCCGTTACCACCGCCACCGCCCAGCAGAGCAGCGATGTAGTTAGGTGTACGCCGGAAATGGCCGAAGCGGGGGCCAGTGCCGCCGCAAAATAGTAGAAAATGATGGAAAGCATCTGCAACACGGTTTTGATTTTGCCCCAATTGTTGGCGGCAATCACGGTGCCATTGGCGGCGGCAATCATCCGCACACCGGCCACCGCAAACTCGCGGAACAGCACAATGGCCAGCACCACCGGGCTGCACACACCATCCACCACCATGTAGATAAAGGCGGCGGTCGTTAACATTTTATCGGCCAGTGGGTCGGCAAATTTGCCAAAATCCGTCACAAGATGGTCGCGCCGGGCAAGGTAGCCATCCAAAAAATCGGTAAAGCTGGCGGCGGCAAACACAATGCCCGCCGCCAAACTAAGCCCCGCGCTGAACGCCGGGGTGCCATAGCGGGTAAATGCCGCCAGCACCATAAACACCGGCACCAAAAACACGCGCGCCAAGGTCAATTTGTTGGGTAAATTCATAATGTTTCCTCCACTGTTCCGTACAGGTCGTAGGTGTCGCTGCCGGTAATGTGTACCCGGTAGCATTGGCCCGGTTCCAGCAGCCCTTCCGGCGGGGCAATCACGCTGCCATCAATCTCGGGGGTATCGCCCTTGCTACGCAGCAGCCAATCGCCGGTTTCCTCGTCCCGGCCATCGCAGATGCACTCGATATCCTGGCCGACCTTTTCAGCCTGCTTTTCGGCCATAATATCGGCCTGCAAGGCCATAATATGCTCGGCGCGGCGGGCTTTTACCTCCTCGTCAAGCTGGCCATCCATGGTGGCGGCCACGGTGTTTTCCTCTGCCGAGTAGGCAAAGCAGCCCAGGCGGTCAAACCGAACGGCCTTCACAAAATCGCACAGCTCGGCGTACTGTTCCTCGCTCTCGCCGGGGAAGCCCGCAATCAGGGTGGTGCGCAGGGTAATGCCGGGGATGCCCGCCCGCAGCCGGGCAATGGCATCTTCAATCTCGGCGCGGCCCCCGCGGCGGTTCATGGCCTTCAGCACGGCATCATCACAGTGCTGGATGGGCAAATCTAAGTAGGGCACCACCTTGGCGTTGCGGGCCATGGCGGCAATAAAATCGTCGGTAATTCGCTCGGGGTAGGCGTACAGCACCCGTATCCAGCGCAGCCCCTCAATGCCGTTCAGCTCATCGAGCAGTTGGCACACAAGGCCCGCCTTGCCGATATCCTCGCCGTAGGCGGTAGGGTCTTGGGCAACCAAAATTAGCTCCTTAACCCCCTCCCCCGCCAGCCAGCGGGCCTCGGCCAGGCAATCCTCCAGGGGGCGGCTGCGCAGCGGGCCGCGTATCAGCGGGATGGCGCAGTAGTGGCAGCGGTTATTGCACCCCTCTGCAATTTTTAAGTAGGCGTAGTGGCGCGGGGTGGAAATAACCCGCGCCCCGCCCAGGGGCATATCCTGCTTGGGGCCGTAGCTTTCAAAGTGTTCGCTTTGCCCTGCCAGCCGCCGCACAATGGCCGGTATGGCAGGGTTGCTGCCAATGCCCACCACGGCGTCCACCTCCGGCATTTCGGCTAAAATTTGCTGCTTGTACCGCTCGGCCAGGCAACCGGTTACCATCACCTTCAAATTGGGGTTTTGGGCCTTGTAGGCGCAGGCATCCAAAATATTTTCAATTGCCTCGCTCTTGGCGGATTCAATAAAGCCGCAGGTGTTTACAATAATCAAATCTGCCTCGGCAGGCTCGGCCACCGTCTGGTGGCCATCTTTTAATAGCGCATGGCAAAAAACATCAGCATCCACCTGGTTTTTGGGGCACCCCAGCGAAATAATTGCAATTTTCATAGTATGTTATTCGTTCCCATCTGTGTCGGTTTGGTTTTCGGCTTCCGCTTCATCCAGCACGGCGCGTATCACGCTGTGGGCAAAGCCGCGCCGCGCTAAGGCGGCCGCCACGTTTTGGCGCTTGCCCTGTGCCAGCTTGTAAGCATACTGGCGCGCCACCAGGGCGCGGGCGGTGGCAAGCTCGGGGTTTTCCCCCTCGGTGGCATCGGGGTCGGCGGGGTCGGGCGGTTCGGGGGTAAACAGTTCCTCCACCACCGTGGCGGCCACCGCACGGTCCACCCCTTTTTGCGATAAATCCGATAAAATTTCCCGCCGGCTTTTCCGCTTTCGCAGCAGCTCGCCCGCGCGGCGGCGGGCAAAGCTTTCATCGTTCAGCAGCCCAAGCTCCTGCGCCTTGGCCACGGCGGCGGCGGCGCTGGGTGGGTCAAACTTGCGGCATAGCTTTTGGTACAGCTCCCCCGCTGCATGGTCCCGCAGGGAGAGTAAATCCATCGCCTTATCCAGCGCCTTGCGGGTATCGCTTTGGCTTTGCAGCGTGTGCAGCCAGTATTCCTCCGGCTCATCGTCAATGTGCAAGCCGGCCCCCGCAAAGGTCGCCTCATCCAGCGAAAAGGCAAACTCGCCATCCAAGAACAGCGCATAGCGGCCCCGTTTTGTTTCTTTAATATCGGTGATGCGTGGCATCAATCATCCACCATGATGTCCAAATCCACCTCGCTGCCGGTGGTTTTGGCAGCAGGGGCGGCAGCGGGGGCATCGTCCGCCTTGGTAATCAGCGGTTTTTTGGCAACCTCGCCCTTTTTCAGCCCCTGGAGTTGGTCGGCATTATCACGAATCAGCTTATCAATCTCGTTTGCAATCTCGGGGTGTTCCTTCAAATAGATTTTGGCGTTATCGCGCCCTTGGCCCAGGCGCACATCCCCATAGTTGAACCATGCGCCGCTTTTTTGAACAGCGCCCAGCTTCACGCCCAAATCCACCAGCTCGCCCAGCTTGGAGATACCCTCGCCAAACATGATGTCAAACTCGGCCTCCTTAAAGGGCGGGGCCACCTTGTTTTTGACAATTTTGGCGCGGGTGCGGTTGCCGATAAACTGGCCGGAGGAATCTTTCAGCCCCTCAATACGGCGCACATCCACCCGGACGGAGGAATAATATTTTAGGGCACGGCCACCGGTGGTAACCTCGGGGTTGCCGTAAACGATGCCCACCTTTTCACGCAATTGGTTGATGAAAATGCAAACCGTGTTGGTTTTGCCGATGATACCGGTCAGCTTGCGCAGGGCCTGGCTCATCAGCCGGGCCTGTAGGCCAACGTGCGAATCGCCCATTTCGCCCTCAATCTCGGCGCGGGGCACCATGGCGGCAACCGAGTCCACTACCACGGCATCAATGGCGCCCGAGCGCACGAGTGCCTCACAAATTTCCATGGCCTGCTCGCCGGTATCCGGCTGGCTGACCAGTAAGCTATCGATATCCACGCCCAGCGCACGGGCATAGGCAGGGTCCAGCGCGTGCTCCACGTCGATAAAGGCAACCTCGCCCCCGGCCTTTTGTGCCTCGGCCAAAATGTGGAGGGCCAAGGTGGTTTTGCCCGAGGATTCCGGCCCGTAAACCTCCACCACACGGCCGCGGGGCATACCGCCTACGCCGAGGGCCAAATCCAGCCCGATGCTGCCGGTGGAGATAGAATCCACCTGCATGGCAACGTTGCTGCCCAGCTTCATGACAGCCCCTTTGCCAAACTGCTTTTCAATTTGGGCAAGCGCGGTTTCCAGCGCGGCCTTTTTGTCCCCACCCGGGATGATTTGCTTTGCGGGGGTAGAGGATTTTTTTTCTTTATCTGCCATTGCCTTCTCCTTTTCCCGCCGGGGGGCGGGGTTTTGTTAAACGCCTAAAGCGCTGCCTTTGCCAAAAGCGGCGGGTTTTGGCCCGTTTTGCTTTGGCAAACGCTTTGCTGTAAACCGTTTGTTGTTTTATAGAATACCGCTATTATATACGATTTTTTGCAAAAATACAACCATGAGTTGTGTGTTTGCCATGTCATTTATGGTACTTACAACCCAAATTTCTGGCCAAATTTCTAGGTTTCTATAGAATTATGCCCCAAAAATTCGTTTTTTTGCAGCAACACCACCCGGTCGTTTCCGCCGTAATCCTTTTGGCTGTGTACATTCTGCCAGCCCGCCGCCCTGCCAAGGGCCATCACGGCGGCGGCCTGGGCGCAGCCAATTTCCAGCACCAGCCAGCCGCCGGGGGCCAGGCAGGCGCGGTACTGCGTTACCAACAGCCGGTAAAAATCCAGCCCATCGGCCCCGCCATCGAGCGCCAGGGCCGGTTCGCGGGCGGTTTCGGGCATACGCTGCGCCATCTCGGCGGCGGTTAGGTAGGGTGGGTTCGATACAACCAGGCTTGCCGCCCCCGCCGCCAGCGTTTGGTGGTAGGTAAAAATATCGGCCGCCACGCATTCCACCGCCGGGTGGGCGGGGGTGTAGCCCGGCAGGGCCGCCGCCGCGTTTTGTTGCAGGTAGGCAAAGGCCGCCGGGCTTTTTTCTACACAAACCACCCGCGCGCCCGGGCAGGCCGCCTTGATGGCAAGGCCTAGGCAGCCGGTGCCCGCGCAAAGGTCCAGCACCAGCGGGGCGGCGGGGCCGGCACCGGCCAGGCAGGCAAGGGCAGCCTCGCAAACCACCTCGCTATCGGGGCGGGGGCAGAGAACGCCGGGCCCCACGGCCAGCTCCAACCCGTGGAAGCCCCACTGCCCCGCCAGGTATTGCAGTGGCTCCCGCGCGGCCCGCCGCAAGGCCAGCCCGGCCAGCTTTTCGGCCTGCGGGGGGGCGAGGGGTTCCTGCGATAACCGGCTATCCTGCCCGGTGGCAAGGCGGTAAAGCTCCCGCGCGTCAAAATCGGCATCGGGGCAACCGGCAGCTTGCAGCGTGGCTTGCACCGCCCGCACGGCGGCGCGTGGGGGCAGCCCAATTAGGCTTACCACTGCCCCTCCTTGGGGTCCTCGGGCAGAACCGGGGTAACGGCGGCAATGGCAACCTCAATCATCGAATCGTCCGGCTCAAAGGTTGTTAAGCGTTGCAGCCACAGCCCGGGGGTGGAAACGGCCCGCGCCAACAGGCTGTTGGAGCGCCCCGCCCATTTGATAAGCTCGTAGCTGATGCCCACCAGCACCGGCAGCATGGCCAGCTTGTAGAGGATGCGCAGCCCGGTGCTGCCCCAGGGTAGCACGGCGTAGAGCAGGATGCTGATAATCAAAATGAGAAACAGAAAGCTGGTGCCACACCGGGGGTGGAACCGGCAATGCTTGCGGATATTTTCAACCGTCAGGGGCTCGCCGGCCTCGTAACAGGCAATGGTTTTATGCTCGGCCCCGTGGTACTGGAACAGCCGGTGAATCTCCTTCATGCGGGTGCAAAGGTAGAGATAGCCGATAAAAAGAACCAATTTGATGCCGGCTTCCAGCAGCACCTTGGGCCACCGCCCCATGGGGAACACGCTGTTGAGCAGCCCGGTTAAAAAGGTGGGCAAAAACACAAACAGCACCAGCGCCAGCGCCACCCCCGCAAAGGCGGAGGCCGTCATCAGCACATTTTGGAAGGCGGGGCCGGTGTGGGCCTCCAGCCATTTATCCAGCTTGGAGGGCTCCTGCGGTTCACCCTCCTCCTCCGACATGGCGATATCGGCCGAGTGCATTAGGTATTTGTAGCCGTTATACAGGTTATCGGCCATATTGCAAACGCCCCGCAGCAGCGGAATTTTATTGTACCAGTGGGTATGTACCTCGCCATAGGTAAGGTCGAGCGTGCCATCGGGCTTGCGAACGGCACAGCATATTTTTTTTGGCCCCCGCATCATAATGCCCTCCATCAGGGCTTGTCCACCCACGCTGGTGCGGAATTGTTCGGTCGGGCGTTGTTCTTGTTGCATAGGGGCTCTCCTTTGCTGGCGGGGTTTGCCGCCACAGGCTGTTAAAAATCAGCTTTTTTAAAAATTGAAAACGGTCAACGCCCCTTTGTGGGGCAAGGCCCCCAGCGGGCAAAACCGCCGGGGCCGGGTGGGTGTTTTACTGTATGGGCTGGTGCAAAAATTCCTGCCCGGGGTGGTAGATGGGCAGCGCCATGCTTACCGTAGTGCCCACGCCCAGGGTGCTGGCCATATCCAGCGTGCCGCCCAGGGCGGAAACAATTTCTTCCACCACGGCCAGCCCAATGCCGGAGCCACGCACCGCATTTTTGCCCTTGAAAAATTTTTGCTTGACGTTTGCCAAATCCTCCGGCGAGATACCCCGCCCATGGTCGCGCACGGCAATCACCGCGTTGGGGCCGCGGCGCTCCAGGGTGATGGTGATGCTGCCCCCTGGCTCCGAATATTTGATGGCGTTATCCAGCACGTTCACCAGTACCTGGTGCAGCCGCCCGGGGTCGGCCCATACCGGGCAAAGGAACTCCGGCTCGTCGTACACTAGGCGCAGCCCCTCTTTTTGGATGCGGGCCTCCACAAACAGGGCGGCATCGGTGGTTTCGGCTACCAAATCCAGCACCTGGCATTTTAGCTGGATGCCGTTTTGCAATCGAGAAAAATCAAGCAATTCCTCCACCATGGTGTACAAGCGGTCGGTTTCGGTGCCGATGATGGAGATTCCTTTTTGGTAGTTGGGGTCGGCAGGGTCGCGCAGGGTGGCAATGGTTTCCACCCAGCCCTTGATGCTGGTAAGGGGGGTGCGCAGCTCGTGGCTGACCGAGGATATGAAATCGTTCTTCATGGTTTCGGCCATGGCAAGGTCCTGCGCCATCTGGTTGATGGTGGCGCACAGGCGGCCAATCTCATCGTTATACCGGGTGGCAGGCAGCCGCACCGATAGGTCGCCTTTGGCAATTTTGGTGGCGGTTGCCTCCACCTGGCCCAGCGGCTTGACGATGGAGCGGACAAAAAACAGGCCGCTCCACACCGTAAAGCAAAGCACCGCCAGCGCCACCCCCATCGACATGGCAAACGCCTGCCAGATGCGGCGGTCTACCAGCGTCATGCTGGTAACCATCCGCAACGCGGTGATGCTGCCCGCTGCGTAGGGCACCAGCATGGTGACGGAAAGTACCCGCTCCCCCTCGCCGGTATGGTAAACGGCCGAGCCAACGCCCGAGGGCGCGGTTTGCGCAAGCACAAAATCCTCCTGCCCGGTCAGCCCTTCGGGCTGGGTGCCGCTGGATGCGGTGATGACCCCCCCGGCGGAATCCAACAGCATAAATTCAAACTTATCCTTCTCGGAGAATTGCTCCACCGCCCTGCGCAGGGCCGAAGCGCGGCTGGCGGCGGTTTGGTCGCTATCGCCCGCCGTGCCGGTGGCCTGTAGCTGGCCCGACAGGGTAGAAAACCGGCTGATGATGGTTTGCCGTGCGCCGCCATAGTAGCTTTGGTAGGTGCTGTACATATACAGGGCCTCGGCCACCGCCAACACCACCAGGGTAATCAGCAGGCTGCCCCGCAGCCAGCGGGTGGTAATGCTTTTCAACCTGTTTTCCCCCTTTCTCTACGCTTGCCGCGCAGCCCCGCTATGCTATGGCCGCCTATTAGGCATTCCACCGGTACCCATAGCCCCACACCGTCAAAATGTGCTGGGGGCTGCTGGGTTCATCCTCAATCTTCATCCGCAGGCGGCGGATGTTTACATCCACAATCTTTACATCGCCAAAATAGCCCTTGCCCCATACCCCTTCTAAAATTTTCTCGCGCACCAGGGCGGTGCCGGGGTTGCGGAAAAACAGCTCCATAATTTGGAACTCCACCTGGGTTAAGTCGATGGCGTTGCCGGCTTTGTACAGCACCCGGCTTTTTTCGTCCAGCACAAAGGGGCCGCTTACCAGTTGGTCCGGCTCGGTGCCGGGGGTGCGGGTATCCCCGTTGCCGCCACGGCGCACACGGCGCACCAGCGCCTCCACCCTTGCCACCAGCTCGGACACCGAGAAGGGCTTGGTGATATAATCGTCCGCGCCGATGGATAGCCCCCGTATTTTATCGGCCTCCTGCCCTTTGGCCGAAACCATAATGATGCCAATATCGCTGTTGCTGCGGCGGATGGTTTCGCACAAAGAGAGGCCATCCATCCCGGGCAGCATGATGTCCAGCAGGGCGGCATCGCAGGGGGGGGCCGCATGGAACAGCTCCAGCGCGCGCTCGGCGCTGCCAGCCTCCAAAACCTCCCACCCGGCCATCTTCAGGTTTAGGGCAATCATCTCGCGAATGCTGGCTTCGTCTTCCACAACCAGAACACGTTTCATTGTCATTCTCCTTATCCTCAGCTATTCAAAAAAACGATATTTTTAACAATATCCTCCACCGAGAGGCCGTAGTAGGGCCGTGTGGTGGCGACACGCGCCTGTAGTTGTTGGTTGCCCAGGTTGGTGATGCGCTGGTAATCTCCATTTTGAGATTGTTTTTGGTCCACCACCCGCAGCTCACAATAGATGGTGTTATCCTCGGCGTTGCAAATCATCCAGCCGGTGCCCGCCGCGTTTGCCTTGAGGCGGACGTTGCCATGCAGGGATTCGGGCAGGGGCAGGAAAAACTGATACTCGGAATCGTAGATGCCAAACTCGGTGTTGCCGCCCCCAGCATCGGTGTAATCTTTCCAGAGCAAAAATTGCAGCCGCTTATCCATGGGGGTATCCAGCGTTCCGCCGTCATCCACCTCGGTGGGAATATCCACCGTGCCGTTGCCGTCAATATCGCGGCTGAGTAGGGCGCTATCGTACCGGGTGGTGGCCCGGTGGAAATCCCACACGCCCTCCGGCTCGTAAACCGTCAAAAAGTTTTCGCCATCGTACACCATGATGGTGGTGGAGAGGTTGTTCCCCGTACCGCCGGACCATCCATCCACCACCAGGTAGGCCGCGCCATCCCGCCCGGTACCGGCGTGCAGGGCCGCGCAACCACTGTACTGCCCCGCCCCGATGGAAAGCGATTGGCCCGATTTAAACGTTCCGTCCACGCTGGTAAGCAGCTGTAGGTCAATGCCGGCGTTATCCTCCTCGGTGGGCAGGGCCAGCACCAAATCCTGGGTGTTGCCCTGGCCGGTGATGTTGGCCAGCAGCATCTCGGTGTAGGCCTGCTTGATTACGGTGTGCAGCTGCCCATCGGCGTAGGTGTACACCGCCAGGTAGCGGTCGTTCTGCGCACCGCCGTAGCCCACCAAAATTTCTTCCGAATGCTCGTCCCGCAAGGGGGCGTAGGTAACGCTTTCCACCTCGCTGGAAAGCCCCTCCGCCACCTGCGTTACCTGCCAGGTGGTATCGCCGCTCGGCTCCAGCACTGCCAGGCAGACGTTGGCGCCGCTCCCCTCCCCCGCATAGAGGGCCGCTGCCTCCTGGGTGCCATCGCCATCCCAATCTCCAAACAAAAAGGGGGATAAAAAATCGCCGCTGGCGGGGTATTTTAGGGTGGCGGTTTGCCCCAGGTAGCTATTTAAAGCCCGCTGCACGGCGCTGGCCTGGCCCGAAAGCTGGGGCGCACGCAGCAAGGTATCTACATCCGTTGTGGTGGGGGCAACCCCCGCGCAGCCCGTAAAAAGTGCTGCCAGGGCCACCGCCACCGCGGCGGGGCAGGGCGCGGCCCTGCGTAGCATTTTTTGTTGCATCTGCCGCCCCCCCTTGCCTGCCATTTTGTTTTTGCTGCCCTGCCACCGCACCGCCCGGGTGGGCGTGCGGCGGTGCGCGGCACCCGGCATAAAATGGAAACCGGAACCGCTGTCCTGAAACAGCCAATATAGTAATTAGTATACCACAATTATGGCAGCGCCGCAATGCCAATCAGCATCACCAGGCAGCCGGCGGCCAGGCCAAACGCCCCTGTTTTTTGGTACCTGCCCGCCAGCGCCTGGGGCAGTAGCTGGGCCGCCGCCACCCACAGCATTACCCCGGCAACCAGCACCACAGTGCCGTTTAAAAAGCCGGGGTTAAAAACATTGTGCAAAAACAGGTAGGCCAGCACCGCGCCCGCGGGTTCTGCCACGCCGCTGCAAAGGGCTGCCGCCACCGCCTTGCCCCGGCTGCCGGTGGCGTAGGCAAAGGGCACCGCCACGGCCAGCCCCTCGGGGATGTTGTGCAGGGCAATGGCCAGCGCGGTGCGCAGCCCAAGCTGTGGGTCTGATATCCCGGCAAACAGGGTTAGCACCCCCTCGGGCAGGTTGTGCAGCAGCAGCGCCACCCCTGTTACCAGGGCCACCCGCATGGCGGCGGCCCGCTCGCCTCTCACATAGCGGGCCAGGGTTTCCTCATCCGGCAGCAGGCGGCCCAGCAAAAGGGCCAGCAGCATCCCCAGCCCCAACAGCCCGGCCACCGCGCAGCCACACCCCACCGGGGATAGATACGCCCCATAAAACCCTATGGCGGCGGGGGCCAAATCCGCCAGGCTGACCGTTAGCATCACACTGCCCGCAAACCCCGCGCAAAAGCCAAGCATACGCTCGGTTGGTTTTACAAGAACCGCCAGCACGCCCCCTACCCCGGTGGAAAGCCCCGCCAGGGTGGTGAGCAAAAATGGTGAAGCAACCAACATTTTATCACCTCCTGCCACAGGAGTATGCCCGCCGCCCCACCGGCATGACGGCTTGCCCGCCCCAAAAAAGAAAAAGCGAAGTTTTTTGCCGCAATGCAAAAAAATCCGCTTCTTTTATCGTAGGGTTTTGGCCGCATGGCTTTTTGGGGTGGGCACGCCCTGGCAGGTTGCCGCCGGGGCCAAAGCACAAAAAAGCAAGGGCTCAATTTTTATTTTTTTAATTTCTATGCGCTTATATTACCACAAATCGTGGTTTTTTTCAAGCCTTGTATTATGGTGCAAGCGGGTGTATAGATAGTAGAGGGGGTAGCCCCCCCTTTTGAGGAGAGCCGTATATGAAGGAAGATTTTTCGTTGTTGCCCAGCGGGGCACAGGGCCTTTTGGCCGGGGATGCGGCGGGCCTGCTTGCCCGCTGCAACGCGCAAACCGCCGGGCAGGGCCTGGCGCTTACCCCCACCGCCCTGGCGGCGCTGGCCCAGGGCCATGCCGATGCCCTGCAACAGGCCGGGCGGGTGGAGCTGGGCCCCGGCATTTTGGAGGGGTTGGTTGCCGCCTTTTGCGATTCGCCCTACCTGGATGCCCGCCAATATGCAAGCACGCTGGGGGAGCTGCAAGCCCTGTTTTACGCGCTGAAGGCGGTGTGCCGCGAGCAATTGGGCGATGAGGCCCTGCTGTTGGCCATGCGCCGCCTGTACGATGCCACGGGCGGCACGCCCGATTACCTGGCCGGTTGCGGCCCCGATACCCTGCGGGATGCCGCCCGGGGCATTCTGCCCGAGGAACTGCGCCACCACGCCAACGCCACCGCTGCCGCCGACTCAAGTACCGCCCCGCCCGAGGGGGAAGCCATTGCCGCCGCCCTGGCCCAAAGCAGTGGCGACCCCGCCCTGCAAGCGGGCTTTTTGGGGCTGCTGGCCCGGCAGGCCGCCCGCTATACCGCCCAGCAAAGCAGCTCCCTGCCGGTGGAGCAGGCGCAGGCGCTGCTGGCCTCGGTTTCCTATACGCTGGAAAACGGCACCGGCCAGGCCGATTTGTTTGCCCCTGGCGCGGGGGCCGCCCCCTGTGTATGGGATGCCGCCTTTGCCAAGGGGCAGCACCGGCTGGAGCAAAAGCGCCGCTTTGCACGGCTATTATGGCGGCAGGCCTGCCGCTATCGAAGCAACACCCCCCTTGAGAATCGCGCCCTGACGGACACCCTGGCAAGCATTGGGCAGGGGCTGCGGGCCTATCAAAAAACGCTGCTCTTTGCGGCCCAAACCTTCCCAGCGGAAATTGATTACCCGCTCTGCCTGCCGGTGGAGGATGCACCCGCGGGGCCTTTGGGTATTGATTATGCCACTGCCTGGCTGCGGCAGCTGCTTGTGGAGGAGGAGCTGTTGGCGGCCTTCTCCCCCGCCGACATCGAAGCCCTGCTGCGGGGCTACTGCCCCGATTACCGCGGGCAGCTTATCAACCTCTACCTGCCGGTGGCCACCAACGCGCTGGGGCGGGTGCTGGCGGGGCTGGCGCCCGCCGGGTTGGATATCCCCCCTGCCGCCCGCGCCACGCTGTGGGAGCGGCTGGCAACACTGGATGCCGAGGGTTGCCGCCACACCCTGGCCCCCGCCGCCCGCAGCTTGGCAAGGCAGCTATCGCTTTCGGCTGCCGGGGCGGCCTGCCTTGCCCGCACCGCCGCCGGCCTTGCCCCACGCATCTCTGCGGCGAACCCCGCAACCCGCCTGCGGGGTATCTTTTTGGAGCTGGGCGAGAAAGCCTACCTGCTGTAACGCCGCCCTTGCCGCATTGGCCGCTTGGGCTGCCTTGGGCCGCACTTACCGCCTGGGCCGCAAAATCGGCCCGCGATTTTGGGCCGGCACCGGGGCACCGGTAGGAAAACAGGTTTTTGATTTTTCAAATTTGTAATAAAACGCAGCACATAGCAAAAAGCCACCCCCTGTGGGGGTGGCTTTTTGCTGCCCTATCTGCTAGGGCCTATTGCCAAAGCTTATCGCTAAGTCTTATTGGTTTAGTAGCTTTACCGCGCGGCTGGTGCCTAGGCGGTCAGCGCCCAGGTCCAAAAACTTTTCCATATCCTCCACGGTGGAGATACCGCCCGCCGCCTTAATTTTGCAGCGCCCCGCCACACAGCGGGCAAACAGGGCAATATCGGCAAAGGTGGCCCCGGCGGTGGAAAACCCGGTGCTGGTTTTGATGTAATCGGCCCCGGCTTCGGGCACAATATCGCACATCTTTTCCTTCTCGGCATCGGTCAGCAGGCAGGTTTCGATGATGACCTTAAGGGTTTTATCCCCCACGGCTGCCTTCACGGCGGCAATATCGGCCCGCACATCGTCGTACTGCTTATTTTTCAGCCACCCAATGTTGATGACCATATCCACCTCGGCTGCGCCGTTTTCCACGGCGGTGCGGGCTTCAAAGCATTTGGAGGCGGTATCCATGGCCCCGAGCGGGAAACCTACCACGCAGCAAACCGGCACCCGGCCCGCCATATAGGTGGCCGCCTGCCGCACATAGCAGGTGTTGATGCAAACCGAGGCCGTGTTGTTGGCAATGGCCTCATCGCAAAGCGCCTGCACCTGGGGCCAGGTGGCCTCGGGCTTTAACAGGGTATGGTCAACCTTCGCCAAAATTTCTTCCTTGGTGTAGTGGCTCATTGGTAGTCGGCCCCTTTCCGGCAGCTTTTGCACAGCCGTGCCTGGTGCATACCAACCGCGGAGAAAATGATGGAGGTGGTGCCCACGGTTACGGCAATGATACCCAAAATTAGCCCAACCAGGCGGAAAGCGCGGCCACGAATTTTGTTTTGAATCATAAAAAATCCTCCTTTTTTAGGTAGAGCGTACCGCCCTACTGCTTCTGCTTAAAGATAAACCATTTCGAGAAGAAATAGTTTGCCACAATTACAATCACCTGGGATACCAGCTTGACCCCCATGGCCCATAGCTCCATGTGGGGGGCGGAAATAAGGGCTGCCCCCACCACGCTAACGCCCAGCCAAAGGTTGAATTGGTCAAGCACCAGGGTGCCCAACCGGCAGGCGATAAACTGGCCAAACTCCCGCAGGCCATCGCCACCGCTGTTTTTGCTTTTGAACACAAAGGTGCGGTTTGTCCAATAGGCAAACAGGATGCAGATGGCGTTATCCAGGATGTTGCCGATGCCGGTGGCAAATTCCACCCCCACCGTGCGCAGAAATACGGCGGTGATCACCAGGTTTAAAAGGGTTGCCAACCCGCCAAAAAACAGGTAGGATAGCTGCTCGTAATATTTTTTGATAAAGGCTTTTAATTTTTCCATCGTATTATAATATCCACCCTATTGTGGTGCTGCCGCGCCAACCATGCAAAAGGAGCCTGCCTGTTGCCAGGCAGGCTCCTCTACGGCCTTACACCGAATTGTTACCAGTCGCTATTCGCAGGAAGGTGCTTATTCAGCGCTATCCTCGGTATCATTCTCGACCTGGGCCTCGTCCTCGGCGGTCATCTCGCCATCCTCGGGCAGGCAGGCTTTCATGGAAAGGCTGATACGCTTACGGTCGAAATCGACATCAATCAACTTCACCTTAACCATATCGCCAACCTTCAGCACATCGCTAACCTTGTTTACGCGCTCGTTCGAGATTTCGCTGATATGAACAAGCCCATCCACACCGGGCAGGATGCGAACAAAGGCACCAAACTTGGTGATGGAAACCACAGGGGCATCAAACTCGCTGCCCATGGGGTATTCGCCCTTAAGCTGCTCCCAGGGGTTGTCCTCTTCTTTTTTGAAGCCGAGGGAAACCTTCTGGTTCTCGGGGTCGTAGCTCTTCACATAGACCTCGATGGTATCGCCCACGCTGACAACCTCGGACGGGTGCTTGATGTTGGACCAGCTCAGCTCGCTGATATGGCACAAACCATCCACACCGCCAATGTCTACAAACGCGCCATAGCTGGTCAAGCTCTTGACAACGCCGGTGTACTGTTTGTCCACCTCAACGTCCTTCCAGAACTCTTCACGCTTGGCCTTGTTTTCTTCGGCGGTAACCTTGTTGATGCTGCCCACAATTTTGCGGCCGGCACACTCGGTAATCACCAGCTTAACGTGCTGGCCCACCAGCTTGGTATAATCCTCGTCGCGGCGCATGGTGGCCTGAGAGCGGGGAACAAAGACGCGCACGCCCTTGACGGTAACAACAACACCGCCCTTGTTGGCTTCCATAACGTCGCCTTCCATGACATTGCCGTTCTCGGCTGCCTCGGAAACGTCTTTCATCCCCTTCTGGGATTCAAAACGGACGCGGGAAAGGGTATCAACGCCTTCCTGGTCGTTGGTTTTGACAACCACGAGATCCAGGTCGTCATCAACTTTGACCAAATCTTCCATCTTGGCGTTGGGGTCGTTGGTCATCTCACTCAGCTTTACAAGCCCAGTGTGCTTGGAACCATCGATGCCAACCACACACTCGGTGGGGCTGACACTGATGACCTTGGCTTTAACGATTTTACCGGCGAACAGGGGCTTCGACTCCGACGCCTCCAGCATCTCGGCAAAACTCATGTCGTCGCGGATTTCTTCACTCATACTGTTAAGTACCTCCTCAATTATAGACGAAGGCGTTGAAGCCCCGGCTGTTACCCCTACCGTTTCCACACCCCAAAACCAGTTACGGTCCAGCTCGTTCGCTGTTTCGACCGTCACAGCCCTAGTATGTTTGGCGGCGACCTGTAGCAGCTTTTGGGTGTTGGAAGAATGATGACCGCCAATGACGACCATTAGGTCGCATTTTTGGCTGAGGTCTTCCGCTTCCTGTTGCCTCGCCCACGTTGCATTGCATATTGTATCAAATATCGCGGCATTTGTACACACCTTTTTTAGAAAAGACTTACATTCTTGCCAACTTTCTACCCGAAAAGTGGTTTGTGCAACAACAAAAACCGGTTGATTGCGTGGATTTTTTGCTGCCCACGCCTGCAATTCAGATAAATTCGCAAAAACGCAAACTTCCCCTGTTGTATGGCCAACAATACCCGCAACCTCGGGGTGTGTTTTATCCCCGGCTACCAGCAAAACCGCGCCTTTTTTGCCCGCTTCGGCCGCAATTTTATGTATTTTTGCCACAAAGGGGCAGGTCGCATCGTGATACGCCAGGCCCCGTGTGCTTATTTTTTTATAAACAGCTTCGGGCACCCCATGGCTGCGTATTACCACCTCGCAACCGGGGGGCAAATCGTCCACATCCTCACAGGTTCGTGCCCCTTTTGCCTCCAAATCGGCCACCACCTGCGGGTTGTGGATCAGCGGCCCCAAGGTGGCCACCGGGCGGCCCTGGGCCAGCAGCTGGTAGGTTAGCTTTACGGCACGGTCCACCCCAAAGCAGAAGCCGGCGGTTTTGGCAAGCAGTATCTCCATGGGTTGTATCTCCTTTTTATAGCGCTGGGTCGGTTAAAAATGGTTTTCCTCGTAAAGGGTATCCCACGCATCCAGCAGGCGGTGCTTGAGTGCGCGCAACGTTGCCATCGAGTGCTTGGGGTCCTCCACCTTTAGCTCCGCCGCAGGGATTGGCTTGCCAAAGCAGATGCGAACCCGGCAAAACAGCTTCATCCGGCCATTGGGGGTGTTGTAAAGGATGCGGCAGGGCACCATATCCACCCCGGCCTGCCCCGCCACCACAAACGCGCCGCTTTTCAGCGGGCCAATCTCCCCGGTTTTGCTGCGCGTCCCCTCGGGGAAAATCAGCAGGCCGGTGCCGTTTTTGCATTCCTCCACCACACGTTCCAACGTGCCGGTATCCCCTTTGCCCCGGGCGATGGGCACCGCCCCAAAGCTGGATAGCACAAAGGCCACCACCGGGTTTTGAAAAAGCTCTTGCTTGGCAAGTATCCGCATACGGCGGCCAAACCAGGCCAGCACAATGTACACGGGGTCAAGATCCGAAATATGGTTGCAGGCAATCACAAAGCCGCGCCCCTTGACAAGGTTCTCCCGCCCGATTACCCGGATGCGCCATAATATGTGCCATACCAGCCAAACAATCGGCAAAAAAATAATATACAGTAGCATACTTACCCCCTGGTTTTTTTACGTCATCACTTCCACAAAGTTTTAAAAAATTTTAATTTTTTTCACGGCAGCGCCCGTTTTAGCACAAACGCGCGGCTTGCGCCTTTGTTTGCGCATTAGCCCAACCGGCTGAGGATGGTTTTTTTGAGAAGGGCATAGCTATCCTCAATGCCGATATCGCTGGTATCCACCACCTGGGCATCCGCCGCCTGCTTTAAGGGGGCAATGGCACGGTGGGTATCCTGGTAATCCCGCTGCTCAATATCCGCCAGCACAGTGGCATAATCGGCCTGCACGCCCTTCCCCTGCAATTCCTTCAGGCGGCGGGTGGCGCGGGCCGGGGCGCTGGCCGTCAAATAAATTTTAACGGTGGCATCCGGCAAAACCACAGTGCCGATATCCCGCCCATCCATCAAAACATTTTGGCGGGCGGCAAGCTGGCGCTGGGTATCCAGCAAAAAGGCGCGCACCGCCGGTTGTGCCCCCACGGCGGAGGCTGCCATGCCCACCTGCTCGGCCCGGATAGCCTCGCTCACATCGGTGCCGTTCAGCCAGATATGCTGCGCGCCACCCTCCAGCTTGATATCCAGCTTTAGCGCGGGCAGCAGCGCCGCCACCGCCGCGGCATCGGCAGGGTCCTTGCCGTTTTGCAGGGCAAACAGCCCAATGGTGCGGTACATAGCCCCGGTATCCACATAGGTGTAGCCCAGCTCCTGCGCAAGGCGCTTTGCCATGCTGGATTTGCCCGCGCCGGAAGGCCCATCAATTGCAACTGAAATCATCCATCTATCCCCTTTTGCTTCTGTTTTTATACCGCACGCGCGGCCGCCTGGGCGGTGGCCCAGGCAATTTGCAGGTTGTAGCCGCCGGTGCGGCCATCCACATCCAAAATTTCGCCCGCAAAGTACAGCCCCTTGCAGCACTTACTCTCCATGGTTTTGGGGTCAACCTCCCGGCAATCTACCCCGCCTGCCGTGATTACGGCGTGTTCCAGGTTGCCAAGGCCGTTAATTTCCACCTGCCAATGCTTGCACAGGGCAACTAAGGCCAGCTTTTGCTCCCGGGTAATCTCGGCGGCACGGGTGGCGGGGCCGCCCGGCAGGGCCCACCGGGCCACCGCCACCGGGCGCATGGAGGCCGGCATCAGCTTTGCCAGCGCCCCCTGGGCACTGTGGCCGCCAAGGGCTGCAAAATCCCGGGTAAGGCGCTGGTACAGGGTGGCATCGTCCAGGGCGGGCTTTAAATCAAACTCGCAGCAATAGCGGTGGTTCTCCAGGCTATTGATGTAGGTGGAGGCCGAGAGCACCAGCGGGCCCGATAGCCCAAAGTGGGTGAACAGTGCCTCCCCCTGCTCGGCAAAAACCGGTTTGCCATCCTCAAGCAGGGTCAGCTTCACATTTTTTAGGCCAAGGCCCATCATTTGGCGGCAGGATGGGTCCGGCGAAAGCAGGCTGCACAAGCTGGGCTGGGGTGGGATAATATGATGCCCCGCCGCCGCTGCCAGCCGGTAGCCGCTGCCATCGCTGCCGGTGGTGGGGTAGCTTACCCCACCGGTTGCCAGCAGCACGGCCTTTGCCCGGATGCTGTTGCCGCTTTTGGTGCGCACCCCCGTACAGATGCCCGCCTCCACCAGCAGGGCGGCGGGGGCATCCTGCACCACCACCGCCCCGGCGGCGTACCGGCGCAGCGCCGCCAAAACATCGGCGGCACGGTCGCTTTGGGGGAACACCCGGCGGCCCCGCTCGGTTTTTAAGGGCACACCCAGTTCCTCAAACAACAGCATGGCTTTTTCGGGCGGGAAGGCATAGAGGGCGGAGTACAAAAAGCGGGGGTTATGGCGCACATTTTCCAAAAAGGTGCGCACATCACAATCGTTTGTCAGGTTGCAGCGGCCCTTGCCGGTAACCAGCAGCTTTTGGCCGGTGCCCTGGGGGTTATGCTCCACAATGGTAACGGTGCGGCCCCGGGCCAGCGCGGCCCCCGCCGCCATCAGCCCGGCAGCCCCGCCGCCCACAATTAAAAAATCCACCATCCGCTATTTCCTTTCCCGCTGCGGGCCTTGCGGCCCCGTATGCAGCCCCGTATGCAGCCCTGTATGCAATCCCGGTATACACCCCGGCCAACCCGTACAGCAGCAATAGCGGGTGTACGGTGGCCAGGTACATGGTGGAGGTACCGATGCCAAAGCTGGAAACCTCCATAAACGCAATCATGCCGCAGCGCAACGCGGCCATCCCCAAAAAGCCAAACAGCAGCAGCCAGGTAACACGCGCCAGCGCACTGCCCCGCCACACGGCCCGCAGCCGCCTGGGGCGGAACTGCAAAAACAGCGCGGCGGCAAACAGCACCGGCAGTGCCAGGGCATACACCCACCGCACCGCCCCCAGCACCCCGTAGGCAAGCTTTTGCAGGGGGCTGTAGTAGGGGGTATCCTTGCCGGCCTCGGCCGCGCTGTTAAAGCCAACGCCCAGGTAGGCCTGCCAGGTGGCAATATCCTCGGTGGTGCCGATGGAGCGCAACGCTTCCACCGCCGCACAGTCTTGAAAGGTTAAGGCCCACAAAGCACTTTTGGCACTCTCGGCCAACACCGGGGCAATATGCGCGGCCCGTATGGGCGGGGTGGTGCCGCTGCGCCGCCCACCGCGGGCAGGTAGCACCCCCTCGTCACAAAGGCGGTTAATCTCCTCGGCCACACCGGCCCAGTAGCGCTCGGCGGTGGGGGCATCGGCATAGATGCCCTCAAACTGGGCCGCGCGGCGGATGGCCCAATAAAAGCTGCCCGCGCGGTAATCGCCCAGGGCAGGGTCTCGGAAATCGTTTTGGAGCTGCGCGTCCTCCTCCAGCCAGTAGGCCAGGGGTTTGAGGGCGGGCACCGCATCGTACAGCTTTTGGCGCACATCGGCCGGCACCCCAACAAGGGGGGTGTAGCCGCCCGCCGCCTCGCTCTCCACCCGGGCCATGGCCCCCATGGCATCGGCAAAAGCGCCGGTTGAAAAATCCGAAAGTGCATACACGCCGTAATATTTATTATTTACTATACAAATTGTATTTACAACAATCCCCAGCAGGGCGTAGGGCAGCACCAGCCAGGCCGCCTGGTGAAAGCGCCGGCGGGTGGCCAAGGTAACCAAAATCACCAGGCTGCCGGCCACCGCAAAGGGTAAGAGAAACAGCCCCGCATCCTCCCGCGTTACATACCCGGCGGCCAGCCCCACACCGGCAAGAGCCAGCCAGGGGGCAAGGGGCGGGTTTTCCGGCTGGGCGGCGCGCAGCGCGGCCCCCGCAAAGCCCGCAAAGGCCAGCAGGCACAAAGCCGGGAAGATATTATCCCGGTAGACCCGCAACGTATAATGTGCTGAGGCGGAGGGCAAAAAAACCAGCGCCCCAAAAAGCACCAGCCGCGCCCCCCAGCGTTTTACCACCGGGGCAAGGGCCAGGGCCGCAGCCAGGGCGGCGGCGCACCACAAAAGCTGCCCGCCAATAAGGTAAGGCAGGTGCAGCCGGTGCAGCAGCGCCAGCCAAAAGGCAAAGCCCATGCTTTTGGAAAGGGTAAGGTAATCGTACCCACCCAGCCACTGGCCGTTTGTAAGGGCGTTGGCGGCGCGGAACATCAGCTCATCGTCAAGCGGTGCGCCCCCCACCCAGGTATAGCCAAGCTGAAAGGCCGTTAGCCCCAGCTTGGCGCAAACCAGCAGCGCCGCGCCCAGCCAAAACAGCCGCCGGGCGCTCGGTTGCTTGCAGCCGGCCCCAAAGGCCGCCGCCATTTTGTTGTTCATCTTTGCCATAGCACTCCTGTTGCGGAAGGTTTATTTCTGCAATTTTTCGATGCTTTCCACCAAATATTTTTGTTTTTGGAAAATTAAATCTACCAGCAGGGATAGGTATTTTACAATGATGGTAAGCACCGCAAATACCCCCGCAAAGCCCACCGTTAGCACAAACATGGTGGTTGTCCACCCGGCAACCGGGTTGCCCACACAAAGGATGACCAGGGTGTACAGCAGCTCGGCCACCGCCAGCGCCAGCATGGCCAGGGTGATGCCCGCGCTAACCTTAAAGCCGGCATCGGTATATAGGGCAAGGCTATCCGCCGCAAGCGAAAACCTCCCGGCGGCATGGTCGTTCACATGGCCATCAAACACCAGGGTAGACATTTTCAGCCCGGAGGCCGCGTAGGCCGCCTTGCGGTAGGGCAGATGTTCGCTGTTGGCGTGTACCCGGTTGACGGCCCGGCGGCTTACCAGCCGGAAGGCATCCGTGCGCAATTTGTAGTTGGAGCGGCTGCTGCGGTTAAACAGGCTGTAAAATACCCGGCTGCTCCCCTGTGCATGGTCGGGGCAAACCGAAACAATATCGTTGCCCGCCTGGGCCATGGTGTAGGCTTTAAAAATCAGGTCGTGCGGGTAGGGGGTTTCGGTGGAATCAAACTCGTAGATATAATCCCCAATGGCGGCATCCAGCCCGGCATTCATGCAGGGCTCCCGCCGCTGGTACAAGCTCATATGCAAAAAGGTAAGCGGCGCGGCCAGCCCTTTGGCCCAGCCACGCACCTGCTCCACCGTATCATCGGTGCAGGCATCGTCCACGGCAATCAGCTCATACTGGGTAAAGTGGGCATCCAGTTCCTCGCACAAAATTTTAAAAAACTGCACCGCGCGTATGCCATCGTTGTGCAGGTAGACCACCGCTGAAATAAAGTTATTTTCCCTGTTATCGGTTTCCATCACGCAGCACCTCATCCAAATCGTATACGGTATTAATCTTGCCGGAAAGTACGCTTACAAAGGTAGGCGAACTTTCCAGCTTGCGAATTACCGTTGGGCGGGAATCGTCAATCTCGCTGGCCTTTAAAATCGGCTTCATGCTGAACAGGCTGCTTTGGTAGGCAAAGCCGTATTCCGCTTTCAGGTATTTGCGGGCCAACCGGCTCATGTAGGGCCAGGCGGTGGCGGGGCGGGCCGGGCAATCGTTGCAATTGTACAGGCTGCCGGGCAGGCAATGCCCCCCGCTTTTGCCCTGGCAGGGGAAGGTTGCCTCGCTATCGTAGCTGGTTTCGTGGGGGGTAAAGGTAACGCTGGTCAGGCTGTGCAGCCCGGTTTGCCCAAAGGGCATCAGGCTGAAAAACGGCCCATCCATCACGGTAATGCCGGTATTTTTCAAGCTTTCGTTCACCGTGCAAAGGATAATTTCGCACAGCTCGTACTTGATTTTAAAGGGCGGCAGCCCCATCAGCTTGTGGATATCGTTCACCCCCGCATAGGTGGCATTTAAAATAAAGGGTGCCTCGGCGGTGGTATCCCCGGCGCGCACCTGCCAGGCATCCCCCTTGCGGGTAATGCTATCGGGCCGGTGGCCGTACAGGATGGTAACATTTTCAAGCGGGGCAAGCTGGGCCAAAAACCATTCTTTCAGCACCTGGGCATCGTAGGTGTATTCTCTTGTCAAAAACGCGCCATCGCAAACGCCGGGGTTAAAATACCGCTCGGTGGGCACATCGTCGCACCGGATGCCCGCCGCGCCGCAAAAACGGCGGAACTCTGCCGCGTTTGTCCAGCTAAAATGGGCGCTGGTGGCATACACCTGGTCAAAATTTTCCTTAAGGCAAAAGCGGTAATCTTGGCAAAAGCGCTCGAAATACCGGGCGCTTTTGATGGCGGTGGTGTAGCTGCGGGGGTAGTGGTACCCCATGTGTACCCGCGCCTGGTTGATATAGGTAGCACGGGTAAACGCGGCGGTATCCCGCTCAAGCACCAGCACACGTTCCCCCCGCATACCGCATTGCAGCGCTGCATACAGGCCGTAAAGCCCCGCGCCAAAAATAATTTTATCGGTAACCATAGTATTCCTCGCAGCGTTTCATAAATTTCCAATGGATGGGCTTCGGGCCGGTGGCTTCAGGGGTTATACTTCCCGGCCAGGGTGGCCAGCAGAATGCGCAACAGGTCGCTGTTGCCCCGCAGGCCGCTGATTTTGGTGGGGGTTTTGCCGGTGGCCGGGTAGGCGCGGGTAACGGGTACCTCGCAGGCTTTTAGGCCCAACTGGGTGGCGCGCACGCTCAGGTAGGCAAGCAGCTCGTACCCCATAAACACATCCCGCAGGGGTTTTACGGCGGGGTGGGTAAGGTATTCGCGGCTGTAGGCGCGGTAGGCGTTGGTGGTATCGGTAAACCAGCACCCCGCCGCCAAACTGGTTAGGGGGGCGTGTAGAAGGCGCACCGCCAAATAGCGGCTGGGCGGGGTGTTTACCGCATGGCCGCCCGGCACAAACCGGCTGCCCTGCACCAAATCGTACCCCTGGCGAAGCTTGGCAATAAATTTGGGCACATCCTCCACCGAATCTTTGTTGTTGCCATCCACCGTCAAAACGCCGCGGTAGCCGCGTTCCAGGGCAAAATGCAGCCCCATGCGCAGCTGCGCCCCCTGCTTGCCGGGCCCGGTTTTGGTGAGCAGGGTATTCACATCATAAAGCTGTAGGGTGGCGGGGGCCATGCTGCCATCCACCGAGCCGCCATCGCACAAAATAACATCGCACAGTTTATCAATGCCCGCCTTTTGGATGCGGCCAAGCTCGGTTAGTATCCGCGCGCCCTCATTGATAACGGGGATCAGCAGGCAATATTCGGCATGGCGGGGGGCAAATTCCTCGCAGCGGTAGGCCGGCACGCCCGGCATATCCCCCCGCTGGCTGGCAGCGTGGGGGGCACTTTGGGTTTTATCTTGTTCTTGCATTATCCAAACACCTCCGAAATATAATCCAGGGTACGGCGGATGGTTTCAAGGTCGGTGCGGCGCATCTCCACCGAGAGATAGCCGCTGTAGCCCACCGCGCCCAGCAGCAGGGCAAGCTCGCGGTGGAGCGGGCGGGGCTGGATGGGTGCTAAGGCCGGTTCGCTGATATGCAGGTGGCTGACGTAGGGCAGCGCGTGGACAAAATCCTGCAAATTTTCGCCGTTGGTAATCACGGTGGAAAGGTCCAGGTTGACCGCAAGGCCCGGGTTATCCAGCCGCTTAACAAGGGCAAACGCATCGGCGGTATGGGTCAGGTAGTTGGTGTAGCAGGGGGCGTTTGCCTCAATGGCAAGGCGCACCCCGCGCTGGGCCGCCAAATGCCCGGCGCGCTCAAAAAAATCGTCCCCGGCGCGGCGTTCCCGCTCGCCCGCATCGGCGGGCAGGGTGCGGTTTTTGGGGCAGCCAAACACCAGGCTGGGGCAGCCCAGCGCATGGGCAAAATCAAACGCCTCGGCCGTGTACGCCAAAAGGGCCTCGGCCCCGGCGGGGTCAAAAATACTTTCGGTGCGGCCATACCAGATGCTTTGGATGCTGGGCACCGAAAACCCGTGGGCCTGGCGCAGGTAGCCCCCAAACAGGGCGGCGGAGGAAAGCTGGCTGTACGGTTCCTCGGGGAAGATGCGGGTGGGGGCCAGCTCCAACCCGGTAAAGCCATATTCCTTCATTGCGGCGTACACGGGGGCATCATCGGCCTTATCCCAGGCAATGTTGCTGATTGCTTTTTTAAAGGTTGCCATGCGGGTGTCCTTTCGCGCTTGCTAGCTTGTGTTGCCTGCCAAATTCTTCTATCCCAATAAAGGGGCAAATGGATTTGGCGGGCCAAAAATGGCATCGAACGGCATCAATGGTGCGCAGGGGCCTTAGCCTTGCGGCGTTTTAGGGCCTTCGCCCACCTGCATAAAGCGGCAGATGGCGGCCAGTTCCTCCGCCCTAGTGCACAGGTAGGGGTTTTGCCCGCCCAGCAGCGCGGCGTAGCGGCTGTGGAGGTCGTAATCAAACGGGGGGCGGGGCAGCTCGTTCTTCCAGCCTGTTTTGCCGGTAACGGCGGTGTACACCTCGGCAGCTGTCACCGGCGGGGTGGTCAGGTTCAACGTGGTTAGCCCCGCGGCCAAGGCCACCGTGACGTCTTGCCAAAGGCGGGCCAAATCGTAAAATTGGTAGCGGCTGCGGCTATCGGTGAAGGAGAGGGCGTTAAAGCTGCCCGCGGCAAAAAATTCTTTTAGGGCCGCGTCGCTCCCCTGCCCGTTGCGCTTGTAAAAGCCGTTTTCCGCCAGGGTGTAGCCCGCCGCCACCAGGGGGCTTTGGGCGGCCAGGGTGGCGTAAACCTCTGGTTTTAGCATGGCCGGGGTGATGGTTTTTAGGTCATACAAAAAGTTCTTTTTCAGCCCCCGGCCATAGAGCGCGGGCAGCCGCACAATCAGCGCATCGGGGAAATCTTGCCGCACCCAGTGTTCCAGCGTCAGCCGGTTTTTGCCGTAGGCGGGCAGGCCATCGGGGGTGGGCGGGGTGCTTTCATCCCGGCCACGGCTATCGGCATAAACCGCGATGGTGGAGATGAGCACCAGCCGCCGCGGGGCAATTTGTTGCAGGTTTTGGCGAGCGGCGGCCATCACGGCCAAATCCGCAGCGGGGTCGGCATTGGCCAAAAACATGGCGGCGGGCACCCCCGCATACACGCAAAGGGCGGGCGCGGTGCCGTAGCTTTCGGCCACGTTGCTGCCATGCACGGCCCGGCCAAAGGTGTGTGCGGCGGCCAAATTGCCCCCCACAAAGCCGGTGGAGCCTACCAAAAGGTCCTCCCCCTGCCGGATTGCGGTGCTGCCTGCGGTGTTTACTGGCTGTTGCTGCATAGCTTTTGCCCCTTTTTTATCTTGATTTCTAGTTGCATTTCTATTTGCCGCCCCGCGTCGCTGCGCGGCAACCGGGGCGGATGGCTAAAAAATAGCCACCGGCTATTTTTTAGCTTTTAGCATTTTGTACTTTTACGGTTGGGCGGTTGGAGTTTTGGTGCGCGGCCCGGCGCTATGCCCGGCGCTGCGCCCTATCCCCTGCCCGGAGAAAACCGCACCTATACATTTTTGTATTATACCGTTTTTTTTGCCAAAAAGCAACGCGGCATGGCCCCCAGGGGGGGAGCTTCCCCCTATTTTTGGCGGTTGCCACCCAAAAAATGCTCCCCCGGGGCGGTGCCTGAAGCGTTTGCCGCTTGCGGGTGCCGTTTTTCGGGGGAGCCTTCCATTTTTTGCAGGGGGAACACGCCGGGGTTACGCCCCCGCTTTGGGGCCGATGCCCAGCACATCGGCGTAGGGCAGCATCCCGGCAAGGCAAATTTCAATCACCTCGCCCAGCTCCATCCCCAGGCGGCTGCATCCATCCAGAATGACCGCGCGGTCAATTTTGGCTGCAAATTTTTTATCCTTAAATTTCTTTTTCACGCTCGATACTTTCACCCCCGCAATGCCCTCGGGGTTCATTTTGGCGGTGGCGGCAATCAAGCCGGAAAGTTCGTCCACCGTGTACAGGCTTTTATCCAGCGGGCTTTGTGGCTCCACCTGGTTGCACAGCCCATAGCCGTGGGCCAAAATGGCGTACACGGCCTCCTCCTCCACCCCAGCATCCCGCAGGGGCTGCTCGGTGTGTTGCAGGTGGGCATCGGGGTACTGCTGGTAGTCGTAATCGTGCAGGTAGCCCACCGCCTGCCAATAGGCGGCATCGGCCCCAAAATGGGCCGCCATGGCCCCCATGCAGGCCGAAACTGCCTGGGCGTGTTCAAACAAATGCCCCTCGGTGGTGGTGGTGGCCAAAAGCTCCTTGGCGCGCGGCAATGTAAGCATAGTAAAAACCTCTTTTTTTATTGGGATTTATTTTTGTTCAAATACTTTTCGCAGGTTTTTAAAACCAGGTAAAGCAGCGCCACATCCACCGGGAATTTGATGATGTTTTTTACAATGCGCAGGCCGCTTAACACCACAAACGCCTGCCCATACATCAGGTGGAGCCACAGCGGGGTGAGCAAAAAGTTGAACAGCAGCGTTACCACCAGCTTGCAGCCCATAATGCGGGGGATGGATACTGGGCGGTGGTAGTACCACAGCCCGTACACCACCCCCAGCAGGATGGCGCTTAGGGTAAAGCCGGGGAAATAGGGGCCGTTGGGGCGCAAAAAATAGCCCAGCACATCGGTGGAAAAGCCCGCCAAGGCCGCCATCCAGGGGCCGCAAAGGTAGGCGGTGGCCGCCACGGTTAAAAAGTCGAAGCCAATTTCCAGGTATTGGGATAGCGGGATGGTAAACTGGTTTAGCACCAGGTTCAGGGCCGCCAGCACGGCCGCCAGGGCCAGGCTGCGGGGCTTTTTCAGCTCGGCGGCGGCATCGGCCATCCGGGCGCGGAAGGATACTGCTTTTTCCATCATACAAAACCTCCGTTGTACAGCGTAGCCGCACAGCAGAGGCCAGATGGCAAAGCGGCGCACATACGCCGCAAAGGCCATCTGTACACCGCCAGCAGCAGTGGGATGCGGAACCTGCACCGCGGGCCGCCAAAACGGCCACTTCGTCCTGCCACAACTCCCCGTTGGTCAGGCACTGATCCATGGTTGCCCATGGGTACGCGCAAATTCCTACTCTGCGATTCTTATTCAAACCACGATTTTATTCTATCGGGCTGGTTCTTATTATAATGCTTTCTACAAAAAATGCAACGGCAAATTCGGCCCGCGCCGATAAAAACCGAGTGGCCGATTGCCGCGCAGGCCGCGCCGGGGCACCCGCTGCGGTTTTATTGGCAAGGTTTTTGGCTTACTCGCCAAATTGTTGGCGGGCAACGGCTTCCAGCAGGGCGGCGGTGCCCTCCACGCCAAAGCGGCTGCTATCCAGCATCAGGTGGCGGTGGGTAAAATCGTCCTCGGCATTGCCGTACGCGCGGTGGTAGCTATCGCGCGAATGGTCTACGGCCGCCATCATCTTTTTGGCCGTTTTTTCATCCATCTCCAACTTTTCCACACAGTTTTTCAGCCGTGCCTCCCAGGGGGCATAGATGTAAACGGCCAGCAGGTTTGTGTGGTCGGCCAAAATGGCATCGGCACAGCGGCCCACCAAAATGCAGGATTCGCGGGCGGCCAGGTCGCAGATGATATTTTTTTGGATCATAAAAATTTCATCCTGCATGCTTTTTAGCCCCATCCCCAACGGATAGGCACGGCCAAAATAACGGTTGTGGGCCGTTTCCTCGGCATCGCTGACCGAGGATACCGGCAACCCCATCCGCTTGGCGGTTTCCTCCACAATATCACGGTCGTAAAATTCCACCCCCAGCCGCCCGGCAAGCTGCTGCGCAACCGAGCGGCCCATGCTGGCAAACTGGCGGGAAATGGTGATGATAAAGGGCTTCATGCAACTTCCTCCCTCTGCGGCGCTGCCGCCTGCGCGGGCTGCCTGCCGGGCGCTTTTTTGGGCTTTTGCAGCTTGCGCACCAGGCAGGACAGCGAAAAATTGATGATAAAATATAGGATACACGCCAACCCAAACAGCACAAACACATCGCTTACATTCTGCTTGCCGGTGCCGTTGTACATATAGGAGGTGCTTAAAATTTGCCGCACACGGGCCATCAGCTCAATAACCGCCACGTTTGCCAGGTAGGAGGAATCTTTGATGGTGGTGATGACCTGGCTTAACAAAGTGGGCACCACCGCCCGATAGGCCTGGGGCAAAACGATGTAGCAGATAATTTGCACCGTGCTAAACCCCTGGGAGCGCCCGGCCTCAAACTGGCCCGCCGCCACCGCGTTCAGCCCGCCGCGCACAATCTCGGCAATGACGGAGGAGGTGAAGAGAATCAGCGCCATGGAGGCGCGGAAAAGTATCCGCACCTCCACCGAGGTTAACCCCAGCATCTTATGCTGCAAAAAGCCCGGGCAGGGGCAGGCCACCAGGCAGATAAAAATCCACAGCAGGTAGGGTGTGTTGCGGAAAATTTCAATATAAACGGTGGCAAGCCACCCCAGCACCCGCGCCGGGCCATGCACCGCGTAGTTGCGCAGCAGCGCCAGCAGCGAGCCAAACAGAATGCCGCACAGCACCGCCACCACCGATAGCACCAGGGTAAAGCATACCCCACGCAGGATAAAAAGCATGACCCCGGGCTTTGCAAAAATTGAAAAACTGGCCGCCAAGGTATCCATATTACGCCACCCCTTCCACGTTTTTGGTTGCCGTGTTCACACGGGCATCCCGGTTTTTTAGGGCACTTTCCCACATACCTGCCAGGGTGGAAAGGGGGAAGCAGACAATGAAAAACAGCAGCCCGCATACAAAATAGGCGGGTGCATAGGCGCCGCCGGTGGTGGCCCCCGTCACAAAGCTATAGGTTAGCGAAATTAAATCGGCCCCGCCGATGATATACAGGCAGGAGGTATTTTTGATGAGGTTTACCACCTGGTTGACCATGGGCGGCAAAATAATTTTTATGCTTTGCGGCAAAATGATGTAGTACATATACCCCAAATACCCAAACCCCTGGGAGAGTGCCGCCTCAAACTGGCCGCGGGGAATGGCCTCGATGCCTGCCCGCACCACCTCGGCCACATAGGCCCCATGGTAGACCCCCAGCGCCACAATGCCGGTGGTAATAATCTCCACGTTCTGGCCCGAAAAGGCCAGCGCATAATACAAAAAACAAATTTGCAGCAGCAGCGGTGTGTTTTGGATAATTTCCACATACACCCGCGCCACCGCAACCAGCGCCTTTTTGCCGCTGGTTGCCGCCAGGCCAAAAATAACGCCCAGCACCATGGATAGCAGCAGCGCAAACACCGCCGTGCGCAGTGTGTTGCCAAAGCCCAGCAAAAAGGTGGTGCGGTAGGCCCAAACCTTTGCCCAGGATGCCACCGAGAACAGTTCCATACGCCATGCTCCTTCCCTTTTTCTAAAAATAAAAGCCGTTCCCCGCCGGGCAGGGAACGGCTGTGGCAAACCGCGCCTGCGGCGCGGTGTTTTGCGCTTTAGCCCAACCCGTAGGTAGCAACGAGCCCGTCAATTGTCCCATCCGCTAGCCAGGTGGTGACAAGGGTTTCGCAAAGCGCCGAGAAGCCGGAGCCTTTTTTGGTGGCAATGCCATACTCCTGCGGGGAAAATTCGTCTGCAATGTAGGCGCGGCCATCGGTGTTGTAGACGGCCAAAATGGATTTATCAACGCAGAAGGCATCGACCTGCCCCGCGCTGAGTGCGGTGGAGATGGAGGGATAATCGTCGTACTGTTGGAACTTTACGCCGTCCGTCCAGGTGGCAGGGTCAAAGGTGGCGGGGTCAAAGCCATCGCCGGGCAGGGTGCCCGCCGCGATCATGGCCTGCACCAATGCCTTTGCCGAGGTAGAGCCGGAGGAAACGCCCACCGTCTTATCCTTTAGCCCGGCTAGGTCGGTAATGCCGGAGGAGGTTTCAACCAACACGGTGACATGGTCGGTATAGTAGGGGGTGGTAAAATCCCAGCTTTCCTTCCGCTCGTCGGTGATGGTGAAGGTGGCCAATACACAGTCGATATCGCCCGAATCCAGCAGCTCGGTGCGGGTTGCGGCGGTTACGGCGGTGTACTCCACCTCAACGCCCAGGGTATCGGCAATTTTTTTGGCGATATCAATTTCCATGCCGGTATAGCTGCCGGTGGCAGGGTCCTGGTAGCCGAAGCCGATGACGGCGTTTTTCACCCCGACACGCAGCACGCCACGGTCTACAATGGCCTGAACATCGGCATCATACTCTGCGGTAGCGCTCTCTGCCCCGGTGGAGGCTGCCCCCGAAGAAGCGCTTGCCGCCTCCGACGAGGATGCTGTGGACGAAGCCGCGGTGCCGCCACACCCTGCCAGCGAAAGCGCCATAGCGCCTGCCAGAACGCCCGCCAGAACCTTTTTGATCTTTTTCATATCTTTCCCTCCCAAGTTGATGCGTTTGGTGCGTATATATTTAAAGCGCCGGGCGCTTTAAAACGAAAGCCTTGCGTACAACAAAAGCCGCCATGCGGGGGCCTGCCCCGCCGCAACGTTTTTTTGCGGGGGGCGCGCCCTGCGCCCCCGGCAGCCCGCCGTTTTATTTGATGATTTTGCCCAAGAACTGCTTCACCCGCTCGTGCTGCGGGTCGGTAAAGAAATGCTCGGGGCTACCCTCCTCCAAAATTTGGCCATCGGCCATAAAAACCACCCGGTCTGCCACCTGGCGCGCAAAGCCCATCTCGTGGGTAACCACCACCATGGTGATGTTTTCCTTGGCAAGGCGAACCATAACCTCCAGCACCTCCTGGATGGTTTCGGGGTCAAGGGCGGAGGTTGGCTCGTCGAACAGGATGATTTTGGTTTCGGCACAAAGCGCGCGGGCAATGGCAATGCGCTGCTGCTGCCCGCCCGAAAGGGTGGAGGGGTAAACGTGCGCCTTATCCGTCAGCCCCACAACCTCCAGATAGTGGAAGGCCAGGGCCTCGGCCTCCTGCTTGGATTTGTGAAGGAGCTTGGTGGGGGCCAGGGTCAGGTTTTTCAGCACCGTCATGTGGGGGTAAAGGTTAAACTGCTGAAACACCATCGACATATTATCCCGGATAAGCTGGCGCTTGTTTTTGTGGGTTAGCAGGGTGCCGTTGATGTACACCTGGCCGCTGGTGGGTTCCTCCAAAAAGTTCATGCACCGCACGGTTGTGGATTTGCCCGAGCCGGACGGCCCGATAATCACCAGCTTTTCCCCCTCGGCCACCTGTAGGGTAACGTCCTTCAAAACGTGCAAATCTCCAAAATATTTATTCACCTTTTCCAGCTTAATCATAGTTCATTTCCCCTCTCCACCCTTTTCCGCCAGGCAGCAAAAGCAAAAAGGCGTTCCACCCCTATACCGGGGTGAAACGCCTTCGTTTTTAATATTGCTAGATTATACCATGGGAAACGCCGCCTGTCAACCTTCTTCCCCGCCGCAGGGCAGCGGGGCCAGGTTTTTGGGGGGCAGGTTTAGCCGTTGGCCTGGGCAGCGGCAACAGCGCACGCCACCGTCATGCCGACCATCGGGTTGTTGCCCGCGCCGATTAAGCCCATCATTTCCACGTGGGCAGGCACGCTGGAGGAACCCGCAAACTGCGCGTCCCCGTGCATACGGCCCATGGAGTCGGTCAAGCCATAGCTGGCAGGGCCGGCGGCCACGTTATCGGGGTGCAGGGTGCGGCCGGTGCCGCCGCCCGAAGCGACCGAGAAGTACTTTTTGTTATTCTCGATGGCCCACTTTTTGTAGGTGCCGGCAACCAGGTGCTGGAAGCGGGTGGGGTTGGTGGAGTTGCCGGTGATGGAAACCTCAACACCCTCCGCCTTCATGATGGCAACGCCTTCCAGAACATCGTTGGCGCCAAAGCACTTAACGGCGGCGCGCTCACCATCCGAGTAAGCGGTGGAGGAAACAACGTTTACCTCGCCCTTTTTGAAGTCGTACTCGGTTTGCACGTAGGTGAAACCGTTGATGCGGCTGATGATCATGGCGGCATCCTTGCCCAGGCCGTTCAAGATAACGCGCAGCGGCTCCTTGCGCACCTTGTTGGCGGTGCGGGCAATGCCGATAGCGCCCTCGGCGGCGGCAAAGGATTCGTGCCCTGCCAGGAAGCAGAAGCAATGGGTATCATCGTTCAAAAGCATAGCGCCCAGGTTGCCGTGGCCAAGCCCAACCTTGCGCTGCTCGGCAACCGAGCCGGGGATGGTAAAGGCTTCCAGCCCTTCACCGATGGCGGCGGCACAATCGGCGGCATTTTTCAGCCCCCGCTTAACCGCAATGGCGGTGCCCAGGGTGTAGGCCCAAACGGCGTTATCAAAGCAGATGTTCTGCACGCCGCGCACAATTTTATCGCAATCGATGCCTTTGGCAAGCAGCAGCTCGTTGCAGGCATCCAAGGATTCCAGGCCGTTTGCCTTCAAGCACTCGTTGATTTTGGGCATCCGGCGTTCCTGAGATTCAAAAGTAGCCATATTCAGTTCCTCCCTCTCTTATTCTTCACGCGGGTCGATGAACTTCACAGCGCCCTGCTCCGCGGTAAAGCGGCCGTAGGTGCCGATGTTCTTCTCGTACGCTTCTTTGGGGTCCGTGCCATGGCGGATGGCTTCCAGCATTTTGCCCACCCGGACAAACTGGTAGCCAATCACCTGGTCGTTCTTATCCAAAGCGGTTTTGAGGATATAGCCCTCGGTCAGCTCCAGATAGCGCACGCCCTTGGCCTTGGTGGAGAAGATGGTGCCGGTCATGCTGCGCAGGCCCTTGCCCAAATCGTCCAGCCCGGCGCCGATGGGCAGCCCATCCTCCGAGAAAGCAGTCTGGCTGCGGCCATATACAATCTGCAAGAACAGCTCGCGCATGGCAACGTTGATGGCATCGCAGACAAGGTCGGTATTCAGGGCTTCCAAGATGGTTTTGCCGGGCAGAATCTCGCCCGCCATGGCGGCGGAGTGGGTCATGCCGGAGCAACCGATGGTTTCAACCAGGGCCTCCTCGATGATGCCCTTTTTGATATTCAAGCTCAACTTGCAGGTACCCTGCTGGGGGGCACACCAGCCCACACCATGGGTGTAGCCGTTGATGTCCTCAATCTTATAAGCCTTTACCCACTCGCCTTCTTCTGGGATGGGCGCGGGGCCGTGTTTAGGACCTTTTGCGATGGGACACATATTTTCGACTTGTGCAGAATAGGTCATAATTTTCTCTCCTTTGCAGTTTTTGTGAAGGGCAGCTCGTATCAAACCGGCCCAAAAGCCGCGTTTGCCGGGGCCTTGGCACCCTTGCCAGCCGGAACCGGCAAGCGCCTTGTTTTGGGTTGGTTTTTTGTGAAGCATTTCACAGCTATAACCATTATAAGTTGAGAACGGCTTTTTTGCAAGGTGTTGCGCCCAATTTTACCAAAATTTATAACAAGCTTTGGCAAAACCGCCCTTTTAGGCATTTTGGGGCGGGGTTTCGGCCCTGCACCAGTAGGCAATGCGCGGGCTGCCGTTTGCAAGGCGAATTTGCCCGCAGCGGGCAAAGCCGTTCGTTTCCAGCAGGTGCTGCATCACGGTGTTATCGTGGTGGGTATCGGCCCGCAGGGCAAGGCCGCCGGCCGCTGCCCAGCCAAAGCAGGCCGCGGCCACCCCCTTCACCCGCCCGGCGGAGGCTAGGCGGTGGATGGTGGCGTAGGGGGCATCGTCGGGCCAAGCGCCCGCTTCTATCGTGGCATAGGTCGGCTCCACGCCCGGGATGTAGCAAAACGTCCCCTCCGCCCTGCCTGCCGCTACGCACAGGTAGCAAACCCCGCGCGCAATCTCGGCAGCCATCAGGGCCTGCTGCGGGTAGCCGCCCACCCACTGGTTGGGGTTGCCGCTTGCCGCCATAAAGGCCCGCGCGCGGCCAAAAATTTCAAGAATTTCCGGCATATCCGCCGGGGTAGCCTTGCGTATCTCCATAACCTTCCCCTTTTTCTTCGGTTCATCCCCGCTTTGGCTGGCTCTGCGCGGCCCCTTATTTGCCGGAATCACCATAGTTTTTCAGCACACGGGCGCTGGGGTCGCTCACCTGGCAACCGGGCCAGGCTTTGTTGGGCATCCAAAAATCCACAATCATCTCGGCCTGGCCGGGGTAATATTTTTCAAAAATTTCGCGGTAGAGCAAGCTTTCTTTGGTAAAGGGGGTGCCGTGGGTGTACTGCTTGCACTTTTCGGCAAAGACGGCATCGGTGTAGGTTTCCTCGGCCAGGGCCTTCAAATCGTCCACCATCGAGTGGCCCACCGCGTCCGAGAAGGCGGCCTTCTCCCGCCAGAGAATGCTTTCGGGCAGCCAGTCCCCCTCAAACGCCTTGCGCAGCAGGTATTTGCCCTTGCCGTAGGTGTTCAGCTTGAGGGCCGGGTCAATTTGCATCACATACTTTACAAAATCCAGGTCGCCAAACGGCACCCGCGCCTCCAGGCTGTTCACGCTGATGGAACGGTCGGCCCGCAGCACATCGTACTGGTACAGCTCCCGTATCCGCTTTTGGCTCTCGGCCTGGAAGGCGGCGGCGCTGGGGGCAAAATCGGTGTATTTATAGCCAAACAGCTCGTCCGATATCTCGCCCGTGAGCAGCACCCGGATATCGCTCTGCCGGTGGATGGCCTTACACACCAAATACATCCCCACCGAGGCACGGATGGTGGTGATATCCCAGGTGCCCAGCATGGCAATCACTTCCTCCAGGCTATCCACCACCGTCTGTTCATCAATAATCACCTCGGTATGGTCAGCACCCAGGTAATCGGCCGTCTGGCGGGCATATTTTAGGTCAATGGCATCCTCCCGCATACCGATGGCAAAGGTGCGGATGGGCTTCGAGAGCTTTTTGGCCGCAATGGCACACACCAGGCTGGAATCCAGCCCGCCCGAAAGCAAAAACCCAACCGGCGTGTCGGCATCCAGCCGCTTATCCACCCCGGCAATCAGCTTCTCGCGGATATTGGTCAAGATGGTGCCCATATCGTCGTGGGTGTAGGCGGGGGTATCGGCAATATCGCAGTAGCGCACAAATTGGCCATTGCAGTAGTAGCTGCCAACCGGGAAGGGGTAGATTTTTTTCACCAGCCCCACCAGGTTTTTTGCCTCGGAGGCAAAGGCGATTTTGCCGCTCTCGCTGTAGCCGTAAAATAGGGGCCGTATCCCCAAAGGGTCCCGCGCGGCAATCAGCCATTGCTTGCGGCTATCGTACAAAATCATCGCAAATTCGGCATCCAGATGCGCAAACATCGCCAGGCCGTACTGGTAGTACAGGGGCAAAATAATCTCGCAGTCAGAATCGGAGGCAAAGGTGTAGCCCTGCGCTTCCAGCTCCTTTTTGGCCGTGCGGAAGCCATACAGCTCGCCGTTGCAAACCACACAGTCTTTCCCGCGGAAAAAGGGCTGCATCCCCGCCGGGGTAAGGCCCATAATGGCCAGCCGGCCAAAGCCAAGCAGGCCAAATTCCGTCTTGGCCACCCGCTGGTCATCGGGGCCGCGGCTGGCGGTACGCAGCAGATATTCGGTAAATTTTTCTTCGGGCAAATCGTGCCCGGCATAGCCCATAATGCAGCACATAGAACTTCCTCTTTTCTCAAATCCTAGGCGCGCTTTGCCTAAACGCAGCGCGCCCCCGCAGGCCGTTTGGCCTGCCGAACCAAGGAAGCGGAGAAATAAAAAAAGACAGCCCGCTTCGCCCTTACTTTAGGACGAATCGCCGTCATTTTCTGATCCGTGGTGCCACCTAAATTACCGCAAAATGCGGTCACTTTCCCGTACGTTCACCTTTGAAACGCTGCCGCTTTAACGCGCGGCCTGCGGCGCCCATACTTGCACGGCCATGCCGTGTGTTCCGTTTGCAGCTGGCGGGTGTTCTTTCGCGCTGTTGGCTAATCCCGGCTTTCAGCATTTGCCAGGCTCTCTGTGTCAGCCGCGTAGCGGTACTTTTCCCGTTAATCGCTTTTTGTGCATTCAGCGTACCACGCCGAAAAGCCGCTGTCAAGATTTTTTTGCAGTGCCACCCCCGCCGCCCCCCTTTTGCTTGTTATTTTACCCCCTATTGTGGTATAGTATAGGGGTATTGGCCCCTGTGGGGTCTATACACCATAGAAGCTACAAAAAAAGCTACGAAAAAGCAACTAAAAAAACGATAGACGGGCGGCCACCGCCCGCCACCGTGTCGGGAACCGGCGCGGATAAAAACGGAGGAATAGAATGCTTGAGCTAAAGCACGTCGGTTTTGAAACCGAGGGCAACAAAGAAATTCTGCATGATGTGAATTTGACCATCAACGACCGTTTTGTGGCCATCACCGGGCCAAACGGGGGCGGCAAATCCACCCTGGCCAAGGTGATTGCCGGTATTTATACCCCCACCGCCGGGCAAATTTTGCTGGATGGGGTGGATATCACCAACCTTTCCATCACCGAGCGGGCCAATTTGGGCGTGAGCTACGCCTTCCAGCAGCCGGTGCGGTTCAAGGGCTTGCAGGTACACGATTTGCTGGGCCTGGCCGCCGGCAAGGACACCACCGTGAACGAGGCCTGCAACTACCTGAGCGAGGTTGGCCTGTGTGCCCGCGATTATATTGACCGCGAGATTGATGCCAGCCTTTCGGGCGGGGAGCTGAAGCGGATTGAGATTGCCATGGTGCTGGCCCGTGCCACCAAGCTATCCATCTTTGATGAGCCGGAGGCCGGTATTGATTTGTGGAGCTTCCAAAACCTGATTCGCGTTTTTGAAAAAATGTACGAGCGGACGCGGGGCACCATCCTGATTATCAGCCACCAGGAACGTATTTTGAACATTGCCGATACCATTGTGGTTATCAAGGGCGGCCAGGTGGATAAAGTGGGGCCGCGCGCCCAGCTTTTGCCCTGCCTGCTGGGCAGTGCCGATGCGGGCGGCGCGTGCAGTGTGCTGGCCGATAAAGTGGAAGGGGTGCGTGGATGATGGATGCCATTGAAAAGAAGCTGCTGAAAGAGGTTGCTGACCTGGACGCGTTGCCGGTGGGGGCCTACAATATCCGCGCCAACGGCCAGCCGGGCGGGCGGCACACCACCGCCAACATTGATATCACCACCAAGGCCGATAAGCCGGGCATTGATATCCACATTAAGCCGGGCACCGTGAACGAGAGTGTACACATCCCGGTTATTTTGAGCCAAACCGGCCTGAAGGACTTGGTGTACAACGATTTTTATATTGGCGAAAATGCCGATGTGACCATCATTGCCGGGTGCGGCATCCACAACTGTGGCGGGGCCGATGCCCAGCACGATGGCATACACACCTTTTACCTTGCCAAAAACGCCAAGCTGCGCTATGTGGAAAAGCATTACGGCGAGGGGGAGGGCCGGGGCAAACGGCTGATGAACCCCACCACGATTGTGCACCTGGCCGAGGGTGCCCACATGGAGATGGAAACCACCCAGATTGCGGGCATTGACGATACCCTGCGCAAAACCAGTGGCGATTTGGCCGCGGGGGCCAGCCTGGTGGTGCATGACAAGATTATGACCACCGGCAACCAACACGCCATTGCGGATTTTGCCGTTGACCTCAACGGCGACGGCTGCTCGGCCAACGTCATCTCGCGCAGCGTCGCGAAGGATAAGAGCCAGCAGGAGTTCATCAGCCGGTTAAACGGCAACTGCGCCTGCGCCGGGCACACCGAGTGCGACGCCATCATTATGGACCATGCCTGCGTCCTCGCCAGCCCCCAGCTAACCGCCAACAATGTGGACGCCAGCCTGATACACGAGGCGGCCATCGGCAAAATCGCCGGGGAACAGCTTGTAAAGCTGATGACCCTGGGCCTGACCGAAAAGCAGGCCGAGGACCAAATTGTGAACGGCTTTTTAAAGTAACGAAAAATAGCCGTGAGGCTATTTTTTAGCCATCTGCCCCGGTTGCCGCGTAGCGGCGAGGGGCAGGGCGAATTTAGATAAATTATTTTTTATTGCGAAGCAATGAAAAATAGCCGGAAGGCTATTTTTTAGCCATCACCCCGGTTGCCGCGCAGCGGCGAGGGGCAGGGCGAATTCAGATAAATACTTTTGCAAACGCAAACGGCTGTTGCCGGTGTACCACACACCGGCAACAGCCGTTATTTTTTAGATGAAATAGCCCCTTAGCCCCCCTGCCCTGCCAAATAGGCATCGATGCGCTGGCTGTAAAGGGCGGGCCAGCGGGCATCGTAATCGGCAAAAAGGGTTTTAAAGTAGGTAGCCTCGGCGGCATCGGGCGGGGTAAGGCGCTCGTAACAATACAGCGTTACCCCCGCCAGGGGGAAGGCCCCCCGGTAGGCATAGTGGGGGGCTGCCGGGGTATCGGTGCGCAGGGCGGTGTTCACCCCGCCAACTAGGCCCCCTTCGTCCAAATAATCGGTTACAAACAGGTATTTGCTGCTCCAAATTCCAGTGGGGAAGCCGTGGGTGGAGGGAACGCTATTCTCCCACAGCACCATGCTTTGCAGGGCCGGGTGGGCAGGGTCGCTGTAGGCAAAGGTACTGCCACTGTAGCCATCGGTATCAATGTTGATGTACACGGTGTCGGTTTCGGCACAGTTTTCCAGCACAAAATCCGTCACGGCTGCCATGG
>JAQUSS010000007.1 GCA_028710135.1 Gemmiger sp. | reverse complement strand
CGATGGCCCGGGGCTGGGGGATATCGGCTTTGACGAATACCTGGCCAGCGGTGCCATTGCAGGGTGCGATGCCATTATTTTTAACTGTGGCAACTACCGCTTTAACACCCCCGCGGAGCAGCATATTTTGGAGCAGGTCGTGGCCGGGGGCAAGGGCTTTGTGTTTTTGCACGGCGACCACCCCTGCTACTGGCCCGAGGCCGGGATGCACCCCTGGCCCGAGCTGGAAAAAATGGCCATGCTGATGTGGCGCGAGCCCACCACCCATGGCGATTACGGCAACCACCATATCAAAATTGCCCCGGTAAACCACCCCATCACCCAGGGCCTGCCGGATTTTGATACCCGGGATGAGGTGTTTTGCACCATGAAAAACATCCACAACGTGCCCTTTACCACCCTGGCCACCGCCTACTCAAGCCCCGCCGTGGTATCCCGCCACGGGATGCCCGGCACCGGCTGCGATGAACCCATTGCGCTGGTGGGGCAGTATGGCAAGGGCCGCACCTTCAACCAGGTGCTGGGCCATGTGTGGCCCTACTACACCGGCCACGGCCTGGGCGAAAACACCATGGCCAGCTTTGCGCCCCGCCCCTTCCGCCAGATGTTTGTGCGCGGGTGCGAGTGGGTGGCCACCGGCAAGGTGGAGCGCACCCTTGGCTACGATGGCGCGGCCGTTTTGATTTGACCCGCTCTAGAAAGGAGAAACTATGACCGATTACCGCGTTACCTTTTTGCAAAAGCAGCAGGCTGCCCTTGTGCCGCATGAATTTGAGGGCACGCCCGCCGCGGGGGAGATTGTGGGCGAAAATGTGATTTCGCTCATCTCCACCGGCTCGGAGCGGGGCGGCTTTACCCAGCAGTTCCCGCCCGAAAGCTACCCGATGGAAACCGGCTCCTCCTCCATCGGGCGGGTGCTGGCCGTGGGGCAGGGGGTAGAGGGCTTCCAACCCGGGGATTTGTTCTACCACAACGGCCACCACACCCGCTACGCCAAGCTCAAGGCGGAGGATGCCATCCCGGTGCCGGCGGGCGCCAAGCCCGAGCAGGTTATTTTTGGGCGCTACGCCGCTGTTTCCATGACTTCTATCTACCGCATGAAGGCCAAGCCGGTGGATAACGTGATCGTTACCGGGCAGGGGATGGTGGGGCTGATGTGCGCCGCCACCCTGCAAGCCTTCGGCTTCAACGTCTACGCGGTTGACCCCTCGCCCGAGCGGCAGAGTGCCTCCCGCCAGGCAGGGCTTACCCATGTGGGCGATAGCCTGGAGGCCCTCGGGGCTGAAAAGCAGGGCTTTGGCGCGCTGCTGGAATGCTCCGGCAACGAGAATGCGCTGCACGCCGCCATACCCTACCTGCGCAAGGGGGCCGAGGCGTTCCAGATTGGGGTGCCCTGGAAAAAGACCTCCGATTGGGATGCCCACACCCTGCTGTACGAGCTGTTCTACGCCTACATCAGCATCCACGGCGGGTGGGAATGGTCCCTCCCGCTCAAAAATGACGATTTCCATGTACACACCAGCTTTGGGCACATCCGCACCGCCATGGAGCTGATTGCCGCAGGGAAAATTACCGTGCCGGAGGTTATGTACGAGCTGCGTGACCCGGCCCAGTGCAACAAGGTTTACACCGAAATCACGGTGCCGCGCATGAGCCCCACCAGCATGATTTTGGATTGGCGCACCTTCCGGGAGGAAAACGTATGAGCATACAGGGCGTACACCACATCGGCATCACCACCGGCCATTTTGCCGATACCGTCCGGCTTTACGAGGAGGGGCTTGGCTTTACCATCAAGCACACCTGGGGCCGCGATAAAAAAGTGTATATGATGGAAACCGGCGATGGCACCTGTGTGGAGGTTTTTGAAGGGGAGGAGGCCCCTGCCGCCAGCCATGCCCAGCACGCCAACGGCGAGTGGATGCACCTGGCCCTGCGCAGTGCGGATATCCACGCCGATTACGCCCGTGCGCTGGCCGCCGGGGCAAAGCCCAAGCTGCCGCCCACCTACGCGGATATTTTGGAAGCCACGCCCCAGCCCGTTTATATGTGGTTCGCCTACCTGATTGGTTATGATGGCGAAGAAATTGAGCTGATACAAGAATTGGAGGGCCCTGCGCAGTGAGGATGGGTTTAAAACAACTGTTTTACCCGGAAGTACCCCCCACGCCCGCAGAGTGCAAAGGCAGCCAGCGCATCCTTCTGTTGCAAGGGGCGCTGGCTGCTGTAATGTATACCCTGGTAACGGGCAATTTTATGGCGGGTTATCTGGATTATTTGGGCGCAACCCCGGCACAAATTGCGCAAATTGCGGCCATACCCCAGTTGGGCTGTGTGCTGCAACTGGTTTCGCCGCTGTTTTTTGAAAAACGGGTCCACCGCAAGCTCTCCATCGTTTGCCTTTGCTTCGGCTTCCGCTTTGCGCTGGGCTTTACCGTGTTGGCACCGCTCTTGTTCCACACCCAAGAATCGCAGCTCCGCTTTGCGTTTGCGCTCTACCTGGTATCGTTTTTGGTGGCAGGGTTTGTAACCCCGGCGCTCAACCAGTGGGTGCTGCAAATTGCGCCGGAGGAGGGGCGTGGGCGCTACTTTGCCATCAAGGATATTTTGGCGGCGGTGGCCAACGCAAGCATTGCCTATTTGATGGGCCGTTGCCTCGATGGCCCCACCGCGGCGGGCACACCCTTCCAAGGCTTCCTTTGGGTGTATGGCTTTTGCATTGCGGGCTCTCTGGTAGACCTTGTTTTGATGTGCCTTGAAAAAGAGCCCCCCTGCCCGGCCCCCACCACCCTGCGTGTGCGGGATTTGGCACTGCCCCTGCGCGATAAGCACTACCGCCCGCTTTTGGTGTACGAGATATTGTGCTATTGCTCCTTCATGGCCTCCATGGGCTTTTTATCGGTTTACCAGCTCAACGTATTGCATCTCACCCACACCTTTATCACCTCGGTGGGGGTGTTAACCTCCGCCGCGGGGATGGCGGCCATCTGGGTGTGGGGCCGCGTGGCCGACCATGCCTATTGGACAACCGTAATTTTGGCCACCCGGGCGCTGGCCACCCTGTGCCTGTTTGGCTGGTGCTTTTTGCCCGGCGCAGCCGCCCGCCCGGGCGCGGTGGGGCTACTGTTGCTCACCGCGGTGGGCAGCGGTGCCGCCGGTATGGCGGGCATGAACCTGCAATACGCCAACTGCCCGCCCCAGCGCCGCACCACCTATTTGGGGGTAACGGCGGCGGTGGCCAGCCTGGCCGGGTACGGCTGCGCGCTGCTGGGCAGCAGCTTGCAGCGGGTGTTGCAGCCCGCCTGGGGGGCACGGGGCAGCATGGCGGCCCTGTTTGGCATCAGCGGCGTACTTTCGCTGTTGGCGCTGGCGTATGGCTGGGCGCGCCTGCCCCGCCGCCCCGGCAACGGCAGCACCGATGACACCGGCAGCACGGCCAACACTGCCGGCACCGCCAACACCGGCGATACCGATTGATGCCCTGCTAAAAATATGACACCCCACGGAAAAAGCGCCTATATCAATGCACCGCCGCGCGCTGTTACAATAAAGGCAAAGCTACAAAAAATGAGGTGCTAGTATGGAACCGTTACAATTTTTAAACCCCAACGGCGATTTTACCCTCCGCAAGGCCGATGCCACCAGCGGCCTTTACTTCCCGCTCGTCAACGCGGGCGGCATGATCTCCAGCATTACCCCCACCCTGGCAGGCGATTGCAAAACCGGGCAAAACACCTACCTGTTGGCCCCCGCCAGCAACGAAACCCTGCACGAAAGCCGCGCCACCCGCAACTTTTGGCTGTGCATCCCAGGCAAGCAGCCCTGGAGCGCGGCGGGCCAAAGCGCCTGGCAGCGCGCCGCGCTGCACAGCCCCGAGGCCGAGGAGGTTACCCTTACGGCGGGGCTGCTGTGGCAGCGCGTTCTGCGCGAAAATAAGGCCCTGGGCGTGCAGGCAAGCATTTTAAGCTTTGTGCCCGCCGGGGGCGATAGGGTAGAGCTGATGCAGCTTACCATCAAAAATACCGGCACCGCACCGCTGGCCTTTACCCCGGTGGCAGCCATCCCGCTGTATGGGCGCAGCGCCGATAATATCCGCGACCATCGCCAGGTTACCAGCCTGCTGCAGCGCCTTTGTGTGCTGGAGCAAGGGGTGGAGCTGCACAGCACCCTGACCTTTGATGAGCGGGGCCACAAACCCGGCACCGTGCGCTACACCGTGCTTGGCTGCGATGCCACCGGCGCGGGGCCGGTGGGCTGCCTTGGCAGTGTGCAAAGCTTTGTGGGCGAGGGGGGCAGCTACGATTGCCCCGCCGCCTTGGCCGGGGTAAAGCCCACCTGGCTCCACCCCGGTGATACCGCCGAAGGGTGCGAGATGGTTGCGGCGCTCCGCTTTGCCGATTGCCTGCTGGCCCCCGGTGCCGAAACACAGTTTACCCTGGTGCTGGGCATTGACTGTGCGGGCGAGGAATACCTGGCCCCCGGTGCGGTGGCGCGCGCGCTGGAGGCCACCAAGGCGGCCTGGCAGCAAAAATGCAGCGTCCGCTTTACCACCGGCAACCCGGGCTTTGATGCCTGGATGCGGTGGGTTACCATCCAGCCGGAGTTGCGGCGGATCTGCGGGTGCAGCTTTTTGCCCCACCACGATTATAGCCGCGGCGGGCGCGGCTGGCGCGATTTGTGGCAGGACTGCCTGGCCCTACTATTGACCGAGCCCGAAACCGTGCGCGAGGATTTGCTTGATTATTTTGCCGGTGTGCGGGTGGATGGCACCAACGCCACCATCATTGGCCGTGCCCCCGGCGAGTTTGTGGCCGACCGCAACAACATTGTGCGCGTTTGGATGGACCATGGCTTTTGGCCGCTGCTGACGGTCAACCTCTACCTACAGCAGAGCGGCGACTATGACTTTTTGATGCAGCAGCGCGGTTATTTTTGTGACCAACGCCTGGCCCGCGGCGAAAAGCTTGATGAACATTGGGACACCGCCGCCGCCCCCCGCAAGCTGGTGGGGGGCAAGGCCGTTACTGGCAGCATTTTGGAACACCTGCTGCTGCAAAACGTGGCCGCCTTTTTTGATGTAGGCGCCCACGGTATGCTGCGCCTGCGCGGGGCCGATTGGAACGATGCGCTGGATATGGCCACCCAGAACGGCGAGAGTGTGGCCTTTACCGCCGCCTACGCGGGCAACCTGCTTACCCTGGCCCACCTTTGCAGCGATTTGGCCCGGCGCGGCACCACCACCGTACAGGTGGCGGGGGAGCTTTGTGACCTGCTTGCCACCCCGGCTGAACAGTACCAAAGCCCGGCCAGCCTGATTGCCGCCCGCAAAAATTTTGAGCAGGCAAGCGAGGCGTGGGCCAAGGGGCCGCGCCCGGTTGCCACGGCGGATTTGCAGCGGGCTTTAACGGCCATGGCCACCCATTTGCAGCAAAAGATACGCGCGCAGGAGCTGGTTACCGATGGTGCCGACCGCAGCTGGTTTAACAGCTACTACGATGAAAACGGCACCCAGGTGGAGGGCAACCGCAACAACAGCCATACCGTGCGTATGATGCTTACCGGGCAGGTGTTCACGGTACTTTCGGGCACGGCAACCCCCGCCCAGGTGGAACAAATTATCCGCGCGGCGGATTGGTATCTCTACAGCCCGGTGCGCGGCGGCTATTGCCTAAACACCGATTTTGGCCCCTACGGCAAAGATACCCCGCCCTTGGGGCGGATGTTCGGCTTTGCCTACGGCCACAAGGAGAACGGCGCGGTGTTCTGCCATATGGCGGTGATGTATGCCTACGCGCTGTACAGCCGTGGCTTTGCGGAGGCGGGCAATGCCGTGCTGGGGGCGCTGTACCGCCAGTGCGCCCACTTTGCCGCCAGCCGCATCTACCCCGGCATCCCCGAATATTTTGACCCCCAGGGCCGGGGGATGTACCCCTACCTGACCGGTGCCGCAAGCTGGCTGCTGCTGTGCATGCTTACCCAAAGCTTTGGCGTGCGCGGCTGCAAGGGGGATTTGCTGCTGGCCCCGGCGCTTACGGCCCAGCAGTTTGATGCCGCCGGCAACGCCGTGGTGGAATGCAGCTTTGCGGGGCGCGCGCTGCGCATACTCTACCACAACCCCCATTTTGTGGAGCCGGATGCCTATAAAGCCGCCACCGCCACCCTTGCGGGGGAAAGCTACCCCTATAACGCGGCGGTGGGCGGGGTACTGATCCCCCGTGCCGCGCTGCTGAAGCTTGACGAAAACGAAACGCTGACCATGGAGGTAACCATACATGAATGAACAGAAGGGCGCGGCCCATTTTGATGGCCTTGGCCGCTGGCAGATTGAAAACTATGGCCGCAAGCCGGTATTTTCCAGCTTTTTGCCGGGCATTGCGGGGGCCAAGGGCATCCCGCTGTGGTGCTACTACAACAACCGCGGCCAGGCCGTGTGCAGCTTTGGCGCGGGCGATAAAGACCATTCCATCATGGAATTTTCGCCGGCCCATGTTGCCTACCAAACGGTGGGGCAAACCGGCTTCCGCACCTTTATCAAGCGCGGCGGCAAGCTTACGGAGCCGTTTGCCGATGGCTGCGGCACCATTTGCATCGGCGCAAACGAGCTGGAAATCACCTGGAAAAACGAGGAAATTTCGGTTTCCGCCCTGTATTTTGTGCTGCCCGGTGCCCCGGTGGGGGCGCTGGCCCGGGTGCTGCGGGTAACCAACCTGGCCGCCCCGGCAGAGCTTGAAATTTTGGATGGTATGCCCGCCCTGGTGCCCTACGGAGTTGACCAGGATTCCCTAAAAAATATGACCCAGCTTGCCACGGCCTGGATGCAGGCCGAGGACTATGCCCAGGGCGCTGCCTACTACCGTGTGCGCGCCAGCATGGCCGATAGCGCCGTGGTAACCATGGTGGAGGGGGGCAACTTTGCCCTTTGCCTGGATGCGGCGGGCAGCGCGCTGCCGATGATTGTGCAGCCCGAGAAAATTTTTGGCTACGATACCGCCCTGCAAACCCCGGTGGGCTTTGCCCAAACCCCGCTGCAAACGCTGCTGGGGGCAAAGCAGGTGGCCTCCAATTTGTTCCCCTGCGCCTTCTCGGGCCAAACCGTCACCCTGCAAACGGGCGAGAGCACCTGCCAGTTTGCCCTGTACGGCCAGGCCGAAAATAAAGAAAAATTCCACGCCTTTGCGGCCACGGTGGGCGGTGCGGATTGGTTTGCCAAAAAGCGCGCCCAGGCCAACGCCCTGACCGATGCGCTGACCGCCGCCGTGGCCACCAAAACGGCGGACCCGGTGTTTGATGCCTACTGCCGCCAAGATTACCTGGACAATTTGCTGCGCGGCGGTGTGCCGACCGTGTTTGAGAGCGAGGACGGCAAAAACCGCAACGTATTTTACCTGTACAGCCGCAAGCATGGCGACCCCGAGCGGGAGTACAACTATTTCCGCATGGCGCCCGAATATTACTCCCAGGGCAACGGCAACTTCCGCGATGTGGCACAAAACCGCCGCTGCGACGTATTGTTTGAGCCACGGGTTGGCACCGATAACGTCCATCTGTTTTTTGATTTGCTCCAAAGCGATGGCTACAACCCGCTGGTGATTGAACCGATGACCTACCACGCGGGCGACCCGGGCGCGGCCCTGGCGGCCCTTGCCCCCCAAAGCCGCCCCGAAGCCGAGGCACTGCTGAACGCCGAGTTTACCCCCGGCCAGCTGGCCATGGCGGCCGAAAACTGGCAGTTTGTGCAGGGGATGGATGCCGCCCGCTTTACCGGCATGGTGCTTGCCACCGCCAAAAGCGAGCCGAACGCCGTCTTTACCGAAGGCTACTGGAGCGACCACTGGACCTATAGCCTCGATTTGATGGAAAGCTACCTGGCTGTTTACCCCGAAAACAAACACGCCCTGCTGCTGGAGGATAAAACCTACCTTTGGTACGAAACCCGCGCCCTGGTGCTGCCCCGCACCCAGCGGTACCGCAACACCAAAAACGGCCTGCGCCAGTATGCGTTTTTGGATACCCAGCGCAAGGCTGCCAGCAAAAACAAGTGGATGCACACCGGCCACGGCACCGGCCCGGTGGCACAAAGCACCCTGATGGAAAAGCTGGTGCTGCTGTGCGCCATCAAGTATGCCACGCTGGACCCAGCGGGCATGGGTGTGGAGATGGAGGGCGGCAAGCCCGGCTGGTACGATGCTTTAAACGGCCTGCCGGGGCTGTTTGGCTCGGCTGTGACCGAAAGCTGCGAGCTGGCCCGCCTGCTTGCGTTTACCGCCACCGCCCTGGAGCAGGACGCAGCGGGCGAGGAAATTGTGCTTTACAGTGAAACCGCCGCCCTGCTGCGCGCCCTAGCGGCGCTGGGGGGCGATGCCCAGGCGGATGCCTACGCCCGCTGGGATGCGGCCAACATCCTTAAGGAGGGCTACCGCACCGCCACCGCCGATGGCGTGGCGGGCGATACCACCGCCCTGCCTGCCGCCGAGGTTGCCGCGGCCCTGCGCGGGTTTGAGGGGGCCGTGCGCGCCGGTATTGCGCGCGCCACGGCCCTGAACGGCGGCATCTGCCCCGCCTACTTCTACTTTGTGGCCGAGGATGTGCAGCCGCGGGATGGCGGGCTGATGCCGGGGCGCTTTACCCCCGTTACCATGCCGCTGTTTTTGGAGGGGCCGACCCGCTGCCTGAAGCTGGCCGCGCCCGCCGCCCAAAAAGCGGCCCAGGCCGCCGCCGTGAAGGAAAGTGCGCTGTACGATACCAAGCTGGCCATGTATAAGGTCAACGAGGATATGACCCCGCTCACCTTTGAGGCAGGGCGCGCCCGCGCCTTCACCCGTGGCTGGCTGGAAAACGAATCCATCTGGCTGCACATGGAATACAAATACATTTTGGAGCTGCTGAAAAGCGGCCTTTACCCCCAGTTTGACGAGGCCTTCTGCGCCGCAGCCGTGCCGTTTTTGAACCCGGATACCTATGGCCGCAGCCCGCTTGAGAATGTATCCTTCTTGGCAAGCAGCGCCAACCCCGATGTGGGGCTGCACGGGCGCGGCTTTGTGGCCCGGCTTTCGGGCTCAACCGCCGAATTTTTGCAGATGTGGCAGTGGATGCTGTTTGGCCCCACCCCCTTCACCAAAAATGCCACGGGGCTGGCTTTAAGCTTTTGCCCCCACCTGCCCGCCCGCCTGCTGCCTGCCGATGGCAAGGTGGAGGCAACCTTCTTGGGGCGCATCCCGGTGCAGTACCATTTTAACGGCACCACCGCAGGGCGCTGGCAGCCATCCGCTTGGCTGCTGACCATGCAGGATGGCACCACCGGCAGCTACAGTGGCCCCGCCCTGCCCGATGCCGCCGCCCGCGCGGTGCGCGGCGGCCAGGTGGCCGCCATGGCGCTGGAGCTAACACCGGCCGAGTAATTTCCCCACCCCCCGCAAAACGCCGACCCCGGCCCCGGCCGCGCAGCTAGGCGGGTTGGTGGCGTATTTCGGCGGCGCAGCGGCCAAAATTGGCGGCGGCGCTTGCCAGCCGGGCCATTTTTACCGCCACCCGCCCCCTAGCCCTTGTACAAATTGCACAATTTTAGCCCCGCCATTCTGGATGGTGGGGCTAAAATTTTGACACCTAAGAAAAATGCGGGCCATTTTTTCCGCCCCGGTATTGCGGTACACTAAAAGCACAGAGAACACAGCACCCCGGCACAAACCTGAATTTCAAGAAAAGAAGGAGTAAACAATGAAAACAGCAAACAAAATTTTGGCAGGCAGCATGGCCGCTGCCATGGCATTTTCGATGGTGGGTTGCGGTAGCACCGCCAGCAGCACGGCCAGCAGCGCCGCCCCGGCAGATGCCGCCACCGCTACCAGCGAGGCAGCCCCGGCGGGCGATGCCATCACGGTGTGGACCCTCTCCAACGACTTGAAGCAGTTTGCCGAGCAGTACACCGCGAAAACCGGCACCAAGGTCGATGTCGTTGTGTATGACTCCGCCGATTACGTTTCCAAGGTCACCCCTTCGCTGGGCGGCAAAACCACCGACGTGGATGTTTTCGTCGGTGAGCCCCAGATGATGCCCAACTTCTATGAGGCTGGCTTCTGCGCCGATTTGAGCGAGCTGGCCGACGAAGCCAACGAGAAGCTTGTTCCCTACGTGGTGCAGGCCGGTACCGATACCGATGGCGTGCTTCGCTCCTTGAGCTACCAGGCCACCCCCGGTTCCGTCATCTACCGCCGCGATCTGGCGACCGAAGTGTTCGGCACCGATGACCCCGATGAAATCGGCAAGAAATTTGCCTCCTTTGACGAGATTGCCAAAACCGCCGATGAGCTGAAGGCCAAGGGCTACTCCATCTTCGGTGATACCGGCTCTCTGCGCTGGTTCTCCACCAGCACCAACCCCTGGGTTAAGGATGGCGAGGTCATCATCGATGATGCCCGCAAAGCCTACTTTGACACCGCTGTGAAAATTTACCAGAACGGCGAAGTTGCCAACTGCCTTGAGTGGAGCGCACCTTGGTACAACTCGATGGCCGGCGCACTGCCCATCATCGGCGCGGACGACGATGTTTGGAGCATGGATGCCGATAGCCTGAAAGAGCAGGTTGCCTCCGGCGCTGCCACCACCCAGGTCTTCTCCTACGTTATGCCTTCTTGGGGCGCTTTGATCGTGCGTGATAACGCGGGCGACAACAAAGGCAAATTCGGCGTTTGCTCGGGCGTAACCAGCTTCTTCGGCGGCGGCACCTTCCTTGCCGTCAACGAGTACAGCAAGCACAAAGAAACCGCCGTTGACTTCATCAAGTTCTGCACCCTGAACGAGGAAACCAGCCAGTGGTGGCTGGAAGCCAGCGAGGGCGACGTTGTTTCGATGAAGAGCGTGCTGGATGCCAACAAGGACTACGAGAATGCTTCCTTCGGCAACCAGAAAACCTACGCCTTCTACTCTGCCGAGGCCGACAAGATTGACTACAGCCTGATCACCGGCTACGACGATGCCATCAAGGATGCCTACGGTGCCGCCATTGTCAGCGTACAAAAGGGCCAGGCCACCAAAGAGGATGCCATGAAGACCTTCTATGAAACGGTCAAGGCAACCTACCCGGAGCTGACGGTTCCCGAAGCCTAATTTTTCATGACAGTATAAAAGATAAAAGAACCGAATGACCCGCGGCAAGGCGGAGCGGCCTGCAAAAGCCGCTCCGCCTTGTGCGTGATACGTAGAAAGGTGTGACTCCGCCATGACACAATCACCCGCCGCCAAGCAGGAAGCCAAGGCAAAAAAACGTGCCCCCAATGACGTAAACCGTTTTGGGCTGCTGTTCTGCATCCCCTTTGTCCTGACCTTTCTGGTGTTCAGCCTCTACCCGGTGCTGCGCACCTTCCAGATGAGCTTTTTGAGCTACAAGGGCTTTGGCAAAGAAACCTTTATCGGCCTTGATAACTACGCCCGCGTCATGAAGGACCCCCTATTCTGGGATGCCTTCGTCAACACCCTCAAAATGTGGGGGCTGAACATTGTGCTACAGCTCGGCCTGGCCCTGCTGCTGACCATCATCTTCAACGATATGAAGTACCGGATGAAGGGCCTGAGCCTCTTCCGCGCTCTCTTCTATCTGCCCAACCTGATTGCCGCCACCAGCGTGGCCTTCCTCTTCAAAACGCTGCTCGACTGGCAGTACGGCACCATCAACCAGCTCCTGATGAAAATGCACGTGGTGGCCGCCCCGGTAGACTTTTTGAACCAACCCATGACGGCCCAGGCCGTCGTCGGCATCGTGGGCGCGTGGATGTGGTTCGGCAACAGCTTTATTATGCTGATGGCCGGTGTGCAGGGCATCAACCACGATTATTTTGAGGCCGCCACCATCGACGGTGCAGGCCGCTGGACCATTTTTGCCCGCATCACCATGCCGTTGCTCCGGCCCATCATGCTGTATGTGGCGGTTACCAGCCTGATTGGCGGCTTGCAGCTCTTCGATATCCCGTACCTGATTTCCGGCACCAAGGGCACGCCCGGGCGCAGCTTGTTTACCGCGGTGTTCTACCTGTTTGATATGGCGTTCTCCAAAAACCAGATGGGGTACGCGGCGGCGATGGCGTTTGTGCTGTTCTTTATCATCGCCATCTTCAGTGCCATCGCCTTCAAGCTCATGAACGAGAAGGAGGACTAAACCATGACTGTACAAAAAACGCAGACCAACCTTGTCAAGGCGCTGCTCTACCTCTTTCTGATTCTGCTGGCTGTGCTCTGCTTCATCCCGTTCCTGCTCATGATCATCAACGCCACCCGCACCGGCACCGAGATTATGAAGGGCTTCAGCTTTATGCCCGGCACGGCGCTGGCCTCCAACTGGAACACCGTCATGTCCTTCCTGGATTTGCCCCGCGGCTTCCTCAACAGCTTGTTCTTGGCGGTGTGCAACACCGCGCTGGTCAGCTACTTTTCGGCCCTGACCGCCTACGCGCTGGCCTTCTATAAGTTCAAGGGCAACAAGATGATTTTCACCATCATGCTGGTGTTTATGATGATTCCCGCACAGCTGAGTATGCTCGGCTTCTACAACCTCTGCACCTCGCTGGGGCTCATCAACAGCTACCTGCCGCTTATCCTGCCCAGCATCGCCAGCCCGGCTACGGTGTTTTTCCTGCGGCAGTATATTCTGTCCGTTCTGCCCAAAAGCATCCTCGAAGCCCCGCGTATTGACGGCGCGGGCGAGCTGCTGATTTTCCACAAAATCGTGCTGCCCATCATGGCCCCCGGCATTGCCACCATGGCCATCGGCGCGTTCGTCGGCAGCTGGAACAACTACCTTATCCCCATGCTGCTCATCAATAAGCAGGAGAAGTTCCCCCTGCCCGTCATGGTTGCCAGCCTTTCCGCCGTGCGGGATATCACCACCAACTTGGGTGCTGTCTATCTCGTCATCGCCATCTCGGTGGTGCCCATCATGATTGCGTTCTGCTTCCTCTCTCGCTACATCATCAGCGGTATTTCCGCCGGCAGCGTGAAAGAATGACAGCGCGGGCAGGGTGTGCTATAATAATCGTATTCAGGATTGTTATGGGGTGTATGCCAAGCAACCGGCTTGGGATGGGCAATTATAGCACAAATTTTAGCGGATTTGTGCTATAATAAGACCAATATACGGTAACCGGTAACCGGCACACCCGGCCGCAAAAAAATAATATACCGCAAGGGAGGGCCCCGGCATGGAAAAGCTACCCCGCAACTGTATTTGTATGCTGCTATGCCCAGCCTTGCTTTGCCTAAGCGCCTGCGGCGGGATGCAATCTGCACCCGCCGCTTCGGCGTCTGCGGCGGTAACCGATGCCGCGCCGGTTAATTTAAGCTGGTATGTGCATTACAACTGGTTTTCGGCCCAGTGGGGCGGCAATGCGGTATCCGATGCCATCACCGAAAAAACCGGGGTAAGCATCAATTTTATCACCCCCACCGGCAACGAAACCGAAAAGCTGGATGCGCTGATAGCCTCCGGCTCGTTGCCCGACCTGGTAACCATCGGCTGGTGGGAGCCACAGCTCCAAACCCTCATCAGCAACGGCTACGCGCTGGCCCTCAACGAGCTGGCCGATGCCTACTGCCCACAATTTTATAACGATGCCGATGAGGTTGCCATCCGCTGGTACACCCAAAGTGACGGCAATTTCTACTGCTACCCCAATTCCTCCTACCTGCCGCAAGATTATGCCGAGGATGTCAGCCTTTCCTCCAACCAAACCTTTTTGGTGCGCAAGGATATTTACGAGGCAATCGGCAGCCCGGATATGACCACGCCGGAGGGGTTTTCGGCGGCGGTGCGGGCGGCGGCTGCCGCCTACCCCACGGTGGAAAACGGCAAGCCGCTGATTCCCATCGGGGCGCACGCCTTCACCGAGCAGGGGTGCGATTCGTTTGATAAGTTTTTGATGAATTTCCTCGCGGTTCCGTATGAAAAGGACGGCAAGGTGTACGACCGTACCACCGACCCCGATTATATCACGTGGCTCAAAACCCTGCGCCAGCTTGGGCAGGAGGGCTACCTGGCCGATGACATCTTTTTGGACCAGCGGGCGCAGATGGAAGAAAAAATGCTGGAGGGGCGCTATTTCTGTATGCTCTACCAGCGCACCGATATCATTGAGCCGCAGCGCGCCCGCTATGCGGCCGACCCCAACAGCGCCTACATCGCGGTGGATGGCCCCAAAAATGCAGCCGGGGACGATTACACCCTGCCGGGGGGCGGTGTGCCGGGGTGGACGGTAACGCTCATCTCCAAAAATTGCGCCAACCCGGGCAAGGCCATCCAATTTATGGATTTTTTGATGAGCGAGGAAGGGCAAAAGCTGACGAGCGTTGGCGTGGAGGGTGAAAATTATACCATGCAGGGCGGCAAGGCCGTGTTCACCCCCGAAACCCAAAAGCTGTACGATACCGATTACCCGGCCTTTGTGGCCCAGGTGGGGGCCGATAACACCTACTGGATGCTACAGGATAACACCATGCAGGCCCGTTGGCGCAGCAACGACGACCCGGCTTTAAGCCAGATGCAGCAGTGGGCCTGGCCCTACACCGTGTATACCGCCCAGTACGATTTGCCGCTGGCCGACGGCAGCGCCGCCGAAACCGCCGAGCACGCCATCCAAAAGCTGTGGGGCAAAACCCTGCCACAGCTGCTGTTGGCCCCCGATGAAGCCACGTTTGACGATATTTTGGCAGGGTTTATCGCCCAGCGCGATGCCCTTGGCTTTGCCGAGGTGCAAGCCGCCGCCACCCTGCAAATGCAGGCCGCCAAAGAGAAATTGGGGATGCGCTAGCCCCCCTGCCGGCCCCCGCCCCACCGCCAAAGTTTGACAAAGGATACGCGCCATGAAGCCCCTTAAAAAGCTGCTGAACCGGATTCCCTTCAGTTGGCAGATGACGCTGGTCATCTGCCTATTTGCGTTGCTGCCCATGCTGGCTTTTTGCGGGTATATGCTTTCCAGCGTCTACCGTATTGCGGTGGATACCCGCACGCAGGAGGTACGCCAGCGGGCCGGGCAGCTTTCCATCCAGGTGGAAAAAGCCGCCGAGCTTTGCAACCTGAGCACCCAGGTTTTTTTGAACACCCCGGCCCTGACCGACCATTTGGCCAAGCTGAAAAAGGGGGAGAGCATCCCCGCCGCCGCGCTGCTCTCCTTCTACGATAACGATATTGCCAGCCTGGAAAAGGTGGTGGTAAGTAACCCCTACCTTTATCAGATTCGGGTCTATTCGGTCACCGATGCCATGAGCGAGATGCTGCCCCTATTGTACAGTGCCAGCCGGATGCAGCGGATGCCCTGGGCGGAAAGCGAGGTGGCCTCCGGCTCCTGGATGCTGGATTTTGACGACCAACTGTACCCCAGCTACGCGGTTACCCACCACATTATGAGCTTGATTACCGAGATAAACACCGCCGCCGAGGGCAAGGTGGGCACGCTGGAGGTTGCCATGCGGATGGAGGAGCTGTTGCCCGAGCTATTTGCCGAGAACAGCACCACCCGCACCTTTTTGACCGATTTAAACGGGAACCTACTGGTGGGGCAAAACCAGGATGACGCCCTGCAAGCCCTGGCGGAGCCTATCGATACCCTGCTGCAAAACCCCAGCGGCGGCACCGCCCAGGTAAGCCTGCATGGCGAACCGTTTTTGCTCACCGTGCAACCCCTCACCAGCATCGGCTGCCGCTACCTGCAGCTCACCACCCTGGCAGATTTGCGGCAGAGCAGCGCTGCCCGCACCGGCTATGTGCTGCTGGCATTGGCCCTCGTGTTTATTTTGCTGCTGGCCTTTGTGGGCCGCCTTAGCAAGCGGATGCTGCGGCAGTTTTACCTTGCGTTTGATGCGGTGCGCAATTTCTCTCAGGGAGATTTGGAGGCCGCTGTGCCCGAGGACCCCAACGCCGATAGCGAGGTTGGCCGTTTTGCCGGGGGCATCAACCAAATGCTAGACCGTATCCGCCAACTGATGCAGGACAATGTGAACCGGGAGCTGCTGGCCAAAAATGCCGAGCTGCGGGCGCTGCAAAACCAGATTAACGCCCATTTTATCTACAATGTGCTGGAAGCCATTAAAATGATGGCCGAAATTGACGAAAAATATGAGATTGCCGATGCGGTAACCAGCCTGGGCAAGCTGCTGCGCTACAGCATGAAATGGAACAGCAAAAATGTGACCGTGGCGCAGGAGGTGGAAAATATCCAAAACTACCTCTCGCTGATGAACCTCCGCTTTGATTTTGTGATTACCCTAAAGCTGGAGATACCCCCCGCGCTGCTGGAGCAAAGCATCCCCAAAATGAGCTTGCAGCCGGTGGTGGAAAACGCCGTGGTGCATGGCGTGGTGGAGATGGATGCCGATGCCGAAATTTTGCTGCGCGGCCTGCCGGGGGAAAACGACTATAAGCTGGAAATAGTTGACCATGGCAAGGGGATGACCCCCGCCATGGTGGTGCGGCTGGAGCAGCAGATTGCGGGCGAAATTTGCCCGGACGGCGGCGCAGGCAACGGCCTGGGGCTTAAAAACGTGCAGGACCGTATCCGCATGATGTTTGGCGAGCCGTATGGCTTGAGTGTTTCCTCCGCTGCGGAGGAATTTACCTGCGTTACCCTGCTGTTGCCGTACACAACACACGAAGGAGAGAACCTATGAAAACCATACTCGTGGTGGAGGATGAAAAGTTGATTCGGCAGGGGCTGGTTGCCATGCTGCGCCGCGCCCCGGTGCCGGTGGAAACGGTGCTGGAAGCCCGCAACGGCCAGCAGGCGCTGGAAATTTTGCACGCCCAGCCGGTGGAGGTTTTGATTACCGATATCCGTATGCCGGGCATGGATGGCATTGAGCTGATGCAGCGCACCAAAAGCCTGCCCCACCCGCCCCTTGCCATTGTGGTAAGCGGGTACGATGATTTTAACTATGCGGTGGAAATGCTGCGCGGCGGTGTGCGCGATTACCTGCTAAAACCTGTGGAGCGGCAAAAGCTGTACGATACCCTGCAAAAGCTGGAAAACGAGTTGAGCACCGCCCGCCACGAGTGCGAAAACACCGAGCAGCTGCGCCGCCAAGCCCTGCGCTACCTGGCGCTGGATGGCAGCATCCCCACAGCCGAGCGGGAAAAACTGCTGGCCCGCTATGCGGCAACCTTCCCGCCAAGCGGCTACACCGTGCTTTACAGCCACCTGCAACCCGGGGCTTTGCCGCCCCTGCTGGAGCAGCCCATCCACGATATACGGGGCAACTGCATTTTAATTGTGCCGCCCGATACCCCCACCGATGCCGACCCCACCGCCCGGCTGGGCCAAAGTGCGTTGCACCATGGCCTGGCCGAGCTGAACATGGCCTGTGCCGAGGCCGCCACCGCCTACCGCCGCGCCTACTTTGCGCCCGGGGCCTGCTGCCTGGCCTGGCAGCCCCCCGCCGAGGAAACCGCCGCCGGGGTGGTGGAGGAAAAGGAGATACAAAAAATTACCCAGCTGGTGGGGGTTTCACGCTGGCGGGAAGCCTACACCCAGGTGGAAGCCCTTACCCTGCGTGTGCAAAATAACCTGCTAACGCCCGAGGCCATGGGCGATGCCGCGCGGGCCTTGGCCAAGCAGTTGGCCGCCACCTACCGCACCATGCTGCCGGTGGACGAGGATTTGGATAACATTGCGGATATATGGCGCTATGCCAGCGTGCAGGAATATTTGGCCGCGCTGGGCGGCTGGATGGATGCCTTTACCCAGCGCCTTGCGCACGAGTTTGACGATTACCACAATAAGCAAAAAATACGCGATGCCGTGGTGTTTATGCGCAACAACTACGCGCAATCGCTCAACATGGCGGTGGTAAGCAACGAGGTATCGATGAATTACTCGCTGTTTTCGCTGCTGTTCAAGCAGTATGTGGGCAGCAATTTTGTAAGCTACCTGCAAACCCTGCGGGTGGAGGAAGCCAAGCGGCTGTTGACCGAAACCGAGTACCGGGTGGGAGAAATTGGCCATAAGGTGGGCTTTACCGATGAAAAAAACTTTTTGAAGGTATTCAAACAGAATGTGGGCATCACCCCCACCGAGTACCGCAAAGCCGGGCAACTGGGCAAGCGGTAAACCGGGCAAACGGTAAAATGAGCAAACGGTAAAATTTTATAAAACACCGGCCATAGCGCAAAGCCATGGCCGGTGTTTTTTGCCCCCCGCTCGGCGGCAGAGGGGAGAACACCGGTTTTGGCGGGCACGCGGCAGGGCAACGCGCACAGCAAACCGCACAGCGGGCGCGGCACAAACTGGGGAACAAAATGCTTTCTGCCGGTTGACAAGGTTGTTTTTTCGTCCTATACTTACTAAAGATAATTATCTATAGTAATGATTGGAGGCAAAAACCATGGATTCTAACCAAATCAAGGCGCTGCTGGATAGCTGCTTTGTTGCAAAAACCATCACGCAAGAAATGAAACAGCTCCCGGCCGGGTTTAAGCCCCGCCATATCCATATTTTGGATGCCATCGCCCGCCTGGGGGCGGATGGGGAGGCAGTGCGGGTCAGCGATGTTAGCCGCCAGCTCAACATCACCACCCCCAGCGTAACCAAGCTCCTCAACGAATTGGAGGAGAAAGGCGCGGTTCAAAAAGATATCTGCCCCGCCGATAAGCGGGTAACGCTGGTTGCCCTGACCGCGCTGGGCAAGGAATACGAGGAAAAATATGTAACGCGCTACCATGCGCAGTGGGCCGCAAACATGGGGGAGGTAAGCGAGGCGGAGGTGCAAACCGTGGTGCGCACCCTCAACAAGCTGGCAAAGGCCATGCCCAAGGGGGAAAACGAATGAAGCAACAGGCTGATTATGCAAACGGAAAGCTTTTCCCGCTGATTTTACGGTTTTCCATCCCGGCGGCAATCTCGCTCCTCATCACGGCCATTTACAATATTGTAGACCGTATTTTCATCGGCAATTTTAGCGGCAGCACGGCGCTGGCGGCCCTTTCCATCTGCTTTCCGCTCTCGTTTATGATGATGGCGTTTGGGCTGATGTGCAGCGCCGGTGGCTCCACCCTGTTTACCCTGTTCCGGGGCCAACAGGAGAACAAAAAGGCCAATGCCGCCTTTGGCACCGCATTTTTCCTCACCATTTTTTTTGAACTGCTTTTAACGGCCATCTTGCTGGTATTTTCAAAGCCCCTGCTCACCCTGTTTGGGGTGACCGAAACCACCTACGCGCTGGCCCTGCAATATTACAACATCGTTGCGCTGGGCTGCGTGTTTCAAGGGCTGACCTTGGTGTTTTGCGATTTTGTGCGGGTATCGGGCAAGCCGGTTCTTGGTATGTGCGTAACGGGCGTGGGGGCCATCACCAACATCCTGCTGGACGCGCTGTTTGTGGTGGGGTTCCGGTGGGGCGTGGCGGGTGCGGCGGCCGCCACGGTTATTGGCCAAGGGGTATCCACCCTGTTTGGCGGGTGGCTGCTGTTTGGTGGCAAAACCCTGGTGGAAACCGGGAAAGCGAACCTGCGCCCCGATTTTTTGATTGGGAAAAAGCTGTTAGGCTGCGGCTTTGCCTTTTGGATTGCGCAGATGGCCATGGGCTTTATTGCGCTGGTGTATAACGGGCAGCTTGGCAAATATGGCGGCGATGTTGCCATCAGCGCCTATGCTGTTGTTTCCAGCGTGATGACCTTTATCATCATGCCGGCCAGCGGCATCAGCCAGGGCATCCAGCCCATCATCGGCTACAACTATGGTGCGGGCAATTATGCCCGGGTAAAGCAGACCTTTACCCAGGCGGCCCTTTTTTCGGTGGGGGTAACAACGGTAATCTGGACGCTTACCGAGTGCTTCCCGGTAGCGCTGATTCATCTGTTTGGCGGGGGAGAACTGTTGGAAATTGGGGTACCGGCGCTGCGCCTAAATTTTATGATTGCGCCGGTGCTTGGCTTTGTGATGCTGGCCACCACCTTTTTTCAGTCTATCGGGCAACCGAACGCCTCCAGCATCATCACCCTGCTGCGGCAGGTGGTGGCCCTGGTGCCGTTTATTTATATCCTGCCCAGGTTTTTGGGCACCGTTGGCATCTTTTGCGCCCAGCCCGTCAGCGATTTTTTGGCAACCATCCTCTCTGCTGTGCTGATGGTGCGGGCCTTCCGCAAAATGCCCGGCACGCAAAAATCGAAAACCAAATCGGCCCAAGCATAATCAAGCATATAGCCCAGCCGCCCCCAGCCGTTAGGCTGGGGGCGGCGGGGTTATGCGCCTAGTTTACAAACCTGGGCAGGATTTTTGTTTCGGTTTGCGTCACGGTTCCACAACCGGGGCGTGCAGAATGCTGGTGATGCGTTCCTGCTCCACGGCACTTTGGGCTTTCAGCAGCCCGGCCAGGGCGGGGGCGTTCTGCTCTGCCAGCATTCCCATATAGTCTGCCCGCTGCGCAAAGGGGATAATAACGGGCGGCAGCTCGTTGCGAAGCATCTCGTAATTGATCAGCAGCCTGCCGGTGCGGCCGTTCCCATCGCTAAAGGGGTGAATGCGCTCAAATATTATACAGGCATTTTATCGGTTTTACCAGTAAAAAGAAAGCACGGCAAAGCCCCGGGGTGGAAACCAACCGCCCCTACTCGGCAAAGGCTCTTTTGCGGGCAACAAGCCCTTTGCGGGAAAAAGCGCGTCACCCCTGCCCCAGGGTGGTGCCAGGGTAGTAGTAGGCCAAAATTTGCTGCCAGGTGCTGCCGCCCTTTGCCATGGCGCAAGCGCCATATTGGCTAAGGCCAACCCCGTGGCCGTAGCCCCGGGTGGTTAGCACAAACTGGCTGCCCTGCCAGGCAATGGCAAAGCAGGCGCTGCGCAAATTGAGCGCGCTGCGCACCGCCGTGCCGCGAAAGCTTTGCCCGGCCAGCGAGATACTTTCCACATACCCGGCGGCATCCCAGGTGGTATCGCCCACCCAGGTGTTGGGGTCACCCTCGGGCGTTACCCCCAAATTCATCGAGAGTGCATCCCGCATCTGCTGGGAGGAATATTGGATGCTCACCTCGTAGCCATCGGCGTAGCGGTCCCAGTTGGAATCTACCCCTTGCAGGTAGGGCAGGGCCTCCTTCCAAACATTTTGGCTGGCCTGGGTTTGCCCCGCACTGATGGCATGGTAGCAGGCGGCGGCGGGCTCGCCCTCGTAAAGCAGCAGGCTGTACTGCACGCTTTGGGCCAAAAGCTGCAACCGGGCGTAGTTTTTGCCGTAATCGTCCCCCCAGCGGCTGGATAACACCGCCTTGGTGGCCCAGCCGCTGCACTGGCTGCTGTTTACCGTCAGGTAGCCGCCGTTTTGGTTGCTGCCGTTGGCTTTTTGGTACAAAATGTAACTGTGGCAGGCCACCATCTGGGCGCGGATGGCTTCGTCCGGCCAGGTGATGGGCACCTCGCAGGCAGCAGCCCCCACCAGGTATTCCTCCACCGATAGGGTTTCAAGCTGGCCGGTACCTTCGTCCCAAACCAAAAGTGGCTCCTGGGTGGGCGGGGCCGTGGGGGCAGCTGTGGCGGCGGGCGGCGCGGTGGGCAGGGCGCGGGCGGTATCACCAGTATTGCCGGTATTGCCAGCGGGGCCTGTATCGCCGGTGCTGGCCCCGGGCAGGGGCAGCAGGCACAAAAAGGGGGCTGCCGCCGCCAGCACGGCCAGCAGCGCGGCGGCTACAAGGGTACGCTGCGCTGAAAAAAGGGCGGGTGGGCGGTGCTTCATAGGGCAAATCCTCCTGATGATGCTTTTTTGCTGCGCGGGCGGTGCGCCCTTGCAAATTGTGGCGGGGGGGAATACAATAAAGAGGTGCGAAAGCAAAAGGCGGCGGCAAGCAGGCCACCGCCTGCCCGCCCTTTGGCGGCACCCCACGCAAAACCGCAAAACGGCAAAGTAGGGGGCCGATAGCAGGGCGTATACCATATATAAAGGCAAAGCGGCAAGCGGCAAACACAAAAAGGGCGCAAAGGGGGCACAGCTTGCCCCCCTTACCCTAAAGCTATGCGCCGGGGGGCAAAAATATGCCGCCCTGCACCGGCTTGTGCCGTGTTTTTTGCAATTCCCCTTTGCCTGCCGTGCCCCGCAGGGGGCGGCGTTACAACAAACCGCCTAAAAATCGGCGGCATTTTACAAAGGGCGGCGGGCGTTTGCCCCGGCGCTGCAAAATGCTTGGTTTTTTGGCAATTTGATACGTAGGAGCGTGTTTATGAAGCAAGCGAAGATCGGCTTTGGCATCTGCCTGGCTTTGGCACTGGGCTGCGCCGTTTCGGTCTGCGCCCTTTTGGAGGCGGGAACCGGCTTCCCAACGGTGTGGGTCGGTTGGCATTACCTGCCGGTGGGCGTGTGCGCGGCGGTGGCCCTGGTGGGCAGCCGGTTTGCCGCACTGCGCCCGGCGGGCTTTGTGGCGGCGGCACCCCGGCTGGGTGTGCTGCTGTGTGTTACCGGCGGGGCCTTTGGGGTGGCGGGGGTAGCCGCGCTGCTAAAAGGAATGGATATTGTAAACGGTACCCTGTGGGATGGCGCGCGTGGGGTGCTGCTTTTGGTGGCGGCAGCATGGCTTTTGCTGCGCGGGCGGGATAGCTTTGCCCCGGCCACCGCCGAGACCGGCCTACCCTCCGCCTGGGGGAGTTTGGCGGGCCTGGCAGCCCCCGCGCTGGTGCTGATGGAGCGCTTTGTGCTGGCCCCGCCTGCTGTTAGCCGGGTGGGCATGGTGCTGTGTGTACTTAGCGCCATGGCGGTGCTGCTGTTTCTCGCTTCGCTGGCCAAGCGGTTTTACCTGCCCGGCTCCCCCTGTGGGCAGGAGGTATATTTCCGCGGGCTGCTGGTGTTTTTGCTGGCCACCTGTGCCGAGCTGCCCTACACGGCGGTGGCGTTTTTTAGCGGCGCGGCGGGTGCGGCGCAGCTGTTTGTGGCGCTGGGCTACGGGCTGCTGGGGCTGTGTGGGCTGGGCGCTGCCTGGGTGGCTACCGGCCCCTGCCTGCCCGCCCCGCCCGAGGCCCCGGCACCCCAAACGCCCGGTGAAAAAAAGAATTAAAATTTTAATTGTTGGATGGCAATTTGGCCATAGAACGGGAAAAAACCGGCCATCAAAATAGGATTTATGGGGAATTTATAAAAAAAGTTGCTTTTTTGTGTTAAAAGAATAACAACGCCCTTGCAGTTTGGCGCAGAATAGGCTACAATAATCATGTACCCGTTAGCGGCAACCTGCCGTAAGGCGGCGCACCGCTTGTTTTTAGGAAGCGCAAAAAACAATCTTGGGAGGATATTTACTATGGCTGTTAAAGTTGCAATCAATGGTTTTGGCCGCATTGGCCGTCTGGCTTTCCGGCAGATGTTTGAGGCGGATGGCTACGAAGTTGTCGCTATCAACGATCTGACCAGCCCCAAAATGCTGGCACACCTGCTGAAGTACGACACCGCACAGGGCTCTTTCATGGGCAAGATCGGTGAGGAAAAGCACACGGTTGAGTCCACCGAGGATTCCATCATCGTTGACGGCCAGGAGATCAAAATCTACGCCGTTAAAGATGCGAAGGATTGCCCCTGGGGCACCATCGGTGTTGACGTTGTTCTGGAATGCACCGGTTTCTACACCAGCAAAGAGAAGAGCATGGCGCACATTGCCGCCGGTGCCAAGAAGGTTGTCATCTCTGCCCCCGCCGGCAACGACCTGAAGACCATCGTGTTCTCCGTCAACGAGAACGTGCTGACTGCCGATGACCAGATCATCTCGGCTGCTTCCTGCACCACCAACTGCCTGGCCCCCATGGCCAACACCCTGAATAACCTCTACCCGATCGTTTCGGGCATCATGACCACGGTTCACGCCTACACCGGCGACCAGATGATCCTTGATGGCCCCCAGCGCAAGGGTGATTTGCGCCGCGCTCGTGCCGGTGCCCAGAACATCGTGCCCAACTCCACCGGCGCCGCCAAGGCCATCGGCCTGGTTATCCCGGAGCTGAACGGCAAGCTGATTGGTTCTGCCCAGCGCGTGCCTGTGCCCACCGGTTCCACCACCATCCTGGTTGCCGTTGTGAAGGGCAAAGATGTTACCAAAGAGAGCATCAACGCCGCCATGAAGGCCGCTGCCAGCGCCAGCTTTGGCTATAACGAAGCCGAGATCGTTTCCTCGGACGTTATCGGCATGAAGTTCGGCAGCCTGTTCGATGCCACCCAGACCATGGTTACCAAAATCGACGACGACACCGCACAGGTGCAGGTTGTTGCTTGGTACGACAACGAGAACAGCTACACCAGCCAGATGGTTCGCACCATTAAATATTTCGCTGAACTGTAAGCGAACACCATAAATCGCAACGCCCGCCCCACATTTTTGTGGGGCGGGCGTTTTTTGCGTTTCTATTTTGCAGCTTTGATTTTTATTCTCGAATTTTATTTTTGCGGGGCCACCGGCGGGGCGCGGCTGGGTTTATTCCTTTGCCAGGGCGGCGATGGTGGCCATGTGGGCGGGGATATCAATCTGCTGGGGGCACTGGGCCTTGCACTTGCCGCAGGCCACGCAATGCGCGGCGCGGGTGGGTTCGGGCGCTTCGTTGTAGCTTTCGCGCAGGCGGGCGGGAATTTCGCCGTGCAGGCGGTACTCGTTATAAATGCGCAGCATCCCCGGGATGTTTACCCCGGCGGGGCAGGGCATACAGTACTTGCAGGTGGTGCAGGGCACCAGCTTTTGCGCCTTGATGGCGGCCAAGGCATCGGCCAGGGTGGCCTGCTCGGCGGTGGTAAGAGGGATGAAGGGGGCCATAGCGGCGGTGTTATCCACCACCTGCTCCAGGGTAGACATCCCCGATAACACGCACAGCACCCCCGGCAACCCGGCGGCCCAGCGGATGGCCCAGCGGGCAAGGCTGGCATCCGGCGCAGCCTGTTGCAGCAGGGCTGCGGCGCTATCGCACAGGGTGGCAAGGCCGCCGCCCCGCACCGGCTCCATCACCACCACCTGCAACCCGGCGGCGGCGCAAAGCTCGTATTTGGTGCGGGCATCCTGGTAATCCCAATCAAAATAATTGAGCTGAAGCTGAACAAAATCCCACTTGCCGGCGGCCAAAACCTCCTTCAGCAGCGGCACCCCGCCGTGGAAGGAGAAGCCCAGGTTGTGGATTTGCCCCTTTTGGCGGCGCTCGTCCAGCTGGGCGTAGGCGTTGGCGGCCTGGTAGCGGGGCCAGTTTTCCTCGTGCACCGAATGGCAGAGGTAAAAATCAAAATAGGGGGTTTGGCAGTTTTGCAGCTGCTCCTCAAACAGGCGGGGCACATCCTCGGCACCGTTTACCAGCCAGCCCGGCAGCTTGCTGGCCAGGTGGTAGCTTTGCCGGGGGTAGCGGGCCAGGGCGCGGCCGCAAAATTTTTCGGACATACGGCCATGGTAGGGGTAGGCGGTGTCGAAGTAGTTGACCCCATGCGCGTAGGCGTAATCTACAATCTGCTGTGCTTTTTCTTCGTCAATGCTGGTAGGGTCGGCAGGGTCGCGCAGGGGCAGGCGCATCATGCCCAGGCCCAACAGGCTGGTTTTTTCACCGCCGTGGCGGTTTACGCGGTATTCCATCTCAACAATCCTCCATGCAGCTGTCGCAGCCGTTTTCCTCGGCGGCGGGGGTGGTGGCATCGGGCGCGGGGCGGCGGGCGGCAAGGGCTGGGTCCAGGCTCTCGGCAACCTTCATCATCAAGGCGCATTCCATCCGTTTGCGGAACACCTTGCAGCCGTACTCGTAGATGCCGTGGATATCGCCGGTGGCGTGCAGGGCGTTGGCCGCGCACCCGCCCGAGCAGTAGAGCCGTGCCCAGCAATCTTTACAATCGGGCCGGGCATAAACGTTACAAAGCTTAAATTCATCCCGCAGGGCGGGGTTGGTTACCCCCTGCCAGATATCGCCCAGCTTGTAGGCGGCACCCCCCACAAACTGGTGGCAGGGGTACAAATCGCCCCAGGGGGTAACGGCCATATACTCGGTGCCCGAGCCACAGCCCGAGATGCGCTTGTAGATGCAGGGCCCGTGCGCCAAATCGACCATATAATGGTAGAAGGTGATGGGTGCGCCCGCCTTTTCGCGGCGGAGCATATCGTTTGCCAGCAGCTCGTACTGGTCAAACAGGCGGGGCAGGTCTTCCTCGGTCAGTGCCTCGGGCGCGCCGGGCTTGCTGACAACCGGCTCCATCGAAAGCTCGGTAAAGCCAAGGTCATCGGCCATATGGAACAAATCGTTGGTAAAATCGGTGTTGTGGTGGGTGAAGGTGCCCCGCATATAGTAGTTTTTGCCCCCGCGGGCGGCCACAAACTTTTGAAATTTGGGAACAATGCGGTCGTAGCTGCCGTTGCCCGCCAGGTCCTTGCGGAAGCGGTCGTTCACTTCCTTGCGGCCATCCAGGCTTAAAACAACGTTGTAGCACTCTTTGTTTGCCCAATCGATGACTTCATCGGTGATGCCGATGCCGTTGGTGGTGAGGGTGAAGCGGAAGTTTTTGCCTTTTTCGCCCTCAATGCTGCGGGCATAGGCAACTAAGTCTTTGCATACCTGAAAGTTCATCAGCGGTTCGCCGCCAAAAAAATCAACCTCCAAATTGCGGCGCGTGCCGGAATTTTCAACCAAAAAATCCAGTGCCCGCTTGCCGGTTTCAAACGACATCAGCCCCGCTTCGCCGTGGAACTTGCCCTGGGCGGCAAAGCAATATTCGCAGTTTAGGTTGCAGGTGTGGGCAACGTGCAGGCAAAGCGCCTTGACCACCGTGCTGCGGTTTTTAAAATCGAACGCTTTATCGGCGTAGGTATCGGCGGTAAACAGCTTGCCCTGGGCGGTCAGCTCGTCGATATCGGCAAGGCAATCTTCAATATCGGCGGGGGTAACCTCGGGGTGGGCGGCGTATTTTTTTAGCAGCGCCGGGGCAATAGCGGCGCGCGGGGTGCCGGCATCCACCAGGGCAATGGCATCGTAGGCAAGGGCATCCACGGCGTGTACACTGCCGCTGTAAACGTCCAGCACAATATGGTAGCCGCCGAGTTGGTATTGATGGATCATGAAAATTTTGGCTCCTTTATGGTATGTAGGGGCCGGTTTGCGGCCGGCCTGGTGGCGCGGGTGGGGCGGCGTGGGGCCGGGCAGGGGCGCTGCCCCCGGCCCACAGGCCAAAAAAATAGCCGGAATGCACAGGGCATTCCGGCGTAAATGCCGCAAAATCAGTCCTTGTTGGTTTTCTCGCAGGGCTGGTTGGCAATGCCACAGCTCGTTTTGCAGGCGCTCTGGCAAGAGGTCTGGCACTCGCCACAGCCGCCGCTCTTGGCGCTTTCGGCCATATCGCGGGTGTTCAAAGTTTGGATATGCTTCATAGGACAGTCACTCCTTCATCATTAAAAAGTACTTATATTGTACACGCTGGGGCGGGGGTTTGTCAACCCAGTACCCGCATGGTATTGGGGGTTTTGGTGCCGGTGTGGTGCAGGGTGGTGCCAATATAGCCAAGGTCAGTGCAGGCGCGGGTAAATGCTAAGGGTATCTGCTCGCCCGGGGCAACCAGCGGCACGCCGGGTGGGTAGGCCCACACATACTCGGCGGCAACGCAGCCCGCGGCCTCGTTCAGGGGCACCACCTTAAATTTATCGCGCTGGTGCAGGGCCTCGGCAATGGTGCAGCGGGCCGGGCCGGGCTGGGGCAGGGGTACAATATCGGCCGCCGGGCGGATGCCCACCGTGCGGTCAAGCGCCAGCAGGGCCGAGGCAAAATGGTCAAGCGCCGCGCCATCGCAGGGGCTGGACATGGCAAGAACATTTTCCCCACAGGTCATTTCGGTTTCAAACTTGCACTGCTCCCGCAGGGCGGTGGCAAGCTGGGGGGCCGTCCAATCGGTTTGGCGGGTGCTGATTAGCAGCTTGCTACGGTCGTGCCGGTAAAATTTGGGGTGGTTGTGGCAGTTATCGCCGCCATAGCAAAGCACCCGCAGGTGGCGCAAATCAAAAGCGCGGCGGTCAAAGCGGTTCAGCCATTCGGCCCAGGCGGCAAACAGCTCCCGCCCACGGCCCTGCAGCAGCCCGGTGCAGCCATCCAGGGAGGCCAGCAGCGGGTAGGAGGGGGAGCTGGTTTCAAACACCTCCAGCTGGCGGGCCAGCTCGTCAGGGTCGGCCAAATCGCCATTCCAGTGCAAAAGGGCGGTTTGGGTCATGCTGGGCAGGGTTTTGTGGGGGCTGTGCACCACCACATCGGCCCCGCCCGCCAGCGCGCCACCCTCCCACCCGGGGTACAGGCCCAGGTGGGCACCGTGGGCTTCATCCACCAGCAGGGGCACGTTATGGTCGTGGCAGATGCGGGCAATCATCGCAATATCGCTGATGACCCCCTCGTAGGTGGGGCTGGTTAAAATTACGCAGCGGGCCGCCGGGTGGGCTTCCAGCGCGGCGGCAATATCCTGCGGGGGCACACTGCCGTAAACGCCAAAGCTGCTATCGATGGGCGGGGTGACCCAATGGGCCGTAAGCGCACCCAGCTCAATGGCGTGGTAAACCGATTTGTGGCAGTTGCGGGCCGCAATTACCTCGCTGCCCAGGGGGGCCAAGGCCCGAACCCCGGCCAAAATGCCGCAGGTGCTGCCGTTTACAAGGTACCAGCTGCGCCGCGCGCCCCAAAGGTTGGCGGTGCGCTGCATGGCCTGCTCCAAAATATCGTGGGCATCGTGCAGGTTATCGGTGCCGGGCAGCTCGGTTACATCCCACCGGTAGGGCAGGCCGGGCGCGGGGGCCAGGCGGCGTTTGTGGCCCGGCATATGCATGGGGTACAGCTTTTGCGCGGTGTAATGTTCAAGCAGGGTTTGCAAAAGATGTTCATTGTTCATGGGTGTTCTCCTTGAAAAAACGGGAAAGGCAAATGTTGGGCAGTGCGGGCCGTGGGGCGCGCACCGGCGGGCCAATCAGCGCCAAAGCTTTTCCCAGGTGGAAATATCCAGCGTGGTGCCGGGCAAAACCTCCATCGGCACCGTTTCGGCAAGGCGGAAGCCACGTTTTTTGCAGAAGGCCACGGCCTTTAAATCCTTGGCCCAAAGCTGCAAAAACAGGCGGCTGCGGTTATCGCCCTCGGCCAATTTGTGGGCAGCGGCCAAAATATCCCGGCCAATGCCCCGGCCACGAACATTTTCTTTTAAAAACAGCCGGGTGATTTGCAGGGCGCCGGCCGGCGAAAGGTCCAGGGCAAAATAGCCCACGGCTTCGCTGCCAAGGTAAACCAAAAAATAGTTGACCCCGGCGTGAATCTCCTCATCGGTCAAATCCACGCTTTGGTAGCGCGCGGCCAGGGCGGCGGCCACCTTGGGGGTCAGCTTGCGGTAGTGGGCAACAAAAATTTCTTCGGCCAGGGCCGATACCTGGGCGATATAGCGGGCTTTGGTAACTTGCTTGTAGGTTGCGTTCATCGGTGTCCTTTCTGTGGAAGGGCGTGTGGCCGTATAGGCCGTGTAGGGTGGCAAATTAGAAATTAGGGCGCGCCCTCCTCAATGGTAACGGTGGCGCGGGCGGGCAGGCAGGCGGCCCAATCGCCGGTGGCGTGCAGCCAGCCAAAGGTTTCGCAGGTATGGTCGGGGCAGGGGCTATCCACAAAGGCGATGGCCCCTGCCTTTACCTCCAGGTGGATGGTGTAGCCGTTGGAGGTTAGGGTGTAGCGCTCCTCCTGGTTGAGGGGGACGCGAAGCGTTTGGGCGGGCTGCCCATAGCGGATTACGGCCACCCCACCGGGCGCTTTGCCCCGCCCCGCCAGCCAAAATAGCCCCCCGGCCACCGCCAGCACGGCCAGGGTAAACAGCATCCCGGCCCGCCGCCCGGCCTGCCCGGTGAGGAAAACGGAGCGGCGTGGCGGCGTTTTCACTTGCCGGCCACCGCCGCAACCACGGCAAACAGCTGCAAATCGTCCGTTTCAATGGCGTTGCAGATGCTGTGGCTGTGCCCGCTTTTGCAAAGGCAGCAATCCCCGGCGTGCAGGGTGATGGTGCCGCCATCATCGCTATAATCGGCCACGCCCGAAATGACGGTGATGATTTCTTCCTCGCCCTCGTGCTGGTGGTAGCCGATGCTTGCCCCCGGCGGCAGCCGCAGCCGCGCAACCATCGGGAGGGGGCTTTCATACTCCTCGGGCTGGAACAGGCGGGTAAGGGCAACATCGCCGGTGCCGCCCCGCATATTGTGAACGATACTGGGGGAGAGTTCATCGTGCTTGTGTACCATCAAAAACACATCCTTATGTTATTATTTTGGCGTTTCCTCGTCAAAATTCAGGGATACGCGCTTACCGTCAAACCCGGCCTCGGCGGTGGGGAACACCGCCTGCGCGGCGGCAAGGCCGGGGGCGGTATCCACCACGGCGGCGCTATAGTGGGTCAGCCACAGCCGCCGCACACCCGCCTTGGCGGCGGTTTGCCCGGCCTGGCGGCAGGTGGCGTGGCCATACAGCTTGGCCTTGGCTGCGTCCTCCTCACCGGCATAGGTTGCATCCATACACAGCAAATCGGCATCCGCGGCGGCGTTGGCCACGGCGGCGCAGGGGCGGGTATCGGTGGCGTATACCACCTGGATCCCCCGGCGGGGCGGGCCCAGCACATCGGCCGGGGCAAAGCCGCCAACACATTCCCCTTTTTGCAAAATGCCCCAGTAGGGCAGGGGAATTTGGGCGGCGCGGGCGCGGGCAGGGTCAAACCGGCCGGCGCGGGGCAGGGTATAGCGGTAGCCGCAGCAGGGTACCCGGTGCTTGGCGGGGAAGGCCGTTATCAGCCCCCCGGGCACCGCAAAGCTGCCCCGGCAGCCTGCCAGCTCCACCGTACGTATGGCAAAGGGCAGGGGGCCGGCCACCCGGTAAAAGGTTTGCAGCAAGGCATCCAGCCCCGGCGGGCCCGCCATCAGCAGTGGCGCGGTGCGGCTCAGCCCGGCCATGGTTTGCCACAGCCCGGGTATGCCAAAGATATGGTCGCCATGGAAATGGGTGAGCAGCACGGCATCAATTTTAAAAATGCTGATGCCCCACCGGCGGGCGGCGGCCTGGGTACCCTCGCCACAATCAATCAGGGTGGTGGTGCCGCCCGTGGTAATGCACAGGCTTGCCAGCGCACGGTCGGGCAGCGGCTGGGTGCCGCCGCAGCCCAAAAGGGTGATATCGACCATGTTGTGCCCCCTTGGTGTTGTTTTTGCGTAGATTTTGCGTATTGGTATATACAAATACAGTATACCACAAAAGCGGCAATATTTGTGTGAATGTTTGGGGCAATACCGCACAATTCCGGTGCGGGGCAAACGCCGGGCCGCCGGGCGGAAATTGCGCGGCGCTGCCGCAGGATTTGCGAGGGAAATGAGGGCAAAACCCGCCGGAAAAGGCGAAATACCGCAGGTTTTGGCTTGCAAATTGCCCGGCGGGGCGGTATAGTATAAATATCTGTACCCAATTGCCGGGGCAGGATGGTGGAAGACGATAAAAAACGTGAAAGCGTAGTGGTAAAGCGGAGGGCCGTTCAAATGAAGCATGGTTATAAACATGGTGAAGCCGGAATTTTTAAAAACAGCAAAATGTGGAAGCTGGGGCTGCTGGGCCTGCTGGCGGCCCTGGTGATGGGGCTGTGCGGGTGCAGCGCGGCAGATTTTAGCCTGCCCAGCAACATTGACCTAGCCCCCGGCCAAACCTACCCGCTGTTGCAGGCCGCCCGCTACCAGGGGCAGGAGCCGGATGCCGCCACCGTAACCGCCGCCCTGGCGGCGCTGGAGGGGAGCGAAAACTTCTCGCTCGATTTTACAAGCAGCGCCCCCGGCGTGGTGCGGGTGGACGAGAGTGGCTTACTTACCGCCAAGGCCCCCGGCATGGCCGTGGTGCGGGTGCGGTGCGATGCGCTGGATGCCACCTACGAGGTTGCCGTTACGGTGGTCGCTTTGCCCGATAGCCTATCGATTGACCAAACGCTGGCCCTGCCGGTGGGGCAGGCCCAGCCGCTGAATACCCAAATTGGCTATGCCGGTTACGGCACCGAGGCGGGCGGGGCCGTGCGCTATACCTCGCTGGATGAAACCATTGCCGTGGTGGATCCTTCGGGCGTGGTGCGGGGCGTTGCCACCGGCGAAACTGCGGTGGTTGCCAGCGTGGAGGGCACCTCCCTCACGGCGACCTGCGCCGTTTCTGTGGGGGATGCCGTGCAAAGTGTTGTGTTGAGCCGCGCCGCGCTTGCCCTTGAACAGGGGGAGCGGATGGTGCTGGCGGCAGCCGTGCAGCCGCAGCCGATGGGGGAAAACACCCCCGCCCTGCAATGGCAGAGCAGCGACCCTGCCGTTGCCACGGTGACGCAGGATGGCTATGTGACGGCCCTGGCCGCCGGGGCGGTGGACATTACCGCCACGGCAGGGGATAAAACCGCCGCCTGCCGCCTGACGGTGACAGCCCCCGCCACGCCCGAGAGCGCCACGCCGGAAGCGGCCACGCCCGAGAGCGCCACGCCCGAAGCGGCCACGCCGGAGGCTGCGCCCGAAGCGGCCACCCCGGAAGCTGCGCCCGAAGCCGCCCCCGAAATACCTGCCGAGGGGTTGCAGGAGGAACAGGCCGAGCCGCTGCTTTGGAGTGAAGCCACCCCCGAGAGCGCCACGCCGGAGGATGCCACGCCGGAGAGTGCAACCCCCGAAAGTGCCGCGCCGGTGCCTGCCACGCCTGAAAGTGCTACGCCCGAGAGTGCCACCCCAGAAAGCGCCGTGCCGGTGCCTGCTACGCCCGAAAGTGCTACCGCGGGGAGTTCTACCCCAGAGGATGCTACCGCTGAGAGCGCCACCCCGGAGGATGCCACCCCGGAAACGGCCACGATAGAAGAGCGGCTGGAAAAACTAAACGATTTGGCAAACGGGGTGGGCGAAAAGCTGCGAAGTGCGCTGGAACGTATGTTTACATGGGCACCCCCCGATGGCGGTGCGGGCGGGCAGGCGGAATAGAAAACCGTAAAACCGCTTTGAATTTAGTGAATTTTGGCGAACGCACAGCTCTGAAAATGGCGGAAAATTTTAAAAGCTGTGCGTTGGCGCGGTAGTTTATGCCAACAAAAAGCCAGGCCTCCTGCCCACCAAAACGGTGGCAGGGAGCCTGGCTTTTTGGCAACTCCCAAATTTCTAAAATTCTAAAATTCTGGAATTTTTAAATTTTAAAATAGGCGGTCGGTGGGGTAAAGGCCCTCGGCGGCCATCGTTTGCAGGGCGGCCACCAGGCCGGGTTTATCCTCCCGGTAGGTGATGCCATACCATTTATCGGGGCTTGCCAGCAGGTGCACATTGGCGCGGCCCGCCGCCAATTGGGCCGATACCACGCTGGGCAGGTAGTATTCGGCCTTTAGGGGGTTGGTGGGCAGGTTTTTTGCCAAAAATGCGGCAAAACCGGCCTTGGCCTCGGCCACAAAGGCGGGGGTAAAGCCCCAAAGGTTCATGGATACCAGGGTTTCGGGCGGCAGGTCGTGCCAGGTGGCACCGTCATCCTCGGTGTAGCGGATGCTGCCCCCGGCCTGCTCAATGCGGGTGCGCTCGGTAACCGATACCAGGTTGCTGTCGGCATCGGTCACACAGACCCCGCGGGAAACCGCGCCGTTCTCGCTCACGGTATTTTTTAGCAAAAAGCCCACCATCGACCACGCATACCGCGCACCATCCGCATGGGTGGTTAAGTAGTCAAAAATCAAGCGGAAGCAAGCGGGGCCGTAGTAATCGTCGGCATTGATGACCGCAAAGGGGGCATCAATCTCCTTCTCGGCAGCCAAAATTGCGTGGGCGGTGCCCCAGGGCTTGGCCCGCCCCGCCGGAACCGAAAACCCATCGGGCAGGTTTTCAAGCTGCTGGTAGGCGTAGCGAACTTCAAAGCCGGCCCGCGCCGCCCGCACCCCCACGCTGGCCTTGAAGGCTTCCTCAATTTCATGCTTGATGATGAAAACTACCGTTTTAAACCCGGCACGGCGGGCATCGTACAGGCTATAATCCAAAATGGCCTCCCCGGCGGGGCCTACCGGGTCAATTTGCTTCAGGCCACCGTATCGGCTGCCCATACCGGCCGCCATCACCACAAGGATGGGAAGTTTTTGCATATGCTAGCGCTCCTTTTTATTACAATAACTGCAAATTTTTACCTGTTTATTGTACACGCCCCGGCGCTTTGGTGCAAGTGTTCATTTTTATGGCGCAAAAACATACCTGTATTCGACAGAAAAGCGTTGGAGTTTTGGATAAAAGAATGCTATAATACTTGCGTGAGCAAGTATTATAGATTTATGCCCGGCGCCTCGCCGTTCTGGCTATGCCAGCCCGGCAACCGGCTTTGGATGGGCAACGAGATGGGCAACGAATAGAACAGAAGAACCATATTTTTGAGGGGGGCGGCATCATGGCAGAAAACGGTAAGCGTGGGCTGGTGTTTGCGGGCGGCGGCGCAAAGGGCAGCTATCAGGTGGGGGTCTACCAGGCCTTGCAGGAGCTGGGCTGGGCACCGGATATCATCACGGGGGCCAGCGTGGGCTGCTTGAACGCGGCGCTGCTGGCCATGGGCAAGGCCGAGGAGGCCGCCACGCTGTGGAAAACACTGGATGCCCACGGCGTGTTGGAGCTGCCCCCCGATAAAAGCAGCGCCGAATTGCAAGAATTTTTGCTGGAACTGCTGAAAAACGGCGGGCTTGACCTGGAACCCCTGGGCGAAACGATTGACCGTTACCTGGATGAGGACGCATTGCGGGCAGGCAACGTGCGCTATGGCCTGGTGCTGACCGAGATGAATAGTATGCGCAGCATCCACAAAACGCTGGAGGAAATACCCCAAGGCCGCCTGAAGGAATATATGCTGGCATCCAGCGCCTGCTTCCCGGCGCTGCGCCCGCGGGAGATTGACGGCGTAAAATATATTGATGGCGGCTGGCGGGACAATATGCCGCTGGACCTTGCCAAAACCATGGGCGCTACCGAGCTGCTGGGCGTGGATGTGGGGGGCGTGGGCTACACCCGCCCCAACACCACCGGCCTGCCCACCAAAATTTTGCGCAGCCACTGGGACCTTGGCCCGCTGTTTGAGTTCGACGGCACCCGTGCCGAGCGGAACATGGGCATTGGCTACTTAGATACCATGCGGCTGTTTGGGCGGATGGGCGGCACGGCCTACGGCATACTGCCCGCGCAGGATGGCTTTTTGGCGGCCTTTGCCACAAGCTATACCCGCCTGCTGGGCGAGGTGAAGGCGCGGGTGCCCGCCCTGGCCCTGGCCGAGGGTGCGGCCCGGCGGCTGCACGGCTACCCGCCGGTGTTTGAAAAAGACCCCACCGCCCCCACCGCCGGGGCCCTGGCCCCGCTGGAGATGGCCGCCGAGTACCTGCACGTTGACCCGGCCATACCCTACACCCCGCGTATGCTGGGGCTTACGGTGCTGGGCAGCTTTGAGAAGGACCCTGCCGATAAGTTCCCCGCGCTGCTGAAGGGCGAGGGGGCGCTGGTGGGCGAGGCCGCCATGGCCGCCGCCGCGCCGGATGAATTTGTGACGGCCCTTGCCAGCGCCGCAATCCAAAGCATGGAAAGTGGATGGCAATAACATACGATGGTACGTATCCTTTCGGAACGAGGGGAGGGAATGCTGTGGCAATTTATAAAGGACTGAAAACCTCGCCGGGGATTGCGGTGGGGCCGGTGGCTAAAATTGACCGGGGCAAGGCGGGGCTGCACCGCATTGTGTGCGACCCCAACCAGGAGCGCGCACTGTACGAGGCCGCCATCATATTGGCGAAGGATGAACTGCGCCACCTGCAACAAAAGGCCCAAGGCCCCGAGGCAGATATTTTTGTGTTTCAAATTGCGCTGCTGGAGGATGAATCCTTCACCAACGAGATTGGCGATTATATTGCCGCCGGGGCGGGCAGCGCCGTGGCGGTGGAGCGGGCCGAGCAAATTTTTGCCGCCCGCCTAGACAATGTGGACGATGATTACATCCGGGAGCGGAGCGTGGATGTGCGGGATGCCTGCCGCCGGGTGATTGATATTTTGGATGGCCGCCCCCGCCAAAAGCTACAGCTGACCAAACCCTCCATCCTGGCGGCTGAACTATTTTACCCCAGCGATATTTTGAGCGTGGAGCGCAGCATGATTTTGGGCCTGGTGTCGGATGCCGATAGCCCCACCAGCCATGCCATGATTATTGCCCGCACCATGGCCCTGCCCGCGGTTTGCCAGCTTGGCAAAGGCATGGCCGATGTTGCCGAGGGGCAGTTGGCCGTGTTGGATGCCACCGGCGGGGTGCTGACGATTGACCCCGGCACCGAGGAGCTGGCCCAGGCGGCCCACAAAACCGAATTGCTGGCCCGGCGCAGCAGGCGGAAAAACCCGCTGGACGGCAAGCCCTGCTTGACAAAGGATGGCACGGCCTTTGGGCTGTGGGCCAACTGTGTGGACCCCGGCGATATTGCCAACGCACTGTCCGGCGGGGCCAACGGGGTGGGCATTGTGCGCAGCGAGGTGCTGCTGATGCGCGAAACCTCGGAGGATAGCCAGTATGCCCATTATGTTGCCTGCTTGCAGGCCGCGGGCGATACCTCGGTTACGGTGCGCACCTTTGATGTGGGCGATTCAGCCGGCATGGCCGACCAACAGGAGCTTTTTGGCCTAGATACCCGTGGTGTGCGGCTGATGGATAAGCACCGGGATTTGTTTGACGAGCAAATTTGCGCCCTGCTGCGGGCCGGGGCCGAGGGAGATTTGCGGGTGCTGCTGCCCATGGTAAGCGGCGCCGAGGATTGGCGGGCCTGTATGCGGGAGGTGGAGCGCTGCAAAGAATTGCTTCGCCGCCGCAAGGTAACCTTCAACCCCGATGTGCCCTTTGGCTGCCTGATTGAGATACCCGCCGCCGCGCTGGAGGCGGAGGAGATTGTGGAGAGCGGTGCCCGGTTTTTGATGGTGGGCATCAACGATTTGGTGCAGTATACCTGTGCCGCCACCCGCACCCAAAGCGGGCGGGATAAATACTACCGCGCCGATAGCGCCGCCGTGCGGCGGCTGGTTGCCATGGTGCAGCAGGTGGCGGCGGAAAAAAAGGTGCCCCTGTGCATAGGCGGCGTGGCGATGGAGCAGCCCCGCATGGTGGAGGATTACCTGCGGGCGGGCATTTACAATTTTGCCGTTGAAACCGCGGGGCTACACGCCATCAAGGCGCACCTGCTGGGGGTGGATATCACCCAGCCGATGGCCCCGGCCAAAAAATAAAACCGAAAAAGCGCAAAACCGCAAATTAAAAAGGCGGCGCTGCAAGCGCCGCCCTGCCCGTACCGGGCGATAGAAAACCCCGTTCCTGCCGCAATAAGGCAGGAACGGGGTTTTTGATGCAAATTGCATTTCAAAATTACAGGTAGCTGGCTTCCTCCTGCCGGTGGCCCACCAGCTGGGGGTTATCCAAAACGGCACCCGCGCCCAAAACCACACAGTCCAGCGGGCTTTCGGCCACATGAACCTCAATGCCGGTTTCGTTTTGTATCAGTTGGTCTAAGCCGCGCAGCAGCGCGCCGCCGCCCGAAAGCATGATGCCATGGTCAATAATATCGCTCGAAAGCTCGGGCGGGGTACATTCCAGGGTATCTTTAATGGCATCCACAATCCGCAATAGAGATTCGCTCATGGCCTCCCGCACTTCCTCCGAGCGTATCACAATATCCTTGGGCAGGCCATCCACCAGGTTGCGGCCCTTAATTTCCATGGTGGCCTCGGCCTCCAGCGGGTAGGCGGAGCCAATCTCAATTTTAATCTGCTCGGCGGTGCGCTCGCCCACCAAAAGGTTATATTTCCGCTTGATAAAGGCAATGATGCTTTGGTCCAACAAATCCCCGGCGCAGCGTACACTGCGGCTAGCAACAACCCCCGAAAGCGAAATGACCGCAACCTCGGCGGTGCCGCCCCCAATATCCACAATCATGCTGCCCATCGGCTCGCTGGTGGGCAGCCCGGCACCGATGGCGGCGGCCATCGGCTCCTCAATCACCAGCACCGAGCGTGCCCCGGCCTTGGCGGCGGCCTGGCGCACCGCGCGGCGCTCCACCTCCGTCACGCCCGAAGGCACGCAGATTACCACCCGTGGCCGGCAAAAATACCGGGCACCGCAGGCCTGGCGGATAAAGCTTTGCAGCATGGCGGCGGTGATATCAAAATCCGCAATTACGCCATCCTTTAGGGGGCGCACCGCCACAATGGAGCCGGGGGCGCGGCCAATCACGGCCTTGGCCTCCTGCCCAACGCTGCGCACCCGCAGTTCATCGGTTTTGGTATCCACGGCAACCACGCTGGGCTCCCGCATGATAATGCCCTTCCCCTTGATATACACAAGGGTGTTGGCCGTGCCCAAATCGATACCAATATCTTTGGTAAACATATGCCACGCCCCCCCGCGAAACAGCGCACTCAGCCTGGTTAAAAACTTGTTCATACCTGCCCTTCCTGCTCCTTTGCCTACCGGGCGCCCGGTGGGGGCCGCTTAACCGCGCAATTGCCGCAGTAGCTGCGCTACCCGGTGTACGGGCAGGCCCATAATATTATAGTAACATCCCACAATGCCGCTGCACCACAGTGCGGCGTGGCCCTGTATCGCGTAGCCGCCCGCCTTATCGTACGGTTCGGCGGTGGCGGCGTAGGCGGCCAGCTCGGCGGGGGAGATGGCGGTAAAATGTACCGTTGTGGTTTCCACCGCTGCGGCCAAAACGCCGTTCGGGCCGCCCCGGCAAAGGCATACCCCCGTGTGTACCTGGTGCGCCCGCCCCGATAACGCCGTGAGCATGGCCACGGCCTCGGCCTCGGACGCGGGCTTGCCAAACACCCGGCCATCACAATCCACCACGGTATCGCACCCCAGCACAATATCGCCATCGGCGGGGTACAAAGCGGCAACATCCAGGCATTTTGCCTTTGCCAATGCCGCCACCAGCAAGGCGGGGGTATCGGCGGTGATGCCGCGTTCCTCCACCCCGCTGGGGTGTACGGTATATGCCGGGGTGATGAGGGATAACAGCTCCCGCCGGCGCGGGCTGCCCGATGCAAGGATAAGTGCCATGTTGGAACGTCCTTTCGGCTATCGCCTATTGCCTATTATAGGATGCGCACTGCGTCGAAAAAAGCAAAAACGCAGCCTGTATGGAAAATTTTACCAATTCTCAAATTCCTGAAATTCAGAAAATATTAGAAATGGGCCGGTGGCGGCCCATGCGGCCTTTACCCCTGCCGCCCGGTGGAGCCAAAGCCCCCCGCGCCCCGCTGGGTATCGGTTAGGGTGGTGGCGGCAATAAAATCGGCCTGCCACACCGGGGCAATGCAAAGCTGGGCAATCCGCTCGCCCGGGGCAATGGTGTAGGGGTCGGTGCCCTGGTTAATTAAGCCAACCCGCACCTCGCCCCGGTAATCGCTATCAATTACCCCAACGCAGTTGGAAAGGGTAAGCCCGTGCTTTACGGCCAAGCCGCTGCGGGCATACAAAAGGGCCACACAATCGGGGCCGGGCAGCTCAATGGCTAGGCCGGTGGGCACCATTGCCCGCTGGCCGGGGGCCAGGGTAAGCGGGGCATCCAGCAGCGCGCAAAGGTCCGCCGCGGCGGCGCCGGGGGTGGCGTAGGCGGGGGCCTTGGCCCCCGGCGAAAGGATGGTATATTTTACAGGCTTGCGTTCCATAAAAACCTCTTTCTGATTTTTAAATGCGCCCCCCATGTAAAGCCCTTTGCCAAACCCTGCGCGTAGCCGGTGCAAAGGGCAAATGGGGCAAAGGCAAGAATAAAATACGCCGCAGGCAGGGGCGCTACCGCACGGCGATGGCTTTTTTGTTTTTGGCTTGCGGGTTGCGGTTGTATTTGCTATTTTTGCGGCTAGCTTATTTGTAGTATAGCCCCCGCGTAAACTCGCCGTCAAAGGGGGCGGCGGTGCGCAGCAACCGCAGCACCTGGGCCGCGCGGGCGGGCAGCTCGGTGGTAAAGTAGGCGATGGCACCATCGGTGGGCAGCTCGTTCAACCGGTCGCCCATGTAGAGGGGCACTGGGTTGTAGATGGTGCGCACCCCGCCCCCGCAGCGGACGACAAAATCTCGCGCTTTACGGTCGCGCAGGGTACCGGCCTTGGGGCAATCGGCACAGCTACGCACATTTTGCAGCGGGCAGGCGCGGGTTAGCATCAGGGGGATGTGCCCGTAGCAAAGCGCCGCCGTGGGGATGCCGGGGCCGATGGGCCGCATGGCTGCCACCGATGTTTCGGGGTGGAGCAGCAGCCCCTTTAAGCCAAGGGCGGCATACTCGGCCGCCGCCAGCGGGTTGGTAACGTTTAGGCCCAGCCCGCCGTACAGGGGCAGGGTATTGGGCGGGGCAAGGTGCAGGTGGGCCAAATTGTTGGCCGCAAAGCCCAGGTAGCCCGCCTTTTGGCAGCCTGCCAGGCGCAACGCGGTGGCGCGCTCCAGCCCGCCAAACATGGCGCGGGGCAGCTCCAGCACGGTTTTTGGCCGCAGGGCCGGGGGCAGGGCATCGGCTTCCTCCAGGGGCAAAATCAGGCAGGCAAGGGCGTTTAGCTCCTCGGCTGTCAAATCGGCCAGCTGGCCAACCCGGGCAAACCGGGCCGCCAGGGCGGGGCCGCCGGGGCGGGTGGCCCGTGGGGGGTAGGTGGGCACCGGGGCGGCTTGCACCGGCAGGGGCCGGGGGGCGCTGCGCTTTTGCAGTAGGGTTTCTAGGCACTGGCGGCGCAGCTCGTTGGCGGCGCTGCCCGGCAAAAACCAGGGGCCGCCATCGCTTTCAATGCGGATTTCTGCCGCCGTGAAGGGGGTGCCGCCCGTTTTTTCAAGGCTGCGGGTAAGGGCCTCGGCAGGGTCGGTGTGGGCGGGGGGCAATTCCTCGGTGCCATAGGCGATGGCGCGGTTACCGGCCTCGTCCCGGGCGGTCAGCTTGGCGCCATCCGCCGAGAGGGAGAGGGTAAAATGCACCGGAACACGGCCATATTCCCGGCGGAACAGTTCCCGCGCTTTGGGGGTGGCCGCCTTGGTTTTGGCCGAATCCTCGGCGGTGCGCACGCCAAACAGCGCACGGTCAATGTTGCCGGCCAGGTACCCATCGCTAAAGCCCGAGCGGGAAAAAATATCCGCCAGCAGGGTGGTATCGTAGGGCTGCCCGGCCAGGGCGCAGCGGCAGGCGTACACGGCGGCGGCTGCATACTCGGGGGTGCGCAGCCTGCCTTCAATTTTAACGATGGCAACCCCCGCCGCCGCCAAAGCGGGCAGGTGGGGGATCACATCCATATCCTTTAGGCTCAGGTGGCAGGCCTGGCCGGGCACCCCGCGCCGCAGGTTGGAAGCATCAAAGGGCAGGCGGCAGGGGCCGGCGCACGCGCCCCGGTTGCCGCTGCGGCCCCCCAAAAACACGCTCATCATGCACTGGCCGCTCATGGCCATGCACTGCGCGCCGTGCACAAAAACCTCGGTTTCAATCGGGCAATCGGCCGTGATGGCGGCAATTTCTTGCAGGGAGAGCTCGCGCGCCAAAATGACCCGCGCAAAGCCCATAGCGGCAAGCTGCTTGGCCCCGGCGGGGGTGTGGATGCTCATCTGGGTGCTGCCGTGCAGGGCAAGCCCGGGCGCAATTTTACGGATGAGGGCGGCGGTGGCAAGGTCATCCACAATCACCGCATCGGCCCCGGCCTCGGCCACGGCGCGGATGCTATCGGCCAAAGCGGGCAGTTCCTCGGCATACACTAGGGTGTTTAGGGTAACGTGAACACGCACCCCCCGCGCATGGCAAAAGGCGACGGCTTCGCCCAGGGCATCAGGCGTAAAGTTGCCCGCGCCCTGGCGCGCGTTAAAGCCGGTTAGCCCCAAATACACGGCATCGGCACCGCTGCGCACAGCGGCAGTTAGCATTTCGAGGTTGCCGGCGGGGGCTAAAATTTCGGGGGCGGGGCACAGGGGCCTTGTTGCGGCAGCGTCCCCCATCATTCGGCGGTGGTGGGCAGGATGTCTGCCCGTTTCAGCCGTGCTTCCAGGTCGTTCATCCGCTTTTTGATCACGGCATTCTCCCGGCGCAATTCCTCGGCGGCCATCTTGGCCGAGGCCGCATCCTCCAAATAATCTTTAATTTGGCGGCGCATATTATCGGCGCTGCCGCTTGCCTTCTCCAGCTCATCGCGGTAGTTCAGCGCGGTAAGCACTGCGGCGGCGGTGATGGAGATGGTGTGCGAGCTGGACATCATCTCGTTCATATCGAGGTTGAGGCGGTCCGCCAGGTTTTGCATATAATCCTCATTCTCGTTGGTGGAAATTACATAGCTGGAACCGCAAATGGTCAGCCTTACTTTTGAATTTGGGACACCCATGGTAAACTCCTTTAGCGTTTTTCCTATAAAAAATACGGGAAAGATGAGGGGATAGTGCCAAAAATCCCCCTTTATAAAAACTTACACGATACTATTATAATACAATTTACCCATAAGAAAAAGCCCCTTTTGTTTAAAAATGCGAATTTAACGCGATTTTCTGAAATCGCTTGCGCCGCTGACGGTTTTTTATTATAATTGGTAATATGCAACAGAATAAACTGTAAAAGCTACAGAAACCTGAAAACGAGGCCGCAGGACCTAAAAACAGATAGAGGAGTGTTCGTTTTGTTGAAATACACCAAAACCGAGTTTGCCAAGCTGCTGAAAGAAAAGCTGACCAGCGAGTATGCCGTTGGGCTGGAGGTTGCCTCCGATGTTCAAATTTACCGCTGCCTTGCCTTGATTACCCGGCAAATTATGTCGGACCGGCAGAAGGAGTTCCAGGCCAAAACCTTTGGCGGCGGCCACAAGCAGGTATATTACCTTTGCATGGAATTTTTGATGGGCCGCAGCCTGCGCACCAGCCTGTTTAATTTGGGGCTGAACGATGTGGCCGAGGCCGTGCTGGCCGATGCCGATATCAAGCTGGAATCCGTTTGCGAGCAGGAGCCGGATGCCGGCCTTGGCAACGGCGGGCTTGGCCGGTTGGCCGCCTGCTACCTGGATGGCATGGCAACCGACTGTGTGCCCGGCACCGGCTACTCCATTTTGTACGAGTACGGCATTTTTAAACAGAAGATTGTGGATGGCTGGCAGCAGGAAACTGCCGATAACTGGCTGCCCGGCGGCCAGGTTTGGCTGAAAAGCCACCCCGACCAAGCGCAGGAAATCCGCTTTGACGGCCAGGCCATTGAAACCTGGGACGGCGGCTTCCACCACATTAAATACGAAAATTACAACAGCGTTATGGCCGTGCCCAGCGATATGTATGTGGCGGGCTACAACTCCCAGGGGGTAAGCAAGCTGCGCTTGTGGCAGGCCAAGGCACCCAGCTTTGATATGCACAGCTTTAACGCGGGCAACTATTCTACCGCCATGAGCCACAACGCCAGCGCCGAGCTGATTTCCAAAATTTTGTACCCCAACGATAACCACACCGAGGGCAAAATTTTGCGGCTGCGCCAGCAACACCTCTTCTCGGCGGCCTCG
>JAQUSS010000104.1 GCA_028710135.1 Gemmiger sp. | reverse complement strand
CCACCTTTGATGCCAACGAGAGCCTGTATGCCAAGCTGAAATCGGGCGGGGCAAGCTACGATGTAATTTTCCCCTCCGATTATATGATTGGCAAGATGATCCAGGAGGATATGCTGGCCCCGTTGGATTTTACGGCCATCCCCAACATGGCAAACATTGGGCAAGATTATTTGGGCTGGGCGTTCGACACCGAAAATGCCTACAGCGTGCCCTATATGTGGGGCACCACCGGCATTGTGTACAACACCACCATGGTGGAAACGCCGCCTACCTCCTGGGCCGATTTGTGGGATGTGCAGTATACCGGCAATGTGCTGATGTTCAATAACTCCCGCGATGCCTATGCCATCGCCGCCAAAAAGCTGGGTTATTCCCTCAACCCCACCTCCGCCAAGGAAGTGGATGTGGTGATGGAGGCATTGAAGGCCCAGAAAAACGTGGTGCAAGCCTACGTGATGGATGAGATTTTTGACAAGATGGAGGGGGGCGAGGCAGCCCTTGCCCCCTACTATGCGGGCGATGCCCTGACCATGATTGAGGATAACCCCGATTTGGCCTTTGTATCCCCCGAGGAGGGTGTCAACTTTTTTGTGGATAGTATGTGCATCCCGGCCAGCAGCAAAAACCAGGAAGCTGCCCAGATGTTCATCAACTATATGTGCGAACCGGCCGTGGGGCTTGCCAACTGCGAGTACATCGGCTATTCCACCCCCATCACCGCCGTGTGGGAGCAGTTGGACGACGAACTGAAATACAGCGAGATTGCCTACCCCAGTGCCGAGGTGATGGCAAAGGCCGAGGTGTTTGACACCCTGCCCGACGAGGTGAACGACCGCCTATCCGAGGATTGGAGCGAGATGAAGAGCTACGACGGTGAGGGCAACGGCTGGGTCGTGGTGGTATTTTTGGTGGTAGCGGTGCTACTTTCCAGCTTTAACATCTGGCGAAAAATGCGCAAAAAAATGCGGGATACCTATTAATTTTTATCCTTTCATCCGGGCAAAGCTGTACAGTTTGGCAGCTTTGCCCATTTTATTTGCTGGTTTTTGTGGGGTGTTGGTGGTATAATGGCGCAGGATATCAAGCCGCAGGGCCCCGCCAGCATAAAAAGCATAAAAGCATAAAAAGGATAAAAAAGCGGAGAAAACCGGTAAACACAGCGAGAGATAGAGGAGCGGAAAATGGAACGACAACCCTATGAATTTGAACAGGAATTTGAGGTATACGGCTACGACGGGGATTTCCGGGGGAACATCCGCCCGGCCTCGGTGCTGCGCTATGCGCAGGAAATTGCGGGGCGCCAGTGCGAGCATTACGGCATTACCCAGCAAACCTACGAGCAAACCCACACGGCCTATGTGCTGGCAAAGCTTGCGCTGCATTTTACCCGCGTGCCCAAAATTCAGGAAAAGCTGACCCTGCTTACCCAGCCGGAGGCATTAAAGCGGGCGGTAAACAAGCGCCTGACCGTGGTGCTGGATGAAGCCGGGGCCGAGGTGGCGCTGGTGGATAGCCGCTGGGTGCTGATTGATACCGAGCGGCGGATGATTTTGCGCAAGCACCCGCCCGAGGTTTGCGGCCCCTGGGCCGATTGCATTGATAGGGAACTGCCCATGCGGATGGAAAAGGCGGCCGAAACCGAGAGCCTGGGCAATTTCCGGGCGGCGTATTCCCGCTGCGATGTGAACGGGCACCTGAACAACACCCGCTATGTGGATATTTTGATGGATGCGCTGCCCCTGGCGGCGTTGCAGAACGCCACGGTAGAAAACCTGCTGGTGTTTTACCATAAGGAAGTACCCTTGGGCGAGGAATTTGAGCTTCGCCGTGCAAGCCTGGGCGAAAACCGCTGGTATTTTTGTGGCCAGCGGGAGGGAAAATGCTGCTTTGAGGCCGAAATTACCCTGCGCGAAGCCCTTTGACAGGAAAATAGGCGGGGGAGAGGAGCAGGTTACAATTTACGCACAAATTTATTACAACTTTTTTACAAAAGGCTATTGACATATAGTTTCAAAAAGGTTACAATAACATTGCAAGTTGATTACAACTTCTTTTTCATGTGTTCTTCTCCTCCTTTCTTAAGCCCCGCCTTCCCTCAGGCGGGGCTTTCCTTTTGCCATTTTGGCCAAAACGCTGCCAATACCGGTGCCCTGCTTGCACCTTGCCCGCATCTTGCCCGTGCTGGGCACACATTAGCTTGGCGTTAAGAATTTTACTTTGCATTGACACGCTTTTTGATTTTTGATATACTAACAAAAGCCACTCTTTAAGGTGTTAAAGCACCATCTAAGCAACAATACAAGGGCAAACAGGCGACCAACAACGACGTGGTCGTTGTTTGCCTTTTGTTGTTGGCGGGGATGGGGGTTGGCTTTTGGCTTTTGGGTGGATGGCCAACAGCCGGGCAAGCGCCCAACGGGGCACCCGGCACGAAGGAAAGGAAGGAACGCTATGTTAAAACGCAAACAATTGCTGGCGGGTGTGCTGGCGGGGGCCATGGGCCTATCTCTTGCAGGCTGTGGCAATGCCGGCAGCACCGCCGCCTCGGGCGGGGGCGCAACTGCCGCCACAGGGGAGGAAAGCGTTTACAACATCCTCTATTCCAGCGAGGTAACAACCCTGAACTACCTTACCACCAGCAACACCAACGAGTATGCGGTGGGGGCCAATGTGGTGGATTGCCTGGTGGAGTACGACAGCTACGGCAAGATGATTCCCTCCCTGGCTGAGAGTTGGAGCCACAACGACGATATGACCGAGTGGACCTTCAACATTCGCAAAGGGGTAAAGTGGGTGGATAAGGACGGCAAAGAGGTTGCCGATGTTACCGCCAACGACTGGGTATCTGCCGCGCAGTATGTAAACGATGCCAACAATGCTTCGGGCAGCCAGTATATGTACGATACCGGCTCGGTGGTACATAACGCCCAGGCCTACTACGATTATACCGCCTACCTGATGGAGAGCGAGAACGGCACCAAAACCACCAACGCCGATGGCGAGGAAATTGCGGTGGTGGAGCCGGTGGAGGCCGATAGCATTGGGGTTAAGGCAGCGGACGATTACACCCTGGTTTACACGCTGGACCAGCCCTGCCCGTTCTTTTTAAGCGTACTTTCCTACACCTCCTATATGCCGGTGTACGGCCCCTTCTTGCAGGAGGTTGGCAGCCAGTTTGGGTTGGATAACGAAAATCTGCTCTATAACGGTGCCTACATCCTTTCCGAATTTGAGCCGCAGGATACCCACGTTATGGTGAAAAACCCCACCTACTGGGATGCCGACAACGTGTTCATCGACAAAATTCAAAAAAAATATAACCCGGAAGCCAGCAGCGTGGAAGCCACCATGTACAAGAGTGGCGAGGTAGACCTTGCCCATGTGAGTGCTGACCTGCTGGATAGCTGGCTGGCGGATGATTCCACCAAAAATTTGGTACACGCCTCCCGCCCGGATAACGCCTTCAGCTACTTCTACTGCTTTAACTTTGACCCCCAGTTTGATGCCGAGTATGAGCCGGAAAACTGGAAGCTGGCCGTCAACAACGAAAACTTCCGCCAGGCGGTTATGCACGCGCTCGACCGTGCCAAGGCCAAAACGGTGGATGAACCCTATAACCCCCAAAGCCTACTAAGCAACACGGTAACCCCCGCTAACTTTGCGGTGGGCGATGGCTTAGATTATACCCAGTACCCCGCCCTCGCTGCCATCACGGCGGGCGATAGCTACGATGCCGCCGCCGCTACCACCTACCGCGATAAGGCCAAGGAGGAGCTGGCCGCCGCCGGGGCAACCTTCCCCATCAAGGTGTTGATGCCCTACAACCCCACCACCGGCAACTGGGACAAAGAATGCCAGGTGGTGGAGCAACAGCTGGAGGGTGCGCTGGGCAGCGATTTTATTGATATTATCGTGCAGGCCGGCCCCGAAACCGGCTTCCTCTCGGCGGTGCGCCGCAGCGGCAACTATGCCTTCTTAAAATGCAACTGGGGTGCCGACTATGCCGACCCATTAACATGGTCGGAGCCGTTTGCCGCCGGGAACAACTATAACTTCTGGGATACCAGCGAGGATGCCGCCACAGCGGCCCTGTTTACCCAGTGGAGCGATACCGTTGACAAGGCAGCCGCCATCTACGATGACGATGCCGCCCGCTACACCGCCTTTGCCGAGGCCGAAGCCCTGCTGGTGGAACACGCCATTGTGGTGCCCTACAGCATTTCTACCAGCGAGGGCTACATTGCCAGCAACATTAACCCGCTGGAGGGCGAGTACGCCCCCTACGGCGTTGCATTGCAGCGGTACAAGTACCAGCATCTCTACGATACCTCGATGAGCATCGATGAATTCCAGGCAGCTTACGAGGAATGGTCGGCGGAGCGTGCCAAGGTTCTGGCCGATGCCACCACCGAATCTGCCACCTAAAGCTGGCGCTTTCGATACGGATTACGCCCTGCGATAGGGCCTGTCCGCATCCCCGTATAGGCGGGGATGCGGACTTATCCGGCAGCCCCTGCCGCCATGTTGGTAGCAGGGGCTGTGGGGTAAGCCCGCATCGGGAAAAAGGAGAAGGAAAGGGGAGCCACCCATTGACGAAGTATATCATCAAAAGGATACTGCACGCACTGATTACCCTGGGCATTGTCATTGCCATTGTGTTTGTACTGCTGCGCCAAATGCCCGTTGAGGGGTATTTTAACAATTTCGATAAATATACCCCGGCGCAGATATCGGTCGGGCTGCAAAAGCTGGGCCTGAACGACCCCATCCCGGTACAGATCGGCCACTATTTCAAGCAGCTTTTACAGGGGGACTTGGGTACCTCCAACAAATACCGCGAGGGGTACCCCATTGCCAAAATCATTGCCAAAAAGGCGCCCATCTCGATCGAATTGGGGCTAATCAGCCTGGTGGTGGCGCTGGGGGTGGGCCTGCCCATGGGCATTATGATGGCCCGCTCTACCCGTACAAAATATAAGCTGTGGGATAAATTTGGCACGGTGTTTATTGTGGTGGTGCAGGCGGTACCCTCGGCGGTTTACCACCTGCTGATACAGCTTTACGGCAGCGAGCTTTTGGGGGTATCCATGCTGTTTGATATGGATAAAAAAATCACCTGGATATTGCCCATTTTCTCGCTGGCAATCGGCAACATTGCCTATTATGCCATGTGGCTGCGCCGCTATATGGTGGATGAAAGCAATAAAGATTATATCCGCTTGGCCCGCGCCAAGGGGGTACCGGCGGGCAAAATCAGCCGGGTACATATCTTCCGCAATGCCATTGTGCCGCTGGTGCAGTACCTGCCCAACTCCATTTTGTTTACCCTGATGGGTTCGCTCTATGTTGAATCCCTCTATTCCATCCCGGGCATGGGGGGGCTGCTGGTGCAGGTTATTAAATTGCAGGATAACACCATGGTGCAGGCGCTGGTTCTGGTGTATGCCGGTATATCGGTGCTGGGGCTGCTGTTTGGCGATTTGCTGATGGCGTTGGTTGACCCACGCATCAGCTTTACAAAGAAGGAGGGCGCGCGCTGATGACCTACCGTGGCATGAAATCACGCGAGCTGGAGGCATCGCTGGAAACACAGCTCAAACAGCAGGTTGACCCTGCCGCTGCCTACGCAGACCTAACGGAGGATGAACTGTTTACCCCCGCTACCTACGACCCAACCGGGGCCGAGCGGGGCGGTTACTCCAACTATTCGTACTGGGGGGCAACACTGCGCGCCTTTTTTAAAAACAAGGCGGCGGTATTTTTCCTTTGCGTTATTGTGGTGGTGTTGCTGTTTACCTTTATACAGCCGCTGCTGCCCAACCAAAAAAGTGCAAAAACCATCAACAACGACCCCGTTACCGGGGTGCAAATTATCAACCAACAGCCGGGGGAAGAGTTTTGGTTCGGCACCAACTCCATCGGGCAGGATTTGTGGGCCCGCACCTGGGCGGGCACCCGCACAAGCCTGGGCATTGGCTTTGCGGTGGCCTGCTTTGAGGCACTGTTCGGCACCCTGATTGGGGTGCTGTGGGGTTATGTGCGAAAGCTCGATTTCTTTTTTACCGAGCTGTACAATATTTTTGATAATATCCCCCAAACGCTGGTTTTAATTTTGATATCCTACATTTTGCGCCCCGGCGTAGGCACCATTATTTTTGCCCTCTGCCTAACAGGCTGGCTGGATATGGCCCGCTTTATCCGCAACCAGGTGGTGATTATCCGCGACCGGGATTACAATTTGGCCTCCCGCTGCCTTGGCACCAAAACCAGCCGGATTGTGCAAAAAAACCTGCTGCCCTACCTGGTATCGGTCATCACCCTGCGGATGGCGCTGGCCATCCCCGCCGCCATTGGCAACGAGGTGTTTGTTACCTACATCGGCATTGGCTTGCCCACCGATATCCCCGCTTTGGGCAACCTGGTGCAGGCCGGGCGGCTACTGATGAGCCAGCCCAACCTGCGGTATCAGCTTTTATTCCCCACGGCGGTGTTGGCCGTCATCACCATCTCGCTGTATGTGGTTGGCAATGCCTTTGCGGACGCTGCCGACCCTAAAAATCACGTATAAGGGGGCAAAGTTAGGATGGAAAAACAACCGGAAACCATAATGCAAATCGACGACCTGCACTTTGCCTTCACCCTGCGCGGCCAACTTCTCCATGTGCTGCGGGGCATCACCCTGGATGTTTACAAGGGCGAAAGCCTTGCCATCGTGGGGGAATCCGGCTCGGGCAAAAGCGTGCTGGTTAAAACCCTGATGGGCCTAAACGATGGCAACGGCTATGTGGAGAGCGGGCATATCCTGTACGAGGGGAAAGACCTTACCACCCTGAAAACCGATGCCGAATGGCGGGGTATACGCGGGCGGGAGATTGCCATGGTGTTGCAAGACCCCATGACCAGCTTAAACCCCCTAAAAACCATCGGCTGGCAGATACAGGAGGCGGTGGAGCTGCACCAAGACCTCCACGGGGAGGAAGCCAAGCAGGCGGTGTACAAAATTTTGGGCGAGGTGGGCATTGCCGATGCCCCCCGCCGCTATAAGCAATACCCGCATGAATTTTCGGGCGGGATGCGGCAGCGCGTGGTGATTGCGGTGGCCGTGGCTTGCCGGCCCAAGGTGCTGATTTGTGATGAACCCACCACCGCGTTGGATGTTACCATCCAGGCCCAAATTCTGGGCATTATCAAAGAAATGCAGAAAAAATACGGCCTTACCACCATCTACATCACCCACGATTTGGGGGTGGTGGCCAATGTGGCCGACCGTATTGCCGTAATGTACGCGGGGGATATTGTGGAGGTAGGCCGGTGCGAGGAGGTTTTTTATGACCCCCGCCACCCCTACACCTGGGCACTACTTTCCAGCTTGCCCCAGCTTGGGGTAAAAGGGGAGCCACTGTATGCCATTGAGGGCACCCCGCCCAACCTTTTTCAGGAGGTAAAGGGGGATGCGTTTGCCCCCCGCAACCCCGGCGCGCTAAAAATCGATTTTGTTAAGCGGCCACCCATGTTGGCGGTAAGCCCCACCCACAAGGCGCGCACCTGGCTGCTGGACCCCCGCGCCCCCCAGGTGAACCCGCCCGAGCATATCCGCGCTTTGCGGGAGAAGGGCCGGGCCCTAAAGCTGTGCGAGGAGGAGGGTACCCATGCCTAAAGCAACGGAACGTGAAAAGCTGCTGGAAGTTGAGCATATCAAGGTGCAGTTTGGCAAAAAAAGCAAGCCTTTTGTGGCGGTGAAGGATGTTTCCTTCTCCATCTACCAGGGCGAAACCTTTGGCCTTGTGGGGGAGTCCGGCTCGGGCAAAACCACCATAGGCCGGGCGGTGATACGCGCCAACCCCCTGGCCGCGGGCGAAATACGCTTTGCGGGGCAGCGGATATCCGGCAGGCTTACCAAAGAGCAGGACCAGCAGGTGACCCAGGATATCCAGATGATTTTTCAAGACCCGATGGACTCGCTCAACGAGCGGGCCAAGGTGGGCTACATTGTGGCCGAGGGGCTGTATGCCCCCGGCAGGCACTATACCGAGGAGCAGCGCCGGGAGCTGGTGGCAAAGGCACTATCGGATGTGGGGCTGCTGCCGGAGTTTGCAAGCCGTTTCCCCCACGAATTTTCGGGCGGGCAGCGCCAGCGCATCGGCATTGCCCGCGCCCTGATCCTAAACCCCAAATTTATTGTGGCGGATGAACCCATCTCGGCCCTGGATGTTTCCATCCGCGCCCAGGTATTAAACCTGTTGGCGGGGCTGCAAAAGGAGCGGGGGCTTACCTACCTGTTTATCGCCCACGACCTTTCGGTGGTTCGCTTTATATGCGACCGTATCGCGGTGATTCACCGTGGGCAGATTGTGGAGCTGGCGGGCAGCGAACAGCTTTTTGCCCACCCCCTGCACCCGTATACCCAGGCGCTGCTCTCGGCCATCCCCCAGCCGGACCCCATCACCGAGCGGAAGAAAAAGCTGCTGGTTTACGACCCTGCCTGCCACGATTATACCACCGATGCCCCCACCTGGCAGGAGGTGGAGCCGGGGCATTTTGTGTATGGCAACACCAAAGAATTGGACGGTTACCGCAAGGCGGTGCAGGCGTGAAAAACGAGCAGGAAGCAGAAGCGATAGAAAGCCGGCTGGCGGCAGCCGTGGAAGCGCAGCTCGCCGGTTGCCCCTGCCAAACGGCGGTGCTGGCCCGGTGGCTACCGGCGGGGGATGCCCCTGCCCACACGCTTTACAGCCACCGTGCGGCGGAGCAGGTGGTATCGGCATCCACCATCAAAGTGCCGGTGCTGCTTGCCGCACTCTCCCTTTGCGATAAAAAGCAGCTATCCCTGGCGGAGGAAATACCGCTGGCAGAGGCCGACATTTTGCCCGATACGGCGGTGTTTGAGCCGGAAAACCGGCGCCCCGCCTACCCCCTGTGGGAGCTGCTTTACTGGATGATTACCGAGAGCGATAACACCGCCACCAACCGGCTGCTGGCCCTGCTTGGCTTTGCCGAGATCAACACGTTTTGCCAAAGCCTGGGGCTGCAAAGTACCCGGGTAGAGCGCAAAATGTTGGACTGGGAGGGGATACGCCAGGGCAAAAACAACTACACCAGCGCCGAGGACCAGTACCGGCTTTATGCCGCCCTGCTTGGGCCCGGGCTGTTGCAGCCCGAAACCCAAAACGTGGCGGTGGATATCCTTTGCCACCAGCGCAGCATGAATGGAATTTTGCGCTACCTGCCAACCCCCATGCCCTTTGCCCACAAAACCGGTTGCCTAGATTATTTGGAGCATGATGCCGGGGTTTTTTTGGGGGCGCGGCGGTTGTTTTTGGGGGTGTTTACCTGGCACGGCCCCTCGCCCGAGGGGGATAA
>JAQUSS010000103.1:897-9386 GCA_028710135.1 Gemmiger sp. | reverse complement strand
CCCGTGCCTGCTGGCAGATTTCATACAGCTTTTCCACCGGCACAATGGCTTCGTTGGCCGCAATTTGGAATACGCTATCGGCCGAAGTATACACAATCAGCGCGCCTGTTTTTTGGTGTTCCTCGCCATAATCGCGGATAACCTCGGTGCCGGAGTAGGGCTTGTTGCAAAGAACCTGGTAGCCGGTTTTTTGGGTAAAGGCCGCCAGCAGCGCCGGGGGGAACCCTTCGGGGAAGGTGGGCAGCGGGTTGGCACTCAGTAGGCCCGCAATTTCCCAGTGGCCGATGGTGGTATCTTTCCCGGCGCTGGCCTCCCGCAGGCGGGCGTAGCAGCCACGGGGTGCGGTGATGGGCCGGTGCGGAATTGCCTCCATGCCATCCATGGCAAAAAGGCCCAAGGAGGCCAGGTTTTCGGCCTTAAAGGCAGGGTCGCCCACCATGCTGCGCAGGGTGTTGGTGCCTGCATCCCCAAAGGCAAAAGCATCCGGCTCGGCACCGATGCCAAAGCTATCGAGTACAATTAAAAACACACGTTTTGCCATCTTGTTCTCCTTTATTTTATGAAACCTTTGTTTTTCTGTTTGCGTATTTGCTTCTTATTTTCTTATAGTATACGCGAAAGCAGGGCAAAAGTAAATCAAATTGCCCGTTATGGGGTGCCCGCGGGCGCAAAATTTTGTAAAACTGTCGTAAAGCAACAACTGTCTATTGTGCAAAAAGGCAAACTGTATTATAATAAGCCTAATTTCGGAATTTTTTCAACTTACAACGTCAATCAATATATAGGAGGCATTTATGCACAACACTAAAATCGTGTGTACCCTTGGGCCCGCAACTGAACAGGGCGACGTACTTCGCCAATTGATGCTGAACGGGATGAACGTGGCCCGCTTCAACTTTTCCCACGGGGATCATGCCGAGCATAAAGGCCGCCTTGATAAGCTAAAGGCGCTGCGCACCGAGCTAAACCTGCCGGTTGCCACCATGCTGGATACCAAGGGCCCTGAAATTCGGCTGGGCAACTTTAAAAATGGCGCCGAGAAGCTGGTGGCGGGTGCCCCCTTCACCCTTACCACCCGCAATGTGGAAGGTACCGCTGAAATTTGCTCCATCACCTACAAGGAATTGCCCCATGACGTTGTGCCGGGCGGGCAAATTATGCTGGACGATGGGCTGATCAGCCTGCACATCGATAAAGTGACAGACACCGATATCCTTTGCACGGTGGATAACGATGGTACCATCAAAGACAAAAAGGGCATCAATGTGATTGGTGTACACCTTTCGATGCCCTACCTGAGCGCCCAGGATAAATCGGACATCCTGTTTGGCATCGAGCAGGGGTACGATTTGATTTCGACCAGCTTTACCCGTTGCGCTCAGGATATTTTGGAGATACGGCATCTTCTCAGCCAGCACAACGCCAACCTGCGCATCATTGCCAAAATCGAAAACCAGGAGGGCGTCAATAATATTGACGAGATTCTGAGCGTGACCGATGGCATTATGGTTGCCCGTGGCGATATGGGCGTTGAGATTCCTTTTGCCGAGATTCCTGCCATCCAAAAGCGGCTGATTGACCGTGCCATGGTGATGGGCAAGCCGGTTATTACCGCAACCCAGATGTTGGATTCGATGATTGTGAACCCCCGCCCCACCCGCGCCGAGATTACCGACGTTGCCAACGCCATTTACGATGGCACCACCGCCGTTATGCTGAGTGGCGAAACCGCCGCCGGCAAGCACCCGGTGGAGGCCCTCAAGGCCATGGTTGCCATTGCCGAATCGGCTGAAAACGATTCTAATTTTGATAGCCTGGTACACCATGCTTCCACCGATGACGGCCGGTTGAGCATCAGCGCCGCCACGGCCCACGCAGCCTGCACCACCGCCGATGATATCCACGCCAACGCCATCATTACGGTATCCAAAAGCGGCGAAACCGCCCGCCTGTTGAGCAAATGCCGCCCCGAAACCCGCATTATTGCCTGTGTGCTGGATGAGAGCACCCGCTGCCAGCTCAACGCCTACTGGGGCATCACCCCGCTGGTTATGGACTATGCCCATTCCACCGACGAATTGATTACCAAATCGGTAGAAACCGCCCTGGCTGCCGGGCTTATTAAAACCGGCGATATGGTGGTGGTTACGGCGGGCGTGCCCGTTGGCGTTTCGGGCACCACCAACATGATCAAAGTACACCTTGTGGGCAACAGCCTGCTTTCGGGGGTGGGCATCGGCCACGAGAATGCCTGTGGCCGGGTTTGCATCTGCCGCACCGCCGCCGAGGCTGCCCAAAAGATGAAGCCGGGGGATATTTTGGTAGCCCCCTACACCACCAACGATTTTCTGCCCTATATGCGGGAGGCCGCTGGGGTGATTGTGCAGGAGCCGGGCACCACCAGCCACGCCGCCATTGTGGGCCTGACCCTTGGCAAAGCGGTGATTGTGGGTGCCAGCGGCGCCATGAGCATTTTGCAGGATGGTGCCAATATCTCGATGGATTGCGAGCACGGCGTTGTGCAGCTGATGGCCTAAGGAGGATTTGGGATGGAACGTATTGCCAGCTTTTGTGTGGACCATACCACCCTGCAACCGGGTGTTTACCTTTCCCGCCAGGATGGCGATGTGATGACCTGGGATGTGCGGATGAAGCAGCCCAACGCTGGGCAGTACCTATCCCCCGCCTGCGCCCATACACTTGAGCATCTGTTTGCCACCTACGCCCGCAACAGCGATTTTTCGGGCGGGGTTATCTATGTGGGGCCAATGGGCTGCTTAACCGGCTTTTATCTGCTGACAAAAGGCCTTACCAATGCGCAGGTATTAAGCTTAATTCAGCAGGCTTTCGGCTGGATGGCCAGCTACGAGGGGGAAATTCCGGGTGCCTCGGCAACGGAATGCGGCAATTATTTGATGATGGACCCCATTGCCGCCCGGTGCGAGGCCGCTGCCATGCTGCCCGTGCTCGCGGCGCTTACCCCCGAAGCCCTCCACTATAACACCGCCAGCAGCGGAAAATAAACCGGCGGTAACACAGCGATAAAGTATGCGGCCCCGGATGGCAAAATTGCCATCCGGGGCCGCATTGGTTTGTAATTTTGTTTGGTTTTGTGCCTTCGCTTATGGCTTAGTCTATAACTTTTAGGGCCTTTTAGGGCCTCTTTTAGGGGATTCTTAGGAGAGCAGCATCCGGTCGTTGGCAAAGCTGCCATCGCTCACCTGCTCAAACCGTGCCAGCAGGTCAGATACGTGCAGGGCCGATTTTTCCGCCCCGCGCACATCATAAATAATCCGCCCTTCGTACATCATAATCAGGCGGTTGCCATACTTGATGGCATCCTTCATGTTGTGGGTAATCATCAGGGTGGTAAGGTTATTTTCATGGACAATTTTATCCGAGAGTGCCAGCACCTTGGCCGCCGTTTTGGGGTCAAGCGCGGCGGTATGTTCATCCAGCAACAACAGCTTTGGCTTTTTCAGGGTTGCCATCAGCAGGGTGATTGCCTGGCGCTGCCCGCCCGAAAGCAGGCCAACCTTGCTGCTCATACGGTCTTCCAGCCCCAAATCGAGCGATTTTACCAGCCGGTAATACGCCTCGCTCTCTTTTTTGGTGATGCCCCAGGCCAACCCGCGGGAAGCACCGCGCCGAGCGGCCATGGCCAGGTTTTCGTCAATGCCCATGGTGGCGGCGGTGCCTGTCATAGGGTCTTGGAAAACGCGGCCCAAAAAGGCGGCCCGCTTATACTCGGGCAAGCGGGTTACATCCTGACCATCAATCAAAATTTTGCCCATATCCAGCGGCCAAACGCCGCAGATGGCATTGAGCATGGTGGATTTGCCCGCGCCGTTGCCGCCAATTACCGTGACAAAATCGCCATCGTTCAGCTTTAATTCCAGGCCGTTGAGGGCCACCTTTTCGTTGACGGTACCCGCGTTAAAGGTTTTGCAGGCGTTCAGAATTTCAAGCATGGGTCTGCGCCTCCTTTTTCAGGTTCTTTTTAAAGTATTTCCCTTTCAGGTAGGGCACCGAGAGGAAAACCGCCACGATGATGGCCGTAAACATCTTGGTATAATCGGTGGGCAGGCGGAGCCACAGCACAATTTGCAGCACGATATAATACACCACGCCACCGCAGGCGGTAAACACCAGCCTGCCCATAAAATTAAGGTGCTTGCGCAGGATGGCGGTGCCCAAAACCTCGCCAATTACAACGGCGGCCAGCCCGATAACGATGGCGCCACGCCCCATGCTGACATCGGCAAAGCCCTGGTACTGGGCCAGCAGCCCGCCCGAGAGTGCCACCAGCCCGTTGGAGAGGGCCAGGGTAAGCACCTTGATAAAATCGGTGTTGACCCCTTGGGCGCGCGCCATGGCGATGTTGGCACCCGTAGCCCGGATGGAGCTGCCCTGCTCGGTACCGAAGTACCAGTAGAATAGCAGCACCACGGCCACCGCAATCAGCCCGCTGACGAGAATGGAACGGGGAATATCGCGCAGAGTGACAATTAGGGGGTATTTGTCAACACTTAACGGGGTGTTTGCCTTGCCCATGATTACCAGGTTGACCGACCACAGCGCAAACTGGGTTAAAATGCCGGATAAGATGGACGGGATGCCCAGCACTGTATGCAGCAGCCCCGTAACCGTGCCGCAAAGCAGCCCCCCCACAAAGGAGAACAGCAGGGCCAGCGCCGGGTTTACCCCGGCAATTACCAGCATAACGCCAATGGCACCGCCGGTGGCCATGGTGGCATCCACCGTCATATCCGCAAAATCCAAAATTTTAAAGGTCATGTAAACGCCCAGTGCCATAATGCCCCAGATAATACCCTGTGCCACCGCACCGGGCAGTGCGCCAAACAGCGCCGCCGGATTTAACATAACAGGAACCTCCTAAAATATGCGGCCAACCGCACAAAATTTACAAACAGAAAATAGCCGGGACGCCCTGCGCCCCGGCCAAAAGCCGTTAAATTTTAGTTTTCTTCAATTGCAACATAGCTTTCCGGTATTGTAATGCCCAGTGCCTCGGCACGGCTGGCAATATATTCACGGGTGGTGGTGGGGGCATACGCCACCGCCATGGTGGCAGGGTCAGCACCGTTTACCAGCACCTCGTACGCCATCTCGCCGGTTTTGTAGCCCAGGTCGTAGTAGCTGATGGAAAGGGTGGCAACACCGCAGCCCTTGCAGATGCCCTCCTCGCCCGCAATTACCGGGATGCCTGCCGGGGTGCAGATGTTATTGACAATCTCGGTGCTGGCAGCCATGGTGTTATCGGTGGGGATGTACACAGCGTCACAATCCGCAATGGCGCTGGAGGTAACCGCCTGAATCTCGTTGGAATCCGCCGCGGAATACTCTTTGTAGGCAATGCCTGCCGCATCCAGGTAACCCTCGATGGTTTTGGCCTGGTAGACCGAGTTTGCTTCCGCCGAACAGTACAGGATGGCAACCTGCTTGGCATTCGGCAACAGCTCCTGAATCATCTTGGCCTGCTCATCCAGGGGGGTCAAATCCGAAGTACCGGAAATATTTTTGCCGGTGGTACCCGTCCAATCGTCAATATCTAAAGCGGTGGCATAATCGGTAACCGAAGTTCCCAGCACGGGGATGGTATCGGTGGCGGCAGCAGCAGCCTGAAGCGGCGCGGTTGCGTTGGCCATAATCAAATCCACCTTGGAGGATACAAAGCCCGACATTACCGTGGCGCAGGTAGCGGTATCGCCCTGGGCGTTTTGCAAATCAAAGGTTACACGGTCGCCCAGCTTTTCGGTAAGCGCATCCTGAAAGCCCTGGGTAGCGGCATCCAGCGCCGCGTGTTGCACAAGCTGGCAGATGCCCACCGTGTAGGTTTGGGTGCCTGCCGCATCGGCGGTAGAAGCCGCCTCGGGCGAGGAGGCCGTGGTGCCGGGGGCCGCGGTAGCACCACAACCCGCAAGAGCCGCCGCCATGCAGCAGGCGAGCAGGATAGAAACAGCCTTTTTCATAAAACAATCTCCTTTATACATTTTCCAACAACCGGCAAGGCCTGCACGGGGTTTTGCTGCCCCTATGCGATACATAGGGCGTATCAAACTGCCTAAAAAGCCGCATAGCGCAAGGGCTACGGCGGATTTCCGCCCCGGTAAAGCAAAACCCGTGGGGGTACCCAGTGTTTCCCCTATGGGTTTGCCTTCATAGCGCCATTCATCCGCACTTACTTTGGCAAATGCTTTGTTTTAGGCCGTTTGCTGTGCAATGCCTTCCCTCTGCCGGTTTAACGCTTTAAAGTATAACACAGTTTTGGCCAGACTGCAACTTGGCACTTTGCCCAAAACACAGTGCTATAATTAGGCGTTTTGCACAGGTTTCGTGGTTAAGCAAAGCGCTCCCCCTCTGCCTCGGCCAACAGCTGCAAAAATTCTTCGGCGTTGCGCGCGTTGCGCAGTGCCCCAGCCAGCCCATTTTCCGATAGCAGGTTCACAAGCCTTGCCAGCATTTGCAGCCGGTCGCTCTGGGCGCGAGGCGGCACCGCCAGCATAAAAATCAAATCTACCGGCACGCCATCGTAGGCCCCCCAGTCAATGCCACGGTTCAGCACCAGCACCGATACCCCGGTAGCCGCCACCCCGCTGTTGCTGGCGTGTGGCAGGGCTATCCCCTCCCCAATGGCGGTGCTGCCACCGGCACTTTCCCGCTCGCAAACGGCATTATAGTAGGCCGTGCCATTGGTAACAAGGCCCCCGGCCTCCTGCAATTCCACCAAAATGCCGAGCGCATCGGCCATGGTTGCCACATCCGCATGGAGCAGAATACTTTCAACACGTATCAAATCGCTCACGCGCATCGCTTGTTCCTCCATCCTGCCAGGGGGCGGTTTATTTGCCCACGCTGGCAATCAGCTTATACAAATACTCCCCCACTGCGCCATCGCGGCAGGTGCAAATGGTCACCTCATCGGCCACGTTTTTTACCTCGGCGGGGGCGTTGGCTACGGCCACCGAGTGCCCCGCCGCCTTCATCAGCTCCAGGTCGTTGAAGTAATCTCCAATTACAATCGTCTTTTTGGGGGAATCCCCCAAAACGGTGCAAAGGTCCCGCAGGCCGGTGGCCTTGCTTACCCCGGCCGGCATAAGCTCAAAATAGATGGTGTTGGTGGGCAAAAAGTAATTATCCCGCCCATAGTAATGGGTTTTTGTGTAGTGCTGTAGCTTGCGTATGGTATCGGGGTCGCTGGCAAACACCGCTTTTACCCAACCGTCCGGCACATTTTCCAGCGGGCAGGCCACACTGGGCAGTTTTTCATCCACCTGGTGGGCGTGGGTGTAGCGGTTGGGGTGAATGACATACATCTGCCCCGCCCCGGCCATCACCTCCACCCCCATCTGCGGGAACTTTTCAAGGATATCCCGGATGGCGGCGGTGGCCTGCTCCTGCTCAAGGGCAGAACGGCGAAGGACGGTGTTCGATTTAAAATCGTACAAAAGTGCGCCATTGCAGGAGATGGCGGGCAGCGAAAGCTGGATATCGCCTAGGGCAGCCCGTATTGATTCCGGCGGGCGGCCGGTTGCCACCGTAAAGCGCCCGCCCATGGAGGTAAATAGATGAATGACCGTGCGGTTGCAGGTGGGCACCCCCTCCTTAGCGGTCAGCAGCGTATTATCCATGTCACAGAAAACAAGATAATCGCGCAGCGTGATGCTCATTTTCCGACTTCCTTTCCCTTTCTGATTTTTGCCAGGTACGCAACAAAATAGGGGGGCAACGGGCTATCAAATTGCAGGTATTCGCCCGTGATGGGGTGAACAAAGCCCAGCTCCTTTGCGTGCAGGCATTGGCCCTGCAAGCTTTTTATCACATTGCGCGGGCCATAAACCGGGTCCCCGGCCAGCGGGTGGCCGATGGATGCCATGTGTACCCGTATCTGGTGGGTGCGCCCGGTTTTTAGCTGGCACGCCACCCAGGTAAAGTTGCCAAACCGTTCCAGCACCTGCCAGCCGGTGTAGGCATACTTGGCGTGGGCTGCGGTCACGGCCATTTTTTTGCGGTCGTGGGGGTCGCGGCCGATGGGGGCTTCCACAAAGCCCGCATCCTCCTTCAGGTTGCCATACACCACCGCCTGGTAAACCCGGTGGATGCTGTGCACGCCCATCTGTTCGCTCAAACCCTGGTGGGTGGCATCGTCCTTGGCAACCACCAGCAGGCCGCTGGTATCCTTATCAATGCGGTGTACAATCCCCGGGCGGTGTGGGCCACCCATTTGGGATAAATTCCCCCCGCAGTGCCAAAGCAATGCGTTGACAAGGGTGCCATCCGGGTTGCCGGGCGCGGGGTGAACCACCATCCCCTTGGGCTTATCGACCACCAAAAGGTGTGCATCCTCGTAAACAACCGCCAGGGGGATATTTTGAGCCAACGGCGCAGCAGGTTCTGGGTCCGGCAGGGTAACGCAAAGCGCATCCCCCGCCCGCAGCCGGTATTTTTTTTCGGCCGTGGCCCCGTTA
>JAQUSS010000103.1:0-887 GCA_028710135.1 Gemmiger sp. | reverse complement strand
GTTACACCGCGCCTGCCCGCCTTCAATCAGCCCCTGCAACGCATTGCGGGAGAGGGCGGTGCAGGCATCGGCCAGCCACTTATCCAGCCGCTGCCCGGCATCCTCGGGCGGCACTACCCGCTCAAAGTGTTCAAAGGTTTCCATCGTTTGTTTCCTGGTTTTTACTATTTTTCGCGTTGCGGCGCTCCTCCAAAAGCAAGCTGAGGAGAAGCAGCCCCACCCCCACCGTGATGCAGATATCCGCAAAATTGAAAACCGCAAACCGCATAAACAGCAGGTTGATATAATCCACCACCTGGCCGTTGAGGGCACGGTCAATCAAATTGCCGATGCCGCCCCCCAGCACCAGCGTCCAGGCCGCTTGTTCCAGCTTGGGCGGGTTCTTTAAAAGCAGGTAGATGAGAATCCCGGCCAGCGCCAGGGTGGTGACGATGGTTAAGAAGGCCTGCTTGCCGCTTAACAGCGAAAAGGCCATTCCATCGTTCAAAACATAGTTTAGCTCCACCACATGGGGGATTAACGGGGCGCTGCCCACCGGGCGCAGGCTGGCGGTAGCCCACAACTTTAAAAGCTGGTCAACCGCTACCAGCCCCACAGCCGATAGCAGAATGATAATTTTACGTAGCATTTTGCGGGTACCCTCCACGTTTTTGTGCAAAAAACAGCGGTGCTTTGCAACCGAATGTAAGCACCGCCGTAAAAGCGATATTATTTCTTCAAGACCTTGGCGCAGCGGGGGCAAAGCGCATCCTCGCCCACCGAAACATCGTATTTCCAGCAGCGCAGGCATTTGTTGCCTGCCGCGCGCTCGGCCAGTACCCCAAGGCCCTCCACCAGGCCCTTGGCACCGCCCTCGCCCTCGGCCAGGGTAGCCTTCGATACAATCA
>JAQUSS010000102.1 GCA_028710135.1 Gemmiger sp. | reverse complement strand
AAAGCGCTGGCGGGCATTTTTTTGGTTAGGGCACAGCGGGTACAGCGCCGCGCAGCAAAATAGCTTTGCCTGCTAGTTTTCCCCCCACCGCCGGGATGTGGCATCTTCTGTGCAAGCACCTGCCGCGCCGCGCACGCCTTACGACGTAATTCCCTGTAAAATCTTGAGGATTTCCGCATTGCGGGCATCCACGGGTTCATCGGCTTGGATATGGTAGTCATAGCCCACCACATCCGCCTCGGTGTAGGCAAAACCAAACTGATACATCGCATCGGCAGTAACCCATTGTACCACCTTTTTCCATTCCAAATCCTCCGGCTGTATCTCTTGTACCGAAGCTTTGATTACGATATTCTCCTGGATATTTTGCACCTCTTCCTGTGTTAGGGGCGTGCCATCCGGGTTGACGTAGCGTTCCACCAACGGTTCGAGCGGGGTTTGCCGAACCGTAAAGCTACCCAGCATGGTGGTTGGCCTGCCACTGATAAGCTGCGCTGCCTTTTTGCGGTAGGCAATGCGCGCCCAGTAGTGTTGGCCTTCCGGTTCATCATCCAACCACTCCAGCGTATACCCCGCCGGCAGGTAGGTAAAGTTCATCTGCCCCGGCGCTGCGGTAGCGGGGGCGTTTTGCACCATGTTGTACAGCGCACCATCGCGGTATTCCAACCGCTGCTTTGGCCACCCGGCGTAGGCTGCCGCCGCGCACAAAAGTGCAATGGCGGCGGCCACCAACACCATGCGGCGCGGGCGGGCAGGGGGGCGTGGGGTGGGGCCAAGCGCGGCAAGGCGTTCGCGGCGCAAATCTGCGCAGGCGGCGGCAAGCGCACGGTCAAAATCATCCCTGTGGTTATCAGCGCTGCGCTGCTGGTTGACCCATAACTTTAGGGTGTTCTCTCTCATTTTCCTGCACCTCCCATGCGGTTTTTAGCTTGGCGCGTACCCGCTGCACTCGTTTTTTCACCGTTTCCTCCGGCAAAACCAACAGCAGTGCAATCTGTGCATTCGTCAGGCCATTGTCATATTTCAAAAGTAGCAGGTCTTGCTCTGCCACCGGCAGCGCAGCAAGGGCACCGCGCAGGCGTGCGGCGGCATCCTTCGCTTCCGCGCGTTCGGCTGCGGTGGGGGCGGTATCCGGCAGTTCGGTTTGTGCCGAAAATTCCAGCGGCGTTTCGTTGCGGCGGGCACGCAAAAAGCTGATTGCCGTGTTTTTTACCACAATCACCAGCAGGTTGCGCAGCTTTTCTGCATCGGCAATTTTATCGGTTTCCAGCCGCCCCACCTTCAGCCAGGCCTCCTGCACGGCATCCTCGGCAAGGGCTTTATCTCGCAAAACGCCCTGCGCAACGCCGAGCAGCAGCGCCCGGTTTTTTCGGTAGCAGAGCGTTAGCTCCCTCGTGCGCCCGGCACGAAATAGGTTCATCACATCACCTCTCTGGTTTACGTTTTTAGGTGGGTTGAAGCGGCGCGTCCTTCTATCAGGATAACGCAGCCGGGCAGCTTGGGGGACAAAAAAACGAATTTTTTTATAAAATCCGCCCAAAAAGCCCGCCAACGCTTTTTGGGCGCTGGCGGGCAAAATTTTTGGTTAAGGTGCGGTGGTTGCCTGCCCCGGCATCAACCGGCGCGGCGCTTGCTGGGGTACTTGGCCGTGGGCTGGCCGGTGCGGGCCGGGCCGGTACGGGCCGGGCGGGGGCGGGCATTGCGGGGGCGGTTGCCGCCAAACTTTGCCGCCGGTACATCCACCAAGTGGGCAATTTCGGGCGCGGTTTTGGCTGCTGTCAGCCCAATGGCCGCCGCTGCAATTGCCTGGGGGGTGTAGCCCAAGGTTTCCAGCTTATCCACAAGGGCCAGGCAAGCTGCATCCGGGCGGGTTTGCAGGGCTTCCTCCAGCACGGTGCCAAGCTGGCTGGTGCACTGCTTTTGAATCTCGCCCACCGTGGGCACCTTAAATTCGTTAATTTCGCTTTTCACCGCGCTGGCAATGCCACGGATGGCAATTACCTCCCGGCGGCTGCCGCAGATGGTGATGGTTTTGCCGGCTTTGCCGGCGCGGCCGGTGCGGCCAATGCGGTGGATATAATACTCGGTGTTCTGGGGCAAATCAAAGTTGATAACATATTCCACATTGCTAACATCAATGCCCCGCGCAGCGATATCGGTTGCCACCAGCACCTGGGTGCGCCCGGCTTTAAAGCTTTGCATCACGGCGGTGCGCTGTGCCTGGCGCAAATCGCCATGCAGGGCCTCGGCATGGATGCCGGTTTCCTCCATGTGGGTGGCCAGCTCGTCCGCCATAATTTTGGTGTTGCAGAAAACGATGGCGCACTGGGGGTGGCAATATTGCATCAGCAGGTCAAGCGCATTCTTTTTGGAGGAATGCGGTACATCAATGTAGCTCTGCTGGATATTATCTAGGGTGACGTGTTCCTTATCAATCTCAATCATTTGGGGGTCGGTTTGGAACTGCTTGGTCAGCGCCATGATGGGCGGGGGCATGGTGGCCGAGAACAGCACTGTTTGGTGCTGCGCCGGGATGCCCTTTAAAATGGTTTCAATATCTTCCTTAAAGCCCATGTTCAGCATCTCATCGGCTTCATCCAACACAATCATTTTCAGGTTGGAAAGCTTCAGGCTTTTGCGGCGCATATGGTCCATAATGCGGCCGGGGGTGCCAATGACCATGTTGGCGCGGCGCAGGCGGATGCACTGCTTATCAATGGGGGCACCGCCATAAATTTCCACCGGGTTAATCTGGGGCATAAAGCGGGCCAGCTTGCGGATTTCCTCGCCACCTTGAAGCGCAAGCTCCCGGGTGGGGCACAAAATCAGCACCTGCACGGTGGATTTATCCTCGCTGCCATCCACGGCCTGGATGGCGGGCAGGCCAAAGGCAACCGTTTTGCCGGTGCCGGTTTGGGAGCGTGCGACAAGGTCTGCCCCGGAGGCAATGACCGGGATGGCCTGTGCCTGGATGGGGGTGGCCGTTTCAAAGCCCATCAGGGCAACGGCCCGGGCAAGCTCGGGGCTAAGGTTTAGGGCGCTAAAGTTTGTGATGGGTGTTTGGGTTTGCAGAGTTTGCATGAATGCCTCAATTCCAATGATGCAGCCGCCCCACGGGCAGCCACGGGTTTTGCCTGCCGGAACCGGCAGGCGTGTTGTTCGTAAGATTTGAGAATGCTCCAAAAAGAAAAACATCGTTCGGCCGCTGAAACGCGCCGGTTCCGCCTTGCCGCCCATGCGGCAAAAGCTTGTTGCCCTGCGGGCTACACTACCATTCTTTCGGAAGCATCCTCTACAAACGGCCCAAGCAAAGCCTTGGGTAAACGCGGCCCTTTTAGGCCGTTTGCTTAGGCACACACTACAAAAACGCACGCCCAATCTTATGCAATCTGCCAAAGCGCAGCCGATAAAAAAAGACGAAGAATACTCCCTCGTCTTTATCCTCATAAACCACGCATAGCATATTGTTTTGAGTATACCATAAAAAACCGCGCTTGGCAACCATTTTTTATAAAAGGGGGTTGCATTCCCGCCGGGTACGTGGTATGATGCAGTCGCCTTTATGGTTTTTTCCTATCACAGTAGATTATAATGTACGAAACAGGAAGTGCAGCTATGAAAACCTGGAAGCATTATGGCATGATTACCCTGAGCATTTTTATTGTGGCGGTCGGGGTTTATTTTTTCAAATTCCCCAACAATTTCTGCTTTGGGGGCGTAACTGGTGCGGCCGCCCTGGTTGCCAAGCTTTGCCCCCTTTCCGCCGGGGATTTTACCATGGCCGCCAACCTGGTGCTGCTGGTGGTGGCCTGGCTGTTTGTGGACCGTGCGTTTGCCATCAGCACCGCCTACGCCAGCGTGCTGCTCTCGGCGCTGCTGATGCTGTTTGAAAAGATATACCCCCTATCGGCCCCACTATCGGATGAACCCACGCTTGACCTGCTGTTTGCCATTGCGCTGCCGGCCATCGGCTCGGCGCTGTTGTTTTATATGGGGGCATCCAGCGGCGGCACCGATGTGCTGGCCATGGTGCTAAAAAAATACACCAACCTCAAGGATATCGGCATTGCCCTATTTGTCAGCGATTTGTTAATGATTGTTGCCGCCTGCTTTGTTTTTGATATCAAAACAGCCCTCTACTCTTTTGTGGGGCTTACAGTAAAATCCTTCTTGATTGATGATATTATCCAAAGCATCACCCTTTGCAAATCCATCACCATCATCACCACCGACCCCGATGCCATCTGCCATTTTATCACCCAGGATTTAAATAAAAGTGCCACCGTGGTGGAGGGTTGGGGCGCCTACACCAACGCCAAAAAGCACGTTATCTTCACCACCCTGACCCGCCGCCAGGCCGACCGCCTGCGCGTTTACATCCACGAGCATTCGCTGGATGCCTTTCTCTCGGCGGCCAGCACCAACGAGGTTTTTGGCAAAGGCTTCTCTCAGGTATAAGCACCGGCAAACGCCATGGCGGCCGCACAGTAAAAGCTGTGCGGCCGCCATTTTTTTAAATATTCGGGGGGATTTTTCTTTTTGCGTTGCCTTTGGCCCGCCGGGCACCCGGTTACTGCTCCTGGCAAAGCTGCCAGTACAGCCCCTTTTGGGCAAGCAACTCCTCGTGGGTGCCACACTCGGCAATCTCGCCATCGCGGATGTACAAAATTTTGTTGCAGGCGCGGATGGTGGAAAGGCGGTGGGCCACCACAAAGGAGGTGCGGCCCCGCAGCATCTTGTTGATGCCCTGCTGCAATTGGCGCTCGGTCTTGGTATCCACGCTGCTGGTGGCCTCGTCCAAAATCAAGATTTTAGGGTCGGAGGCCATGGTTCTTGCCAGGGCCAGCAGTTGCTTTTCCCCCTGGGATAGCATCGACCCACCCTCCGACAGGACGGTGGCGTACCCCTGGGGCAGCGCCTGGATAAATTCATCCGCGCAAACCAGCTTGGCCGCACGTATCAGGGTGGCATCGTCGGCGGTAAGGTTGCCGTAACGCAGGTTGTCCATCACCGTGCCGGTAAACACAAAGCTTTCCTGCATCATCAGGCCCATCTGTGCCCGCAGGGAGGCCAGGGTTACCCCGGCAATATCCTGCCCATCAATGGTAACGACCCCCGCCGTGCAGTTGTAAAACCGGCTTAACAGGTTGATGATGGTGGTTTTGCCGCTGCCGGTATGCCCCACCAGGGCCACGCTCTCCCCTGCTTTGACCGAGAAGCTGACGTTTTTCAGCACCAGGATATCCTTCTCGTACCCAAAGGAAACATCTTGAAATTCCACCGCGCCGTGGATGGCGGGCATCACCCGGGCACCCGGCCCATCGGTAACCTCCACCGGCTCGTTGATGGTTTCAAAAATACGCTCCAGGTAGGCAACGTTGTTGATAAAATCGTTATAAATATTGGCAAGCTGGTTGATAGGCCCCCAAAACTGGGAGGAATAGCTGATCATGGCCATCAACACACCAAAGCTGACCGCCGGCTGCATCAAGATGCCGCAAACCATCAGCGCCGCCACCACGCACCGGCTGATCATATCAATCACCGGCGATACCGAGTTGGAGGGCAACACCGCGCTGTACCAAGCCTTTTTGGCATCCTGCAACAGGTCGTCGTAAACATCGGTATTGTATTTTTCCCGCGCAAAAAGCTGGCTAATTTTCATGCAGGTGATGCTCTCGTTCAGGTAGGCGTTGAGGTTGCTGCTTTTGTTGGAGTAGGCCTGCCAGCCCCGGCGCTGCATCGGCTTGATAAACAGGATAAAGCCCAGCGCAAAGGGCACACCGCCCAGCACCACCAGCGCCAGCGGAAGGCTCATCCGGAACATAAACACCAGGATAAACGCCAGGTTAAAAAGCTGCAAAAACAGGCTGATTAACCCGTTGGAAAGCATATTGGCCACCGAGTTGACATAGTTGATGACCCGCACCAAAATTTTGCCGTGGGGGCGGCTATCAAAGTAGGAGAAGGACAGCTGTTGTAGGTGGGCGTACAAATCTCGCCGCAGGTTGCGAACAATATTTTGCCCAATGGTGTTGACGCAGCGGGCCGAGAGGGTGGTAAACAAAATGTTTACCCCAATGCACCCCGCCATCACCCCGCAAAGGGCGGCTAAAAGGGGCAGGTTTTTATCCGGCACCGCAACATCCAGCGCCCGTGCCGAGAGCATAGGCCCGCAAAGGCCCACCAGCATGGCTGTGCTTTGCATCAAAAATGCCCGCAAAAACAGCCGTTTTTCCCGCCAGATATACCCAAAGCTCTGGCGGATGGTGGTGCTGTTGAAGGAGGCCTTCAGCGTTTCATCCACGCCGTAGGTATTCCGCTTTGCCATCATCCCACCCCCTTTACGTCTGCCAGGGCAGGCAAATCCGCAATGCCCTGCATCTCGCAGATATCGCGGTAATAGCCCGGCTCGGCGGCAAGGGTGGCATGGGTGCCGCGCTGCACAATTTTGCCCTTATCTAACACCAAGATGCAATCTGCCTGCCGCACCGAGGAGATGCGCTGGGCAACAATAATTTTTGTGCAGGGGTAAGGCAGCGCCTGCAAATTATCCCGCAGTTGCTTTTCGGTTTCAAAGTCCACGGCCGAGGTGGTATCGTCCAAAATTAAAATTTCGGGCTTTTTGGCCAGGGCGCGGGCCAGGGCAATACGTTGCTTTTGCCCGCCCGAAAGCCCGGTGCCCTGCTCCCCGATTACCGTATCGGTACCCTCCGGCAGGGTATGGGCAAAGCCTGCCGCTGCCAGGCAAATAGAATCCTCCACGGTTTGTTCGGGCATGGCGGGGTTGCTGTAGGCAATGTTGGCCCGCACGGTATCCGAGTAAAGCATCACCTTTTGGGTTGCCACCCCAATTTTGCTGCGCAGGGCGGCCAAATCCCACTGCTTTACATTGATGCCATCCACCCGCACCTCCCCCGTGGTGGCATCCAGCATACGGGTAATCAAATCAATCAGGGTGGTTTTGCCGCTGCCGGTGGGGCCAAGCAAGGCAAGGGTTTGGCCATTTTCCAGCCGGAAGGAGATATCCTCAAGCGTTTTATGCCCACAGCTGCGCGGGTAGGCGTAGCCCACCCCCTTCAGCTCCACGGTGCCGGCCGCATCGCCCGAAGTAAGGCCGTTGGCCGGGTTTTCAATATCGGTATGGGCATAGTAAATCTCGATAATTTTGTTGGCGGAGGTTAAAAAGCGCTGGAAATCGTTCAGATAGGTGCCCAGCGCCCGCATCGGTTCCGAAAGGCCCCAAGCCATCAGCGAGAAAGCGGCCAAATCCCCGGCGGTCATCCGGCCTTCCATAATAAACAGCCCGCCCACCAGCACAACCAGAAAGCCCATGGCCTGGGCGCAGCCCTCAATCACCGGGTAAAATTTTAGCCAGTGGAAGTTTGCCGCCAGGTTGGCGGTGCGAAATTCCTCGTTGCAGGTATCAAATTTTTGGTTTTCGTAATCCTCGCGCACAAACGCGCGGACGGTTTTGTTGCCCTCAATATTTTCCTGCGCTACCGAGTTCATCCGGGATAGTTTTTCGCGCAGCTTCACATATTTGGGGTAAACCGTGCGGGAAAATACGTAGGCGCACACCAAAATAACCGGGCTGACCAACAGCAAAAAGCCGGTGAGGGCGGCATTCACGGTTAAAAGGTAGAGCATGGAAAAGATGAACAGGGTGGCGCTTTCCACCACGCTGAAGGATATCCAGGCAATGGTATGGCGCACCATATCCAAATCGCCGGTAAGGCGGGTCATCAAATCGCCCACCCGGCAGCGGCCATAGAAGGCGGTATCCTCCCGGCTTAGTACCTCGTACAGGTGGTGGCGTATCCCCTGCTGCACATTTTGCGATACATTTTCAAGCAGCAGGGTGCGGATGTACCGCAAGCAGGAGCGCAAAAGCTGCGCCCCCAGCATCAGGGCAATCAGCCCGCCCAGCAGCTCGGTTTGGCGCACCACCGTGCCATCCGGCTGGGGCTTGCCCACCAGCACACGGTCGGTAATTTGCTGGGTGATGAAGGGGAATACAATACAAAGCGCGGAGGCTGCCACCGCCAGCGCCATCGCCGTCCAAAACCATCGTCGCTTGCCCTTCATGCAGGCGGCGAGCCATCCCAATTGTTGCATAATTTTTCTCCTTTTTGTCCTTTGCTTTTCAGCTTTATTTTTTTGTTTTGCAAAATACCCCGCAGAATTGCCGCTGCGCCCCAAAAAGCGCTGGAATGGCAGTTTTTTAGAAATATTTCACATATGTTCTTTACAATATAGCAGGAGAGTATTTATAATGATAGTCAAATCCTGGCCAGGACTGGCCATTTATTGCCTACTTTTTTTAGCAAACTGCCCGGGAACCTGCCCCCGCCAAGGGCAGCGGAAACTTTGCCCGTTTGCCTTGGCCGCGCTTTGTTTTTAGGTGGTTTGTTTTGGCCCCACAGGAGGGGGCGCGTATGCTTCCGTTTTATGAAAAGAAGGATGTTTTCAGCATTGGGCAGGGGCGCTCGCTGGTGTTCCCGCCCCACCTACACCATGGCATTGAGCTCATCTACGCCCATTCGGATGGGTTTTCCCTCTCGGTTGGGCGGCATAGCTATCACCTTGGAACGGGCGATTTGGCCCTGATTTTCCCCAATACCGTACACAGCTTCAACACCCCGGCGGCCAGCTTTACCCTGCTGATTGACCCACCCAACGATGCCGGCCCCTTCTCCGCCGTTTTGATGGCCCACCACCCGGCCTGCCCCATTTTGCGGGCGGCGCAGCTGCACCCCGATATTCCCTGGGCCATTGAGGCCCTGCGGCGGGAATACCAGGGTGCCAACGATGGCTATGTGGTGCAGGCGCTGGTGCAGCTGCTGCTTGCCCGGGCGCTGCCCTGCCTGGAATTAAAAAAGAACAACGTGGAGGATGCGCCGGGCATTATCTCCCAGCTTATGGCCTACCTGGGCGAGCATTTTCGGGAGCCACTTTCGCTGGATGAATTGGCCGCGCATTTTTCCGTAAGCAAATACTATTTATCCCGCCTTTTTTCCTCCCGCATTGGGTTAAGCTTGCCCCAATACCTGAACGAATGCCGGTTAAACGCCGCCATCTCGGCCCTGTGCTCCACCGATGCCCCCATCACCGATATTTGGAACGATGCCGGGTACGAGAGCCAGCGCAGCTTTAACCGCGCGTTTAAAACCCGGTACGGGGCCTCCCCCCGGGAGTACCGGCGCACCCACCGCTACGTGGGGTAGCCCCTGCTCGCGTTGCACCTTCCCCAAAATTCGGTTGCACAAAATGCGATTATTGAACCTATGGTTACCGGCACACCCCATTGAATCCATGGGCACCGACATTCCACATCCACGCTGGGTTTTTGTCAATGTATTGCCAAACCTGGCAATACCCATCGTTTCATTGAATCCATGGACACCGACATCGTAGGGGAGGATATCATCCGCCCGCTCTCGTGGGGCATCAACAATACAATGATAGGAACATGGTCCGGCATCCTACAATATTTATCCACGATGATGTTACCGTAATACATGGAAATGGCACAGATTGCTATTTT
>JAQUSS010000101.1 GCA_028710135.1 Gemmiger sp. | reverse complement strand
CGTGGATTCGCCAACAGGTGCAGCAAATTGACCCACGGCTTACCGTCCACGATTTTTGCATCATCCCCGGCGGGCGGGAGAGTGGCGAAAAAACAAGCCTGGTGTTTGACTGTGTGGCCCCGCGGGATTTCCCCGTGGAGGATGCCGATTTGCGCCAAAGCATTACCCGGCTGGTGCAGCAGCGCTACCCCCGCTGCCAGTGCCAAATTACCATTGACCGCGACTATGCCGCCCTGCCCCACGCCGAGGGGGAACCCGGGCAATAATAAAATGCCAAAGCCCGCTGGCCCCCGGCAGGGGCAGGGGCAGGGGCAGGGGCAGGGGCAGGGGCAGGGGCAGGGGCAGGGGCAGGCAGCCTTTCAAAAAAACAGCAACCCCGCAGCCGGGCGGCAAGTGATATGCTTGCCGCCCGGCTGCGGGGCTTTGCGCTTTTTGGCGTTTATTCGGGGCATTCGGTGTTGGCATATACCGCCAGGGCGGCGGCCAAAAAGGCGGTGCCGCCGGGCACAATGGCATCGTAATAGGCTTTAAACCGCTCGTCGGCCAGGTACCCCTGCCCCAGGGCGGCGTGGGCCTGCCGGGTGTACATGCCATCGGCCCAGTAGCAGCACAGCCACTGCCGGTGCAGGGCGCACAGGGCCTGGGCGGCCTCCCCGGCGGGGTCAGCCGTGGGGGCAAGGGCTTTCAGCTCGGCCTCCAGGGTGGTGCGCAGGGCTTCGGCTTTTTGCCAGGCCTGCTCGCTCATCCCCGCTACCTTGGCGTTGGTGGCGTTCACGGTGGCTTCGCCGTATTTTTGGCGCAGCTCGCTGCCGTATTTTTCCTCGTTCTGTTGCAGCATTTGGGCCTTAAAACCCTTAAATTTCTCGGTGTCTTGCATGGTTTGTTCTCCTTCCAGTGTGTGCAGGGTGGCGGCCAGGTTTTGGGCAAGCACCGCCAGGCGGGCTTGCTCGGCTTGCAGGGCCTTCAGGTGGCCGCGCAAAGCGGCGGCACGGTCGTAACCGGGGGCATCCAGCAGTTGGGCGATGGTTTTTAGCGGTACCCCCATCTCCCGGTAAAATAAAATTTGCTGTAGCCGGTCAACCTCCGCGGTGCCGTAGAGGCGGTAGCCGTTCTCGGCCAGGCGGGCGGGGGATAGCAGGCCCAGGCCATCGTAGTAGCGCAGGGTGCGGCTGCTTACCCCCGAAAGCTTGGCCAAGGCCTGCACGGTGTATTCGGTTTGCTGTTTCGTGTTGTTCACCTCCCTTGCCTATAGGATAAACCCTTACGCAGCGTAAAGGTCAACCCCTTTTTTGAAAAAATACAAATTTTTTTGGCCGAAAGGGTGGCACGCCGTAAAAGCCCCACCTTTTTTTGCCCTTGCAGGGTTGTTTTGCAAGGTGTGGTCTGGTTTTGGGGTTTCTATTGTCCGCGCCAAAAAGCGCACGGCGGCGGGGGTATACTCGGCTTTACAACCCACCGCCTGCGGGGGTACTGCCATGGGGGCAGCGCCGGGGCGGCCAATTGCCAGCCGGGAGGAATTGCCATGCCAAACCTAACATCTGCCGAAGCCACCACCCACACCGCCACCGCGCCCCAAGCGCCGCCACCCGCGCCGCCCGCCACGCCGGAGGGGGCTGCCAAAACCATACATACCGCCCCCCCGCTGCCCGCCTTGGGGGCGCTGCGCCCCAGCTTGCGGGGCAGCGCCCTGGCCTGGCAGGGGGTGGCCGCCTGCGTGGGGCTGGTGCTGGGTGCTGCCCAGGTTTACGGGGGTGCCACCCCCTTTGGCCTTGCCATGGCCATGGGCTGCCTGCCCGGGTATGCCCTGGCGGCGGCGGTGGGCGCGCTGGTGGGCGGGCTGCTATTTGTGCCCGCCCAGCAAGCCATTATGCTGGCCGGTGCGCTGCTGGCCACCCTGCTGGGCCGCCGGTTAAGCCGGGGCCGCTTTTGGGTGGGCGCGGCGGCGGGCAGCGGCACCCTGCTGGTGGAGCAAGCCGCCGCCGGGTTTGGCTTTGGGGTTACCACCGCCCAAAACGCGGCCATCCTTTGCACCGCGGTGCTGGCGGTTGGCTTTGGGGCGGCCATCCAGGCCATGCCGGTGGATAAGCCCCGCGGCATTGGCCTGTGGCTAACCATGCTGGTGGCGGGCAGCCAACAGTTTGCGCTGTACGGCTTTGCGCCGGGGCTTGCCCTTATGGCCCTGGCCGGGCTTTGCGCTGCCTATGCGGGCAGCCTGGAGCAAACCGCCGTGCTGGCGGTGGCCCTGGCGGCGGCCTTCACGGCGGCAAGCCCCACGCTGTGCTATGCGGCGCTGGCGGTATCGCTGGGGGTGGTGGGGGCATCGGCCCTTTGCGCCGGGGAGCGTTGGCGCTGCGCCGGGGTGTTTTTGGCGGGCTGCGCGCTGGGGGCACTCTCCGCCCCCGGCTTTGCGGGCGCGGTGGAGCTGGTGGCCGGGGCGGGCTGTGGGCTGCTCCTTTTTTTGCTGATGCCCGCCCGGCTGCTGCGGGATATTTTTCCGCCGCCTGCCCCCACAGTGGAGGCACAGGGGCTTTCCGGCGCGGCGCGGCGGCTTGCAGGCGTGGCCGATACCCTTTCGGATATTGCCCGCACCGTCAACGCCGTATGCGAGCGCCAGCTGCCCCCCAAAGGCGAAAATTTTGATTTTGTGGTGGAATTTGCCGCCCGCCAGGTCTGCCAGGAATGTACCCGGCGGGAAAAATGCTGGATACGCGGCTACTCCACCGCCATGGATGGGCTGTATCAGTTAAAAGAAACGCTGGAGAGTAAGGGCGCGGTGGCGGTGGAGCAGCTGCCCGGTCCGCTTACCGTTTGCACCCACCCCAGCGACCTTTGCGGGGCGGTGAACCGTGGCTACCGGCTTTGGCGCAGCCGCCGCCAAAGCCGCGCCCGGGCTGCCACCCTGCGCACCGCGCTGACCGAACAGTACAGCGCCATGGCAAGTGCCTTGGCGCAGTTGGCGGCCCGGCTGGGCCAAAGCGGCCTGCCCGACCCCCGCAAGGAGAGCCGGGTGGCCCAGCTGTTTGCTTCCATTGGGCTGGATGCGCTGGAATGCAGCGTTACCAGCGATGTGGCGGGGCGCACCACCGCCAACGTTACGTGGCCCGCACGGCGTTTTCGCAAGATGAGCTCAAGGCCCTTACCGCCGAGGTAAGCCGCATCTGCCGGCACGATTTTTCGGCCCCCGATATCACCAACTGCCGCACCGTAACCATGCTCGGCTTTGGGGAGCGCCCGCTTTACCGCCCGGTGTTTGGGGAGGCAAGCCGCCCTGCCGAGGAGGTGAGCGGCGATGCGACTGACCGCTTTTGCGATGCCGCGGGCCGCGCCCAGATGCTGCTATGCGATGGCATGGGCACCGGCAAGGCCGCCGCCGTGGATGGCCAGCTTGCCGCCCGGCTGACAGGGCAGCTGCTGCGGGCGGGCTTTGCCGCCGAGAGCGCCGCCCGGCTGGTGAACGTTGCCATGGGGCTAAAAAACGCCGAGCAGGAATCGGGCGCAACGCTGGACCTTTTAACGGTGGACCTTTTTACCGGGCGGGCCGGGCTGTTCAAGGCCGGGGCCGCGCCCAGCTTTTTGGTGCGGGACGGGGTGCCCCGGATGATGGAGGGGGCCAGCCTGCCCATGGGCATTTTGGATTCGGTGGTGGGGCGCACCAGCAGCTTTGGCCTTTGCGTGGGCGATTTGATGGTGCTGGTATCGGATGGCGTGCTGTGCGATGGCACAAGCTGGATATTGCAGCAGCTACAGCTTTGCGCGCGGCTGGGCCACACCCCGGCCCAAATTGCCGATGTGCTGGCAGATTCCGCACTGCGCCGCGCCCCCACCCGGCGGGATGACATCACGGTGATTGCCATGCGGCTAGAGCGAAGCTGACGGGGGCGTGGGCTGTGGCGGGCTGCCAAAACCGCCGGGCAAACCCGGCGCAAAGGCCAAAAAGCTGAAACATTTGACACATTGACCAAACAGTTGCACAAAACTTTTACTTAAAAATTGTAGAAAACTGTTTAATATCTTGAAAAACTGTGGTAAAGTAGAACTATAAGGAAGCGCGGCCTACAAAAATAGCCCCCGCTGTGCCGGGGCGGTTGGGGCCGTGCTTCCACAAGTTAACGCCGGGGGGCAAACCGCCCCAACAACGCCTAACGGCCCGGTGCGAAAAGAGGTTAGTGAGATAATGGAATACACAGGCAAGGATATCCGCAATATTTTTGTGGCCGGGCACGCCGGCTGCGGCAAAACCACCCTGGTGGAGGGTTTACTCTACCTAAGTGGCGTGCTGGAACGCATGGGCCGGGTGGAGGATGGCACCACCGCCAGCGATTTTGACCCCGAAGAAATCCGCCGCAAGGCTTCGCTGAATGCCAGCGTGGTGCCGGTGGAATGCCAGGGCACCAAATATAACCTGATTGATACCCCCGGCCTGTTCGATTTTGAATCGGGCCAGCACGAGGGGCTTGCCGCCGCCGAGAGCGTGCTGATTTGTGTTTCGGGCCGCTCGGGCGTTACGGTGGGGGCCGAAAAAGCCTACCACATGGCGGCCAAGGCCAACAAGGCCCGGATGGTTTTTGTGGGCAAGATGGACCTTGAAAATGCCGATTATTTCAAAATTTTGGAGCAGCTGAAAATTAAATTCGGCCCCACTATCTGCCCCTGCGTGGTGCCCGCCCGTTTGGACGATGGCACCATCGCCTACATCAACCTGTTCAGCAAAAAAGCCTTTAAGTACGAGAGCGGCAAGCAGCTGCAAATTGAAGTGCCCGATATCGGCCACCGGTTTGACGGCCTGATTGAAGCCATGAACGAGGCCATTGCCGAAACCGATGAAGGACTCATGGAAAAGTTTTTCTCGGGGGAGGAGTTTACCACCGAGGAAGTGGTTGCCGGCATGGCAGCCGGGGTGCGCACCGGGCAAATTACCCCGGTGTTCTGCGGCAGTGCCGTCAACCAGCAGGCGCTGGATATGCTGCTTTATAATATGAAGGAGCTGCTGCCTGCCGGGGATACCGCCGCCGCCACCGCCACCGATAAAAACGGCGCGACGGTGGCCCTTACCGCCGACCCTGCCGCCCCCACCTGCGCCTATGTGTTCAAAACGGTGGCAGACCCCTTTGTGGGCAAGTTGAGCTTTATTAAAGTGTATGGCGGCAAGCTGACCTCGGCCAGCAATGTGGTGAACGCCCGCACCGGCCAGCCCGAGCGGCTGGGCAAGCTGCTGCTGGTTTGCGGCAAAAAGCAGACGGAAATCCCCTCGCTGGGGGCAGGGGATATCGGCGCGGTGGCCAAGCTGACCGCCGCCAAAACCGGCGATACCCTGTGCGACCCCGCGCGGGTACTTACCCTGCCGGCCCCGGCCTTCCCCAAGGCGTGCTGCCACATGGCCCTTACCGTAACCAAAAAAGGGGACGAGGGCAAGGTTTCGGGCGCGCTGGCCCGCCTGATGGAGGAGGACCCCAGCATTGGCTTTGCCATTGACCCTGAAACCAAACAGCAAATTTTAAGCGGCCTTGGCACCCAACACCTGGAGGTTGCGGTGGCAAAGCTGAAAAATAAATTTGGGGTGGAGGTATCGCTGGAAGCACCCCGCGTTGCCTACCGCGAATCCATCCGCAAAAAGGTGAAGGCGCAGGGCCGCCACAAAAAGCAGACCGGCGGCCATGGCCAGTTTGGCGATGTTTGGGTGGAGTTTGAGCCCTGCGATAGCGAGGAAATGGTGTTTGAGGAGAAGGTGTTTGGCGGCAGCGTGCCCCGCAACTTCTTCCCGGCGGTGGAAAAGGGGCTGCGCCTTGCGGCCCAAAAGGGGATACTGGCCGGCTACCCGGTGGTGGGGCTAAAAGCCACCCTTACCGATGGCAGCTACCACCCCGTGGATTCCAGCGAGATGGCCTTTGTGATGGCGGCCAAGCTGGCCTACAAGGCCGCCATGCCCCAGGCAAGCCCCGCCCTGCTGGAGCCGGTGGGCACCCTGCGCGCCCATGTGCCGGCCGATAACACCGGCGATGTGATGGGCGAGGTAACCAAGCGCCGGGGCCGGGTGCTGGGCATGAACCCCGACGAGGATAGCTTGCAGGTGGTGGAGGCCGAGGTACCCATGGCCGAAATGCAAGATTTTACCACCTTTATCCGCCAGCTTACCCAAGGGCGCGGCTGGTTCAGCTTCGATTTTGTGCGGTACGAGCCACTGCCCCCCATGCTGGAAAGCAAGGTGGTGGAGCAGGCCAAGGCCCTTGGCAATATGGCCGAGGACGAGGGCTGATTGCGCGGCACACTAAAATAAAAACCGCCCCAAAACCCTAGGTTTACAAAACCAAAGCCACAAAACCCGGCGGGTGCCTTTGCTGCCAAAGCGGCAGCGGGGCGCCCGCCTTTTGTGGCGCGCGGGGGCAAGTGCCGCCCTTTGGCCACAAAAACACTTGACAACGACACAAATTGAACGTATAATATCTTAATCAGTGCGGCCTAGCTAGGCCGCACAACTTTTACTGTTAAGGAGAACCAGCTATGCCGAAAGAAGTAATTGTAACCCACGAGGGGTTAAAAAAACTGGAGGTTGATCTTGACAACCTGCGCACCATCAAGCGCAAAGAAGTTGCCGATAAAATCAAGGTTGCCCGCGGCTATGGTGACCTTTCGGAAAATGCCGAGTACGATGCCGCCAAGGAGGAGCAGGCCATTGTGGAGGCCCGCATTGCCGATTTGGAAGCAACGCTAAAATTGGCGCGTGTGATTGATGATAGCGAATTATCTTCCGATACAGCGTCGATTGGTATGCACGTTAAAATTTTGGCCGAGGGCGATGACCCCGAGGATGCCGAGGAGTACGATATCACCGGCTCCACCGAGGCCGATGTAGATAATAACCGCATCAGCGATGAAAGCCCGGTTGGCGCGGCCCTAGTTGGCCACAAGGTGGGCGATAAAGTGGAAATTACCCTGCCCAACGGCAGCATGCTTACCTACCAGGTGCTGGAAGTATGCCGCACCCGCTAACCCCCGCAGCAACCGCAATGCGCGGCTCCGCCGTAGTTTTCGGCGGGGCCGAATTTTGATATCCCTGAAATTTTGTAAAATTTGTAAGAAATTGGTAATACGTAGAAGTAGGAGAATGCGCCATGGAACAAAACACCCCCCACCAGAACGCCAAAACCGAAGCCCCCGAGCAGGACGTTAGCCAGCTGGCTGCCGTTCGCCGTCAAAAGCTGGCCGACCTGAAAGCCGCCGGGAACGACCCCTTTGTGTTGACAAAATACCCGCAGGATGCTTTTTCGGCCGATTTAAAGGGCGAGTTTGCTGACCTGCCCGCCGAGAGCGATACCGGCAAAATTGTAAGCCTGGCCGGGCGGATGATGTCCAAGCGGGTGATGGGCAAGGCAAGCTTTGCCCACCTGCGGGATGCCAAGGGCGATATCCAAATTTTCGTCAAGCGCGATTTGTTGGGCGAGGAAGCCTACGCGGCCTTCAAAAAGCTGGATATGGGCGATATGATTGGCTGCAAGGGCGAGGTTTTCCGCACCAAAATGGGCGAACTGAGCGTGCGGGTGCAGGAGCTGACCCTGCTTGCCAAAAGCCTGCTGCCCCTGCCCGAAAAATTCCATGGCCTAACCGACCGCGAAACCCGCTACCGCCAGCGCTATGTGGATTTGATTGTGAACCCCGAGGTGAAGGATACCTTTGTAAAGCGCAGCAACATCCTGCGCGAAATACGCGCCTACCTGGATGCCAAGGGCTTTTTGGAGGTGGATACCCCCATTTTGACCCCCATGGAAATTGGCGCATCGGCCCGCCCGTTCATCACCCACCACAACACCCTGGGCATGGATATGTACCTGCGCATTGAAACCGAGCTGTACCTAAAGCGGCTGATTGTGGGCGGGTTCGACCGTGTGTATGAGGTTGGGCGCATTTTCCGCAACGAGGGGATGGACCCCAAGCATAACCCCGAATTTACCACCATTGAGCTGTACCAGGCCTACACCGATTTCCACGGTATGATGGATTTGGTGGAGGAGCTGTACAAGCAGCTTGCCCAAAATATTTGCGGCAGCATGGTCATCCCGTACCAGGGCCAGCAGATTGATATGGGCCACTGGGATAGGCTGACCATGGCCCAGGCCGTGCAAAAGTACGCCGGGGTTGACCCCGAAGCCTGGGAAACCGACGAGCAGGCCCGCGCTGCCGCCGCCGCGCACCATGTGCCCGTGCCTGCCGATGCCACCAAGGGCGTGGTGCTGACCGAATTTTTCGATGCCTTTGTGGAGGATAAGTTGATTCAGCCCACCTTCATCTACCAGTACCCGGTGGAGGGCAGCCCCCTTGCCAAGCGCAGCCCCGACCACCCCGGTTATGTGGAGCGGTTTGAGTATTTCATCAATGGCACCGAGTTTGGCAACGCCTTCAGCGAGCTGAACGACCCGCTTGACCAAAAGCAGCGGTTTGAGGCCCAGGTGGCTGCCCGCAAGGCCGCCGAGCCAACCTCCACCTGCGAGGTGGATTACGATTATATCACCGCGCTGGAATACGGCCTGCCCCCCACGGGCGGCCTGGGTTTTGGCATCGACCGTTTGGTGATGCTGCTGACCGATTCGGCCTCCATCCGCGATGTGTTGTTGTTCCCGACAATGAAGCCCTTAGATGGTGTAAATAAGAAAAATGATGTAAATAATACAGCTTCTGAAGCACCTGAAAAAAATGTAAAAACTGAGTCTGAAAAGATTGATTTCTCCAATGTGAAGATTGAGCCAATCTTTGAAGAAATGGTAGATTTCGATACATTTGCAAAATCTGATTTCCGTGCAGTTAAGATTTTAGCTTGTGAAGCAGTACCGAAATCAAAGAAGCTTCTGAAGTTTACATTAGATGACGGAGAACGCAAAGACCGTGTGATTTTAAGCGGTATTCACGAGTATTACGAGCCGGAAGAACTGGTTGGTAAGACAGCAATCGCTATCGTGAACCTGCCACCAAGAAAGATGATGGGAATTGATTCCGAAGGTATGCTGATTTCAGCAGTACACGAGGAAGACGGTCACGAAGGACTGAACCTTCTGATGGTTGATGACCACATTCCAGCAGGTGCAAAGCTCTATTAAGATGATGTAAAGATGTACCGTTTTACAAAATAAACGGGACGTACTTCATTTGATAAAAAACTGAAAAAACAGCGATTTACATCAAACTTACATCAATTGATGCAGAAATCGGTGCAAGCAAGAAAAAATCGCATAATTAGTACAAAGAGTGGGCAATTCCAATCGGGATTGCCCATTTTTAAAACAAACAGAAATACAAATCGGAAGTTGTGGAGGTAATTATCAATGAGAAATATTTACGATAATAGTGAATTTTTTGCCGCATATGCGGAAATGGGAAGAAGCAAAGATGGTCTGAAAGCTGCTGGAGAGTGGCATCAGTTGCAACCGTTATTCCCTAAATTACAGGGAAAAAAAGTTTTGGATTTAGGATGTGGTTACGGTTGGCATTGCAAATATGCCGCACAAATGGGAGCTACTGAAATTCTTGGTATTGATAGTAGTCAAAAAATGATTGCAAAAGCAGT
>JAQUSS010000100.1 GCA_028710135.1 Gemmiger sp. | reverse complement strand
AGGACGGTGTTTTTTCCGAGTGGAAGGGGCAAAGCCCGGTGCAGGTGCGCCCATGCCCCCGCAGCTGCACATACTGGCGCACCACCTCGGTAATATCGTTGCGGCGCACAACCTCCTGGATATATTCCTGGGGTATCATGGTTTTCCACACCTCCTTTATGCCCTGTGGGGCAGCGTGCCCGCCAAAGGCAACAAACGATTATACGATATGCCACTTTTGCGGCACAAATAACTCCTCAAACAGGCGGGTAGCAAATTCATCACTCATCCCGCTAATGTAATCGGCCACGGCGCGGTCAACCCCTTCGCTGTAGGCCACCTGCATATACAGGTTGGGCATCAGGGCAGGGTCGCTCGAAAGATGCTCGTACAAAGCGGCCACCAGCCCGTCCACCTTTTTTTCTTCCCGCTTGGCGTTTTTATCCACATACACGGTGCTGTACATAAAATCTTTTAAGGTGGTGTAGGCGGCCTCCACCTCGGGCGAAAACTGCATGGTGCCGTTGCCGCTGTGGGCCACCAAATCGGTAATCATGGTGGTGATGCGGGCGGATTTGCTTTTCCCCAGCACGGCCACTGCCTCGCCGGGCAAAGCGCCCGCATCCAGCACCCCGGCCGAGATGGCATCCTCAATATCATGGTTTAAAAACGCGATATGGTCGGACACACGCACGGTTTTGCCCTCCATGGTGCGGGCCCAGGCCCCCTTGGTGTGGGTGATGATGCCGTTGCGCACCTCCCACGATAGGTTCAGCCCCGCGCCGTTTTTTTCAAGGGTATCCACCACCCGCAGGCTTTGCCGGTAATGCGAGAAACCGCCCGGGCAGAGCTTATTGAGCGCCCGCTCCCCCGCATGGCCAAACGGGGTATGGCCAAGGTCGTGCCCCAGGGCAATGGCCTCAGTCAAATCCTCGTTCAGGCGCAGCGCCCGGGCAATCGTCCGGGCAATCTGCGCAACCTCCAGGGTATGGGTCAGCCGGGTGCGGTAATGGTCGCCCTCGGGGGACAAAAACACCTGCGTTTTTTGTTTGAGCCGCCGGAACGCCTTGCAGTGGATGATCCTGTCCCGGTCCCGCTGGTAGCAGGTGCGCAAATCGTCCTCCTGCTCGGGGCGGCTGCGGCCCCGGCTATTTTGGCTCAAGGCCGCATAAGGGCCCAAAACCAGCCGTTCTATCTGCTGGGTATTTTCACGTATGGTCATCGCTCCACCCCTTTCTTGCCGTTTTTCGTTTTTCGTTTTTATTATTTTTTGAGAAAGCCCAAAAGGCGGCAACGCCAAAACGGCGTGTTTCACCGGTGGCTCTGTTGCCACGTGCCGCAAAAGCCGCTACCGCGCAAAGCCTCTATATAGTAAATACGACAAAAGACCCGTAAACACTTCTTTTTGTGGAGGTTTTTCAAAATTTTAACAATTTCCCGCTTTTCTAGCCGCCAAAGGGCGCATAGTGGGGCGGCGATACCGTTACTGTAATTTCCCCGCGGGAAAGTTCGGATACCGCCCGGCAAAGCGCCACTTCCTCCCCTGCCGGTTGCCGCCAGCGCAAAGTAACCTGCTCGGCGTATTCGGGCGGGGCCACCACGGCCCCGGCTTGGGTGGCTAGGCGCTGCACCGGCTCAAACAGTGGGTAGGGCAGCCGGGCGGTGCAATCCACCACCTGGCGCACCGTAACCACCGCCGCCGCCGCAAGTGCACCTGCCGCCGCTGCGGTATACGCCCGCACCAGCCCCCCGGTGCCCAGCAGCACCCCGCCAAAATACCGAGTAACCACCACCACCACATCACACAGCCCCGCATGGCCAATAGCCTCCAGCACGGGGGTGCCCGCCGTTTTGGCAGGCTCGCCATCATCGGAATAGCGGGTGCGCCCACCCTCCCGCAGGCAGTAGGCGTACACGTTATGCCGTGCCGTGCGGTTGGCGGCGCGCACGGCGGCAAGGTGGGCCAGGGCCTTCTCCTCGGTATCGGCAAAAGCGGCACTGGCTATAAATTTGCTTCGTTTTTCCTCATAGGTGGCAGTTGCAATACCCGCAATGGTGCGATAATCGTCCATCATACGCCCCCCTTTTGCAATATAACAAAAAAGGCGGCTTGTTTCCAAACCGCCTTTTTGATAGGTTGTTTTAACGCGGCAATTATTTGCCGGCCATGCCGTAACGGCGCTTGAAACGGTCCACACGGCCGCCTGCATCAATAAGCTTCTGCTTACCGGTGTAGAACGGGTGGCACTTGCTGCAAACTTCAACACGGATCTCCGGGCGGGTAGCACGGGTATGGATCACGGTGCCGCAGGCGCAGGTGATGGTGCAGTCCATATACTTCGGATGGATGCCTTCTTTCATTGCGATTCACCTCTTTCTCGATTATGATTACGGGAGCCATAGTTTGTATCTATGCGCTCATCACAACCTTTAATTGCGGCTACCAGCATACGCCATCCTGTGCGAACGGAGCAGCCCTCTAAACGATTGCCTTAGCATTTTACCAAAACCCGGTGCAAAAGTCAAGCACAGGGGGCCAATACCGCCAAAATTCTTGTGCCGGTTTTGCAGGGCGTGCTGCGGGCAGTTGGCGTGCCACGGGCATTAGGCCATATCGTCCCGCAGGGCGTCGATGATATTTTCTTTTTTAATCTTATCGGTGGCGTAGAGCATGGTGATGAAAACGATGGTGAAAACACCGAGCGTGCTCACCAGCATACTGCGCCACGGGAATACAAAATCAATCGCTTCGGCCCCGCCTATAAAGAGCGCCTTGTAGACCAGCCACGCCGCGACGGCGGAGAGCGGCAGCCCCCACGCCAGCGCCCGCAGGCCGTAGAACAGGCATTCAAAGTTCATCATTTTGCGGAAGGACCGCTCCGACATCCCGACCGAGCGGAACATCGCAAGCTCCCGCCGCCGCAGCTTGATGTTGGTGGAGATGGTGTTAAAGACGTTCGCCACCGCAATCAGCGAGATCATGGCCACAAAGGTATTGGCAAAAACGTTGGCGATAAAAATCATGTTGTTGTTATCGTCCATTATTTTGGAGAGGTGCCACAAGTTGCAGTCGGCGGTGGTGGGGGTACTAGCTAGCAGCGTTTGCAGCACTTTCATCGTCTGGGCCGGGTTTTCGGAGCTGAAGGTCATCCCCTTGCCGTGCAGTGCCGCCCCCGGCACGGCCAGCTCGGCCCTGCGTGACCACGGGGCCAACACCTGAAACACATAGGGCTTTGGCGCGGCCACCGGGGCGTCGATTTTTGGGATGCTGTCCGGCATAACCAGTTGCACGATCGTCAAATCCAGCTTTTGTGGGGCGGGGGCCGCTTCGCCCTCGGCCAGCTGCGGCGTTGCCGTCACGGTGACGTTTTGGTCGGCAAACAAATCGTCGCACGCCTCCACCTCCTGCAACCGTTCGGTGTCGTTGTACAGCTTGGCTATGGCAATCAGCTTGCCGCCCGCGCCGGTGTAGTCCGCCTCCGGCAGGCCCGCCGCTTGGACGTAGCTTTGGTAGGTGGCATCATCCAAAAATTGCACCGTGAAGGGCACATCCACCGCCGCGCTCTCGTCCGCCGCGCCCAGCGCCGCCCTTGCGGGTTCGGTCAGGGCGGCGGCGTTTACAGTGCAGCCGTAATCCAGCAGCTCCTGATAGCCGCTCGTCGTCACGCCGTCCGCGTTCTTCATCTTACTATACAGCGCCGCCAGCTCGTCGTCCGGCAGGTTGCCCGCGTCGAGCGCAATATCGTAGTTCGTGAACACCACCGCCATCTCGGACGCTTGGTTCAGCGCCGTCACAAAGGCGTTGGTCGTGATGAACAGCAACATACTGAGCACCAGCGACAGAATAACGCTGCGGTAGGGGCGTTTGTTGCGCTTGAAGTTTTTGAGGGCGATTGTTCCCTCCAGCCCGTAGAGCCTTTGCGCCCAGCGCGGGGTTTTGATGGCTTTTGCCTCAAGCTTGACCTCGTTCGATTGGCGAATACAGTCCATCACCGGCGTGGCGGCGGCCTTTTTGGCAGGGAGATACGCCGAAATCAGGATGGTCACAAGGCTGACTGCCGCCGCCAGCAGCAATGCGGGGGCGGAAATCGTCATGGTCAGCGGTACATCCTCATACAGCATATTTTGGAATTTATTTTCCACCACGGCCAGCACGGCCTGCATCCCGCCCAGCCCCAGCAGCAACCCCACCGGGATGCCGACCGCGCCGATGCAGACCCCCTCAAACAGCACCGAACCGCGCAGCTGTTTGGCCGTTGCGCCCACCGACATCAAGATGCCGAACTGGTGGGTGCGCTCATTGAGGGAGATGTTGAAGGCGTTGCGAATGAGGAACACCGAGCCGACCATGATGATGAGCATGGCCACACCGCCCACAACGATAAGTAGCGAGTTGATGAGGGCATCCTCCGAGAGGCCCATAAACCGCAGCACCTTCTCATTCAAAACGCTGGGGTATGCCCCCGCCGTGCGCCCCAGATAGCTGTGGATGGTGTGCGGGTCGTTCAGCTTGACAAAGACACTGTAGCGGGCGCCCGGGTCGGTCACCGCCGCGCTGTTCACCTTGGTGATGCAGGTGAACGCGGCGGCGGTATTTTTGTAGGGATTGGCAAATTCCAGCGTAAGGTAGCTGCCCACCACGGTGTAGGTTTTGGTGGTGCGGGGGGTTAGGGCTTCCCCGGCGGCGTAGGGGTCGGTTTGGCCGAGCGGCTGGCCGTTCAGCACCCGGTCGCCCAGCGCGAGGGTCAGCGTGTCCCCCATCGAGAGTTTGACCCCCGCCTTGGCCGCAATGCCTGCCGAAACCAAAATCTCGCTGTCATTCTGGGGCAGCCGCCCCGCAAACAGGCTGACCGGCAGCGTTTCAAAGGTGTTGTCATCGTACCCGGCCACGAACAGGTAGGGCCGGCCGGGGTTTTGGCCGCCGGGCAGCGTGGCGTAGCCCAGCTCCGCAAATGTGGCGGTGTGGGCGGTGGCGGTGTCCTGCTCACACTGCTGCGCCACGGCGGCGGGTACATCCAAAACACCGGCGTGCCAGTCGCCATATTGCATGACGGCCCCCTCCACCATGTAATGCAGCAGCGAGATGCCAAAGGTGGTGATGGCGGTGAACAGCGCGGTGGAAAGCACCACGCCGATGATGGTGACGAGGGTGCGGGTGCGGTTATTTTTTAGCCCTTGCAGCGCAACTTTATGGAAGATGTTCATACCCGCCCCGCCTGCCTTTCATCCCGCACAATGCGGCCATCCGACACACAGAGGATGCGGTCGGCTTGCAGGGCGATGCTCTCATCATGCGTGACGATGATGAGGGTTTGGTGGTAGCGCTCGTGGCTGGCCTTTAACAGCTGAATGATTTCATGCCCGTTGCGGCTGTCCAGGCTGCCGGTCGGCTCGTCGGCCAGCATAACCGCGGGGGCGTTCATCAGGGCGCGGCCAATGGCAACGCGCTGCTGCTGCCCGCCTGAAAGCTGGTTGGGCAGGTGGTTTTTGCGCTCCTCCAAGCCCAGTAGCTCCAGCAGTTCATTGAGGCGCTTGGTGTTGACGGCGCGGCGGTCCATCAGCACCGGCAGGGTGATGTTCTCGACGACGTTGAGCGTCGGAATCAGGTTGTGGAACTGATAAATCAGCCCGACCTGACGGCGTCGAAAAATGGCCAGCTTTTCACTGCTTTGGGCGTAAACGTCCTGCCCGTTCAGCCAAATTTTGCCGCTTGTAGGCACATCCACCCCCGCAATGGCGTGCAATAGGGTGGATTTGCCCGAGCCGGACGAGCCGATGATGGCAGCGAACTCCCCTTTTTCGATTTCCACCGAAACATGGTCGAGCGCCGTGACCTGGCTCTCGCCCTTGCCGTAGACCTTGCACAAGTCCTCAATCTTCAAAAACTCCATGATGTGAGCCTCCTTCGTATTTGGTAGCAGCTTTGCTCTACGACCCTATCATAGCGTTTTTGACTTACAACGCGGTGACTTTTTGGTGAGAGAACCGTCACTTTGGGAAACGAAGGGTGAACACCGCGCCGCCCTGCGGGTGGTTTTTGGCGGTAATGCTCCCGCCCTGCCGGACTAGGATGGTCTTGCAGAGCGCCAGCCCGATGCCATAGCCCGCGGTGCCGGTATTTTTGCCGCGGTAGAAGCGGTCAAAGAGGTTGGGCAGGTCCTCCGGGCGAATGCCGGGGCCGCCGTCGTGGATGGCAAGCTCGGTAAAAATTGGGGTGTCGGTACACTCAATTTGGATAACGCCGCCCGCGCTCATGCTCTCCATGCAGTTTTTGAGGATGTTTTCCACCGCCTCGGTCAGCCAATTAAAATCGCCCTCGATTGTGATTTCTGCACCGATTTCACGTTCCACCGTCACATTGTGCAGTTCCATGGGGATTTGCAGCGGTTGCAGCGCCGCCGTGACGAGCGCCGCAACCCCCACCGGCTCTTTTTGGAAAACGACGATGCCCGCATCAAGGCGGGAAAGCTTGAGCAGCGCCGTCAGCAGCCTATCCATCTGGGCAAACAGGGCGGCGGCCTCCCGCAGCAGGGCTTTGCGCTCGTTTTCGTCGGCAGTGTTTTTCAGCAGCGTCAAAATCAGGTTGGCCGAGGTCAGCGGGGTTCGCAGCTGGTGGGCCACATCGGCCAGCGAGTCCGCAAGGTTTGTTTTTTCCCGTTGCAGCGCCGCGTTTTGCTCCCGAATGCGCAGCGTCATCTTGGTAATTTCGCTTTGCAGAATCGAAAGCTCACCCTCTGTTTCCTCGCTGATGAAAAGCGCGTCGGCATCGTGCAGAACAAGGTCAATCTGCGCGGCAATCTCCGCAAGGCGTTGGTAGCGCGCCTTGGTGAATAGGGCAAACAGCGCCCCGAACGCGGCGGCAGAAAGAACCGCCAGCACCCCCGCCGCCGGGGCAATGGCAAAGCCCGCCGCGGCAAAAACCACCGCCAGCAGGGCAAACACCGCGGCGAACCGCCGCACCTCTTTATTGCGCAGCATCGTGCGCCCCCAGCCGGTAGCCTACCCCGCGCACCGTCAAAATGATTTTGGGGTCGGCGGGGTCGTCCTCAATTTTTTCACGCAGGCGTTTGATGTAGACGGTCAGCGTGTTGCCGGTCACGAACTCGCCCGCGGCGTCCCACAGCTCATCCAGCAAACGGTCGCGGGTGAGGATGCTGTTAGGGCTGCCCCAAAAAATCAGCAGCAGCCGGTATTCCAGCGCCGAGAGGGGGATTTCCCGCCCGGCCTTTTTCACAATCCCGGCCGCGGCATCCACGCTCACGCCGCCCACCGCCAGCCGGGCGGGCGCTTGGCCGTATTTGCGCAGCGCCGTGCCGATGCGGGCGATTAACTCCCGCGGGCGGAATGGCTTGGTGATGTAATCGTCCGCACCCATGTTCAGCCCGGTCACAACGCTGGCTTCATCGCCCGAGGCGGTGAGAAAGATGACCGGGATGCGCTGGCTTTGCTTGATTTCGGTGCAGACCGCAAAGCCGTTGCCATCCGGCAAGGAAATATCGACGAGCGCAAGGTCGAATGTATTCCCGGCCAGCAGCGCGGCGGCGGCGTGCTGGGTGGGCGCGTGGGTGACGGCGAAGCCCTCCGCCCGCAGCAGCAGCGTCAGGTTTTTCGCGATTTCGCCGTCATCCTCGACCAAAAAGATATGTTTCATTTGGTGGTTACCCCAATCGTATGTTTGGTTTTCGTTTTTTGCGGGGGCGCGTTTGCGCGCATTCCCGCAAGGGCGCGTTTGCGCCCCCTTTTCCCGGCAAGTAAACGGCAAGCGGGTGGCCACAAAGCCCCCACAAAACCTATGGCCGCCCAACGGGCGGCCATAGGTAGGAATTTGCGGTTATGCCAGCAGCGGCTTTACAGCGGCGGCCAGGGCTTCCTTTTGGGCCTCGGCCTCGGCAAGGTCTTTGCCAAGGGTGGTAAAATAGGTTTTAATTTTCGGCTCGGTGCCGCTGGGGCGCACAACCACCGTTGCGCCGTTTTCCAGGGTATAAATCAGCACGTTGGCGGCAGGCAGGCCCGTTTCCTCCGGCTTTTTGTAATCGGCAATCTTGGCAACCTTATGCCCCGCAAACGCGGTGGGCGGGTTTTTGCGCAGGTTTGCCATAATCTCGGCCATCTTGTCCATGCCCGAAAGGCCGGGGAACTCAAAGCTATCCACTTTATTTAGGTAGCGGCCGTATTCTTTATAAATGCGCTCCAGCTCCTCCTTGATGGAGCTGCCCTGGGCGCGGTAGTAGGCGGCCATCTCGCAGATGAGCATACTGCCCACCACAGCATCTTTATCCCGCACATAGGGGCCTGCCAGGTAGCCATAGCTCTCCTCAAAGCCAAAGATAAAGCGCTCCACCTGGCCATCGGCCTCCAGCTTGGCAATTTGGTCGCCAATCCACTTAAAGCCGGTCAGCACGTTGCGGCACTCCACGCCATAGTGGGCGGCCACCGCATCGGCCAGCGGGGTGGAAACGATGGATTTGCACACAACCGGGTTGGCGGGCATCGTCCCCTGCTCGGTGCGCCCCGCGCAGATATAGTCGAGCAGCAGCACGCCAACCTCGTTGCCCGAAAGCAGCTCGTAGCTGCCATCCTTGCAGCGCACCGCAATGCCCACACGGTCGGCATCCGGGTCGGTGGCAAGCATCAAATCCGCGCCGGTTTTCTCGGCAAGCTCCAGGCCAAGGCGGAGTGCCTCGTAAATTTCGGGGTTGGGGTAAGGGCAGGTCGGGAAGTTGCCGTCCGGGTCCTTCTGTTCGGGCACGATGGTGATATCCTCGATGCCGATATCGGCCAAAACATGGGTCACGGGCACCAGGCCCGAGCCATTTAATGGGCTGTAGACGAGCTTTAACCCCGCCGTTTTGCAGATGCCCGGGCGGATTGCGCGGGCTTCAATGGCCGCGTACAGGGCATCAATGCAATCCTGCCCAACGTATTCAATCAGGCCGCTGGCGATGCCTTCTTCAAACGCCATGGTTTTTGCGCCGGTAAGTACATCGGTCTTTTGAATCTCGGCGTAAACGATATCGGCGGCTTCATCGGTCATCTGGCAGCCATCGGGGCCGTAGGCCTTATAGCCGTTGTATTTGGCGGGGTTGTGGCTGGCCGTTACCATAATGCCGGCGTTGCAATGGTAGTACCGGGTGGCGAAGGAGAGGGCCGGCACCGGCATCAGCGCGCTATAGATGCGCACCTTGATGCCGTTGGCCGCCAATACCTCGGCTGCCGTTTTGGAAAACAGCGCGCTTTTATTCCGGCTATCGTAGCTGATGGCAACGGTTTGGGTGCCCCCTTGGGTTTTTACCCAGTTGGCAAGGCCCTGGGTGGCCTGGCGCACCACGTACACATTCATCCGGTTGGTACCCGCGCCAATCACCCCGCGCAGCCCGGCGGTGCCAAATTGCAGGGCCACCGCAAAGCGGTCCTGTATGGCGGCATCATCCTGCCCGATGCTTTCAAGTTCGGGTTTTAGGTCGGGGTCATCGAGGGAAGCAGCCATCCAGGAATCATAGAGGGTTTTATACATTGTAAACACCTTCGCTTTCCAATCTTTTCGCAGTTTTGGTAATATTCACGGTTTAAGATAAATATACCAAGCCAAGCCGTCGTTGTCA
>JAQUSS010000099.1 GCA_028710135.1 Gemmiger sp. | reverse complement strand
GGCGTTGCGGATGCTGCGCGCGTTGACAATCTGCCGGGCGGTGATGCCTTTTTCTACCATCTGCATGATGGCCATGCCCGACTGTTTGCCAAGCTGTAGCCGCTTGGAATAAACCGCCGGCACGGTGCCGTTGCCGGGCAGGGCAATGCCAATGGCCTCGCACAGGCAGTTCATGCTGTTGGCGGTGTACATACCCGAGCAGCTACCGCAGCTTGGGCAGCAGTTGCAGGTGCAATCTTCGAGCTGCTCGCCCGAAATCATCCCCGCCTTGTAGGCCCCCACGGCCTCAAACATTTTGGAAAGGCTAACTTCCTCGCCACCATAGCTGCCCGCCAACATGGGCCCGCCCGAGCATACCACGGCGGGCACATCCATGCGAACGGCGGCCATCAGCATACCCGGCACAATTTTATCGCAGTTGGGCACCAGCACCAGCCCATCCAGCTGGTGGGCCATCAGCATGGTTTCCACGCTATCGCAAATCAACTCGCGGGAGGCCAGGCTGTATTTCATCCCGATGTGGCCCATGGCAATGCCATCGCAAACGCCGATGGCCGGTATCAGGATGGGGGTTCCGCCCGCCATACGCACCCCGGCCTTAACGGCATCGGCCAGCTTATCCAGGTTCATATGCCCGGGCACAATCTCGCTGTAGGCCGATACCACGCCAATTAGGGGGCGCTCCAGCTCCTCGGGCGTATAGCCCAGCGCATAGAACAAGCTGCGGTTGGGGGCCCGCTCGGAGCCTTTTGTCACATTATCGCTGCGCATTGATGCTTCTCCTATTCCAGAAAGCCCAGATAGAGCCTGGGCCTTCTAACACTTCTAACGGTTCCAAACAGCAGGCGGGGGGCGGCGTTCCGCCGCCCCCCGCTGCATCGGTTTATGCCATGGTTATTTTTTAAGCCAGCTCATCATCCCGCGCAGCTCCTTGCCAACCTTCTCAATCAGCAATTCGGCTTCCATCCGGCGCTTTGCCAGGAAGTGGGTCTTGCGGCCGCCCTTGGGGCTCATCTCGGTCAAGAACTCAGAGGCAAAGGTGCCATCCTGAATTTCGGTCAAAACCTTCTTCATTTCCTTGCGGGTATCCTCAGTAATCAGGCGCTTGCCGGTGCGGTAATCGCCGTACTCGGCGGTGTTGGAGATGGAATACCGCATTTTGGAGAAGCCACCCTCGTTGATCAAATCCACAATCAGCTTCATCTCGTGGCAGGTTTCAAAGTAGGCCATCTCGGGGGCATAGCCGGCCTCCACCAGGGTATCAAACCCGGCGTGGATCAACTCGCTTACGCCGCCGCAAAGCACTGCCTGCTCGCCAAAGAGGTCGGTTTCGGTTTCCTCTTTAAAGGTGGTTTCCAAAATGCCTGCACGGCCTGCGCCAATGCCGGAGGCATAGGCAAGCGCCAGCTCCTTGGCTTTGCCGGTGAAATCCTGCTCAATGCAGATTAGGCTGGGCACGCCGTGCCCTTCCACATACTGGCTGCGCACCGTGTGGCCGGGGCCTTTGGGGGCAATCATGATAACGTCCACGTTGCTGGGCGCAACAATGGTCTTGAAATGGATGTTAAAGCCGTGGGCAAAGGCCAGGGCCTTGCCCTCGGTCATGTAGGGGGCAACCTGGCTGTTGTAGATATCGGCGCAAAGCTCATCCGGCACCAGCATCATCACAATATCGCCGGCCTTGGCGGCATCCTCCACTTCCATCACCTTGAAGTTGGGGTGGGTTTCGGCAAAAGCGGAGGCTTTCTCCCAGTGGGCAGAGCCCTTGCGCAGGCCAACCACCACGTTCACGCCGCTTTCGGCCAGGTTTTCAGAGTGGGCGTGCCCTTGGCTGCCGAACCCGATAACCGCTACGGTCTTGCCATCCAAAATGCCCAAATTGCAGTCGGTGTCGTAATACTTTTTGATAGCCATAATCCATTACTCCTTTATACATATCAACAATCAACGATATATTTTCGCCCGGGCGGGCGGAAAAACTTAGTGGTTGCCCGGCAGTGGGAACTGCGCGGCCCGCACATCCTGCGGGGGCTTTTGCATATGGGGGTGCATGCCGCCCCGCTCCATGGCGGTTACGCCGGTGCGGCACATCTCCAAAATGGTATACCCTTGGAACATCAGCAAAAATGCGTCAATTTTTTCCGGCTTGCCGGTCAATTCGAACACCATGCTATCGGGCGAAAGGTCAATAATTTTGGCCTTGTAGATGCTTGCCACCTCCCGCAGTTGGGCGCGGTTGCCGGCATCGGAGGCTACCTTTAGCAGCAACAGCTCTCGCTGCAGGCTGGCATCCTGGTTCAGCTCAAAAATTTGGCGGGTAACCTCCAGCCGGTCGGTTTGCAAAATCAGCTGCTGCAACGCATTTTCGTCCCCATGCAGGGTAACGGTAATGCGGCTGATGGCAGGGTCGTTGGTGGCGGAAACCGTCAGGCTGTCAATATTGAAGCCACGGCGGCAAAACAGGCTGGATACCCGGGCCAAAACGCCGCCCTGGTTATCCACCAGCAGGCTGATTACCCGCCGTTTGTTGGCATTTTCTTCCATGGGCACGGTCATTGCGTTTCCCTCCTTCAGTTCATGATGATATCGGCAATATCGCCGCCGCTTGGTATCATCGGCAAAACCTTTTCGTCCTTGCCGATTTTGCAATCGATCCAGCAGGGGCCTTTTTGGGCCATGGCATCGGCCAGGGCCGCCTGAAACTGGGCGGGCGTTTCGCACCGGTAGCCCTTGGCACCAAACCCCTCAGCCAGCTTGCAAAAATCGGTTTTCCGGCAGGGGTCGGTGCTTGCGTAGCGCTTGCCGTAAAAGGTAGATTGCCACTGCCGTACCATCCCCAGCACCTGGTTGTTGAAAATCACCGTGATGATGGGCAGCTCGTAGCTTACGGCGGTGCAGCCCTCGTTCAGGTTCATGTGGAAGCTACCATCCCCTGTCAACATCACCACCCGGGTTTTGTTGCCCAGCGCCACCTGTGCGCCAATGGCCGCGCCGTAGCCAAAGCCCATGGTGCCAAGGCCGCCGCTGGTTAAAAAGCCGCGGCTTTTGGTGTGGTGCAGGTATTGCGCCGCCCACATTTGGTGCTGGCCAACATCGGTTACATACACGGCCTCCGGCCCGGCCTGGCGGCAAATTTCATCTATCATCTGGTGGGGCTTAAGCTCGGTTTCGCTATCGGCGGGGTGGTAGTCGTTTTGCTGCCAGCGGTGTATCTGCGCCAGCCAAGCATCATGGTTTGCCGGCTGCACCAGGGGCAGTATGGCTTGCAGGATGTAGGTGGCATCGCCGGTGATGGAAAGATCCACCGCCACATTTTTGCCCATCTCGCTGGGGTCGATATCAATTTGAATCACCTTGGCGCGCTTGGCAAATTTTTCGGGGTTTAGGGCCACCCGGTCTGAGAAGCGGGTGCCCAACGCAATTACCAAATCGGCCTCATCCACCGCCTTGTTGGTGGCATAGCAGCCGTGCATCCCCAAAAGGCCCAGGTTTAGGGGTTCGCCATAGTTCAGCACACCGGCGGCCATCAGGGTGTAGGTGGCGGGGATGCTGGCCTTATTGAGCAACTCCCGCAGGGGCTGGCAGCCCGCCGCGCTGCGCACACCGCCGCCAAAATAGACGATGGGGCGCTCGGCCTTATTAATCAGCGCGGCGGCCTCGCGCACCTTTTCGGCATCGTAGGTGGTAACGGTGCGGATAAGCTCCGGCTCGCGGGTGGTAAATTCGCACTGGGCGGCGGTTACATCCTTGGGGATATCCACCAGCACCGGGCCTTTGCGGCCGCTTTGGGCAATGCGGAAGGCGCTGCGCATCACCTCGGCCAAATCCTCCACCCGGCGCACGGTAAAGTTGTGCTTGGTGATGGGCATGGTAATGCCCTCAATGTATGCCTCCTGAAAGCTATCCTTCCCCAACAGGGTGGTTGCCACGTTGCCGGTAAAGGCAACCAGCGGCACGCTATCCATATAGGCGGTGGCAATGCCGGTTACTAGGTTTGTGGCACCCGGGCCGCTGGTTGCCAGCACCACGCCGGTGCGCCCGGTGGCGCGGGCGTAGCCATCCGCCGCGTGGGAGGCACCCTGCTCGTGCGCTGTCAGGATATGGCGGATGCGGTTGCTGTTTTTATACAGTTCATCGTAGAGGTTTAGCACCGAACCACCCGGGTACCCAAAAATGGTATCCACCCCCTGCTCGGCCAGCACTTCCACAAAAATTTGGGAACCTGTCAGCTTCATGCTAATTTCTCCTTCCTATTACACCATCCGGCAAACCGGCAAATAAAAAACGACCCATGTCTCTTGTATAAACAAGAGACAAAGGCCGTAAAGCACTCTGCGGTACCACTCTTATTGGCGCGTTTGCGCCCACTCCATGGGCTTCTAACAAAGCCCTGCACGATAACGGATGCTGCCGTACACCTGCTACTGGCGGCCAGCTTGCATCAGCCTGGCATCGTTGGCAGGGTCTGCTCCGGGAGGACTTCACCATCCGCTACCCACCGCCTTGCACCGACCGGCGGCTCTCTGTAGGGGGGCGGGGTGGTTACTGGTTCCCTTCAACACATTTGGATTGAGTCAACGATACCGCATTTTTTGGCGTTTGTCAACACCCTTTGCGCAATTTAGCAAAATAAAGCGCTAAAGTGTTGCCTGCATCTTGCGCGGCACCTTGAATTTGAGTATACTGGTAGCAAATCTCTTGATTTTTTTGAAATGAGGGTATCAAAATGGGATGTAAAACGTTAAGCGCCCACCTGCACGGGCTGGTGGTATTCCGGGGGATATTGCAAGACCCTGTGGTGGCCCGCTTTGGCCGTATGCTGGATGTTGCCAGCGCCCCCGCCCCCCACGCCATCCCCTTTGTGGAGGCTGCCGCGGAGTTTACCGCCGCGCTGTTTGAAGCCGGGGCCGATTGGACGGCCTACCTGCTGGATGTGATTTTGCAAAACGAAAATATTTGCATCCGCAAGGCGGCCAGCGGCGGCGCGGGTGCGCTGCCCCAAAGCTGCCTTGCCGCCGAGCTTAAATTTTTGCAGGCCCTGGGCACCACCGGGCTGGATGATATTTTAAAAGAATGCCCGCCCGCCTTGCAGGCGGAGGCCGCCTTTTTGCCCCGCTGGCAGGTTAGCACGGCAGATTTTGCCGCCCGCTACGCCGAGCGCTGCGCCCTGGTTGCCAAAAAGGGCTATGGTTTATTTGCCCAATACCACGTTTTTACGGTGGAGGATGGGGCGCTTACCCCCGTAAAGTTCCCCGACCCACAGCGGTTGAGCGAGCTGCCCGGCTACGAGAAGGAGCGGGAGCGCATTTTGCTGAACACCAAGGCCCTGCTGGCAGGGCTGCCCGCCAACAACGTGCTGCTGTACGGCGATGCGGGCACCGGCAAATCCAGCACGGTGAAGGCGGTTGCCAACGAGTTTGCGCCCGAGGGGCTGCGCCTTGTGGAAGTGAAGAAAAACCAGCTTTACCAGCTGCCCGCCCTGATGGATTCGCTGGCGCAAAACCCGCTGAAATTCATCTTGTTTATTGACGATTTAAGTTTTACCGCAAACGATGATAATTTTGCGGCCCTCAAGGCCATTTTGGAGGGGAGCGTGGGGGGCCGCAGCCAAAATGTGGTGGTGTACGCCACCTCCAACCGGCGGCATTTAATCAAAGAAACCTTGACCGACCGCGCCGGGGATGACATCCACGAGGGGGATACTCGGCAGGAGCTGATGAGCCTTTCGGCCCGGTTTGGGTTGACCATCACCTTTTTGCAGCCCGACAAAGCCAGGTTTGAAGGCATTTTGTTGGAGCTTGCCCGCCAATATAACGTGCAGCTCCCCTCCGACCAACTGTATATCAAGGGCGAAGCCTTTGCCCTGCGGGCGGGGGGCCGCAGCCCCCGTGTGGCCAAGCAGTTTATTGAGCTGTGCAAGGCCAGCGTTAAATTTTAATTGCTGCTTTTGCAGCGGGCGCGTGGCCGGTGGCCGCGCGCTTTTTTGTTGCACATTTGCCTGCCCCGCCCAGTGCCCGATACCCGGCGTGGCAACCGGGGCGAGTGGCAAAAACTATAGCGGTTGCTATTTTTACGCCCGCTCGCTTACCAGCTTGAAGCCGGCCTTTTGCAGCTCTGTCCGGATTTGGGCAATCTGGGCGGCATCGCGGGTTTCCAACCCCAGCTTCAAAAAGCAGCTGGTGATGGCCATGCTGGTATCGCTACGGTCGTGGTGAACGCTGATGATGTTGGCCCCGCACCGGCTGATGATATCGGTTACAAGCAGCAGCTGGCCGGGCTTATCCTCCAGCGCAATCATCAGGTTGGTTTTGCGGCCGCTCATCACCTGGCCGCGGGTGATAACGCGGGAGAGGATGTTTACATCAATGTTGCCGCCAGAAATTAGGCAGACGGTTTTTTTGCCGGCAATGGGCAGCTTGTTGTAAAGGGCTGCCGCCACCGGCACCGCGCCCGCCCCCTCGGCCACCAGCTTTTGGTTTTCCATCAGGGCCAAAATGGCCGCCGCCGTTTCATCCTCGCTCACCGTAACAATATCATCTACATATTGCTCCACCAGCGCAAAGGTCATCTCGCCGGGGGTTTTTACCGCAATGCCATCGGCAAAGGTATCCACCGCGTCCAGCGTTTGGTAGGCGTGGGCCTTTTTGGCGTTGTACATACTGGCCGCCCCGGCCGCCTGCACCCCGTAAACCTTGACATCAGGGCGCAGGCTTTTGATGGCGAACGCCACGCCGGAGATAAGCCCCCCGCCCCCTACCGGCACAATCACGGCCTCCACATCGGGCAGTTGGTCCAGTATTTCCAGCCCGATGGTTCCCTGCCCGGCCACCACCTGCTCATCATCGTAGGGGTGGATAAAGGTCATGCCGGTTTCCTGCTGCAACTCCACGGCACGGTCGTGGGCATCGTCGTATGCGCCCTTTACAAGGCAAACCTCCGCACCCAGGTTTTTGGTGTTTTCCACCTTCATCAGCGGGGCGCCATCGGGCATACAAACAATGCTTTTAATCCCCATGCGGGTGGCGGCCAGGGCCACGCCCTGGGCGTGGTTGCCCGCGCTGCAAGCGATAACCCCCTTTGCGCGCTCGGCGGCATCCAGCTGGCTAATTTTATAGTAAGCGCCCCGCAGCTTAAAGCTGCCGGTAAGCTGTAGGTTCTCGGTTTTCAGGTACAAATTGCTCTCGCTGGAAAGGCGGGGCGCGGCAATCAAATCGGTGCGGCGGGCAACATCCCGCAGCACAAACGCCGCATGGTAAATTTTATCGAGTGACAGCATGGTCATACTTCCTTTCGTATGGGCGGCGGGCAAAGCGCAGCCCGGCGCGGCAGGGCGGTGATGCCCCGGCCGGTGCCAGGCTTGCTTCCCCCTTGAAGCCATGTGTTGATTATAGTTGAATCTCTTTAATTTGTAAAGTGAATTAATTTCACGTTCCAAAAAAAACAGCTCCCGCCTTCTCCCCCGCCCACGCTGCCCCGGCCCCCCGCCGGGGCTTGACCACCCGCCGGGCCCTGGCCCACCCGCCGGGGCTTGCCATGCCAGGGCTTGTCAAGGCCAAGGGCTGGCATGGGCGGTGCAAGGGCGGTGGCAACGGCGGGCAATGCCTGCAACAGGCAAGCAAACAGGCGGCCAAGCAGTGCCCAAGCGGCTGGCAAATGGCGCGCAAACGACATTTTTGGGGCAGAACTGGCCCCGCTCCATCAAACTGCCAATAAAATACCCAAAATCCCCCTTGCTTTCTTGTGCTTGTATCCACTTTTTTGTTGGGCGGTTCTGCTTTATAATAAGAAGTAACAAAAGGGCATATGCCAACATGGCATCCCCTGCGATTATAAGGAGGTCTGCAAACTATGGATATCCGTTATTCCTGCAACCAGCGCGATTTTAAGCGCTACACCACCGAGGAAGTTCGGGACGAATTTTTGATTACCGGGCTGTATAAGGCCGATGAGGTCGTGGCCGTTTACAGCCATGTTGACCGTATGGTAACCCTTGGCTGTATGCCGGTACACGAGGAAGTTTCCATCGATAAAGGCATTGACATCTGGAAAAACTTCGGCACCAAGTACTTTTTGGAGCGGCGCGAGATTGGCATCTTCAACCTGGGCGATGGTGTTGGCACCATCACAGCGGATGGGGTGCGCTACACCTTAAACCGCAAGGATTGCCTGTACATCACCCAGGGCACCAAGGAAGTGCTGTTCAGCAGCGCCGACGCCAACAAGCCCGCCAAATTCTACATGGTAAGCGCCCCGGCCCACACCCGGTACGAAACCAAGCTGATTACCATTGAGGAGGCCGCCAAGCGCCCCTTGGGTGAAACAGTCACCTGCAACAAGCGCACCATCAACCAGTTTATCCACCCCAGCGTGCTGAAAACCTGCCAGCTCTCGATGGGCATGACCGCCCTGGAGCCGGGCAGCAACTGGAACACCATGCCCAGCCACACCCACGAGCGCCGGATGGAAATTTACACCTACTTTGATATCCCGAAGGACCAGGTAGTTTTCCATATGATGGGCGAACCCACCCAGACCCGCCACGTTGTGATGAACAACTACGATGCTGTAATCAGCCCCTCCTGGAGCATCCACAGCGGCGTTGGCACCAGCAACTACACCTTTATCTGGGCCATGGGCGGCGAAAATATGGAGTTTGACGATATGGACGTTATTTCCACGCCCGACCTGCGCTGATTTTTGCCGGCGGCACCGCCAAGTGGGGCTGCGCCCCACCCCCCCATGCTTTTAAAATTTCAATCTGCTTTCTATTTTTAGCCACATAACAAACCACTTTAACCACACAACAGGAGGTATTTCCATGTCTGTTTGCACACCGAAATCTTTTGATTTAACCGGCAAAATTGCCCTGATTACCGGCGCTTCCTACGGCATTGGCTTTGCCATTGCCACCGCCATGGCCAACAATGGTGCCACCATCGTTTTTAACGACATCAAGCAGGAGCTGGTGGATAAGGGCTTGGCCGCCTACAAGGAGGCCGGCATCACCGCGCACGGCTATGTTTGCGATGTTACCAGCGAGGAGCAGGTTGGCGAGATGGTGAAAAAAATCACCGCCGAAGTCGGCCACATCAACATTCTTGTCAACAACGCCGGCATCATCAAGCGCATCCCCATGTGCGAGATGAGCGCCGCGCAGTTCCGCCAGGTGATTGATGTTGACCTGAACGCCCCCTTCATTGTTGCGAAATCCATCATCCCCGATATGATTGCCCAGGGCGGCGGCAAAATCATCAACATCTGCTCGATGATGAGCGAGCTTGGCCGCGAAACCGTTTCCGCCTACGCGGCTGCCAAGGGCGGCCTCAAGATGTTGACCAAAAACATCTGCTCCGAATATGGCGAGTTTAACATCCAGTGCAACGGCATTGGCCCTGGCTACATTGCCACCCCCCAAACGGCCCCCCTGCGTGAAAAGCAGGCTGATGGCAGCCGCCACCCGTTCGACCAGTTTATCGTGAGCAAAACCCCCGCCGGCCGCTGGGGCGAACCTTCCGATTTGGGTGGCCCCGCGGCGTTCCTGACTTCCGAGGCATCCGATTTCGTCAACGGCCTGATTTTGTACGTTGACGGCGGCATCCTCGCCTACATTGG
>JAQUSS010000098.1 GCA_028710135.1 Gemmiger sp. | reverse complement strand
CTTTGACCTCGAATGTGGCAAGGTGCTTTTACTACAAATTCGCTCCGCTCAATGCTTTAAGCTAAAGCTTTTTTACTCTCCCCGGCAGAGCCGGGGGTTGTCGTTTCGCTAAAGCGCCACAAAACAAAAACCATCAATCATTTCTGATTGATGGTTTTTTGGTGCGGATGAAGGGATTTGAACCCACACTCTTTTAAGGGAACTAGAACCTGAATCTAGCGCGTCTGCCAGTTCCGCCACATCCGCATATCTGTTGCGCCCGCATCTCTCGGGTGCAAGAGCTATTATACCGGGCAAAGGGGGGTTTGTCAAGCAGTTTTTCCCAAAAAACAGAAAGTTTTTTAGGATACGATTTATTGCGCCTGCCTTCGTCCTTTTTATGCTCGGGCCTATACTGGCTATTTTCTTTTTTAGCCACCCGTGGTATACTAAAACAAAATCCCAGTTTTACCAAGGTTTACTGTTCTACCTTATTTATGGTAGTAAACCAATACTTAGGAGGTCAATGTTCTATGTGGACACGCAGTTTATTAAAGCAAAACGCCAAGCAGGCGTTGGGCGGGCGGTACTGGCAGGTATTTGTTGTATGCCTGGCGGCCACCCTTTTGGGCGCAGGCGGTGTTTCGGGCGGGGCCCTTTTACAGTTCCGCAATTCGATGGACGAAGTGGCCGCTTTTAGCCAGAAAGGCGTTTGGAACGGCAACAACCCCTCTACCAACTTCGGTGATGCGCTTGTGCTCTACCAAGAATTGTGGGCGGTTTTGGGGGTTGCCATGCTGCTGGCCATCGTGGTTTCGCTGGCAATTACCATGTGCCTGCAAGCCTTTTTGGTTGAGCCGCTGTTGGTTGGCCGCGCCCGCTTTATGATGGAAAACCGCCAGGGCCGCGCCCCCACCTCCACCCTGTTCTCGGTTTTCCGCGCCCCGTACTGGAACGTTGTGAAGGTATCGTTTTTAACCTACTTGAAAATTTTCTTAGGGTTCCTGGTCATTATCCCCGGCATTCTATGGTCCTACCAATACCGGATGGTTCCTTTCCTGTTGGCGGAAAACCCTTACCTGACCACCGAGCGCGCCATGTCTTTGAGCCGCGATATGATGTACGGCGAAAAGTGGAATACCTTTGTGCTGGAGCTTTCGTTTTTCGGCTGGCTTTTCCTCTGCGCCTTCACCTTTGGGCTGGGGCTTTTCTTCCTGGAGCCGTATTACCAAGCCACCTTTGCCGAGCTGTATGCGGCGCTGCGCAGCAAAGCCCTGACAAACGGCATGACCACCGAGGCCGAGCTTGGCGGCTTTATGCGGTACGAGTAACGTAATTGCAACAAAAAACCTGTTGGCCACTCTATTTTTGGGTGGCCAACAGGTTTTTTGTTAAGCTTTTTTGTTAAACCGCGGCAGGCTCCGGGGCCTGCGGGGTTTTATCCCGTGAAAACAGCGCTTTCAGCACCAGCGGTGTGCTGATGGAGGATACCAAAATCAGCAAAATGACCGCCGTAAAATAAACCGGCTCAATCAGCCCAACGGCAAGGCCCTTTTGTGCCACAATCAAGGCGACCTCGCCACGGGTCATCATGCCAACGCCCACCTTGAGGGAATCGGCCCAGCTAAACCGGCAAAGCTTTGCCGATAGCCCACAGCCTATCACCTTGGTTGCCAGCGCCACCAGAATAAAGCAGACGCTGAACAGCAAAATGGTGGGGGTAACGCCGCTGATATCGGTTTTTAGGCCAATGCTGGCAAAAAACACCGGCCCAAACAGCATATAATTGCTGATATCCACCCGGCGCTCCACATAGGGGGCATCGTCGATGCTGCAAAGCACCACGCCCGCAATGTATGCGCCGGTGATATCGGCAATGCCGAAATACTGTTCGGCCAGGTAGGCCATGATAAAGCAGAACGCCATGCTAATGATGGGGATGCGCTGGGTGTGGGGGTTGCGTTTATCCAGCCAGCGCATGACAAAATAGATAACGGCCCCGGCACCGATGGAAACCAGAAAGAACAGCACCGTGCTAACCAGCACCCCCACAATGCCGTTGCCGCTGCCCTCGGCCCCGGCACCAATCACGCAGGTAAGCACCACAATGCCAATAACATCGTCAATTACCGCCGCGCTGACAATGGTGGTGCCAAGGTAGCCCTTCAGCTTGCCCATCTCCTGCAAAGTTGCCACGGTGATGGAAACGCTGGTTGCCGTCATGATGGTGCCGATAAACAACGCCTTGAAGAACGTAGGGCTACCAATGGCCCCCAGCCCGTAGAACGCGCCGTAGAGGAGCGTTCCGCCCACCAGGGGGACAGCTACCCCCACGCAGGCAATCAGCAGCGACACAGGCCCTGCCTTGAGCAGTTCCTTGAGGTTGGTGCCAAGCCCGGTAGAAAACATCAGCAGTACCACACCAATTTCCGCAAATGTGGTGATGGTATCGGTTGTTTGCACCAGGTTCAGCAGGCAAGGGCCAATGAGTAGCCCGGCCATAATTTCGCCCACCACCTGGGGTGCGCCCAGTTTGCGGGCCAGAAGGCCGAAAAACTTGGCAAAAACAATGAGTATCGCAAGATCCCGAAATACGCTGTACATAAAAACTCCTCTTCCAATTCATAATCCCTGGGGGCATTCCCCCTCGTATGTTTTACCACGTTGCGAAGCTTTTTGCAAGGGCAGCCACCCGCCCGGGGGCAAGCCCCGCCCTGCCAAACCGAGCGGGGCAAACTTTTCTTGCGCAATCCCTTGACATCCCCCACGGGAATTGCTATAATATCATTCGCAGCTTGGCTTTGCCCGGCCGCAAAAGCGAATATGTGGAAAGATGGCTGAGCTGGTCTAAGGCGCACGACTGGAAATCGTGTAGGGCCTCAAAAGCCCTCAAGGGTTCGAATCCCTTTCTTTCCGCCAAGAACATACCTTCTGCTATGCAGGGGGTATGTTTTTTTATGCCGATTCGGGCGCGATTATGGTGGCATGAGGGCTTTGGCGAAACGATATTGGCTTGGCACTACGAACGGCAAGAGCAGAGCCCTTGCCCTACGGCTGGCGGTATTTTAGGTGCATTGCTTTTGTGTTCGCGCAAATTTCCCGTATGGGTATGACTTTTGGCGAACCTCATCTATTTGGTATTGGCTTTGCCCAAACCACCTTCCTGTAGGGCAAGGGTTCTGCTCTTGCCGCTTTACCTGAAACCGGCGGCACCGTAAACTATGTAACCGAAAGCATTCCCACACATTGTAAGGCGTTTCCCATTGATGAATCTGGAATTTTGACAGCACCTATCCACTGATTTTTGCTTTCGCGCTACGAACGGCAAGAGCAGAGCCCTTGCCCTACGGCTGGCGGCTTCGGCGCCTTGCTTTTGTGATTGCGCAATTTTTATATAACGCACGTTTTCATCTGCCATTTACCGGCCCACGCACAATAGCCAATGCCCCTGCCCACCGGTTTGGTGGGTAGGGGCATTGGCGCTTTTATGAGTTATTTTATGTTTTGCTGCGATGGCCTATACAATCAGGGGATAAAATCAAAATCAATACGGCCAAGCTGCACATTGGCGTTTGCCAGGCGAACCCGCATACTATCGCCCAGCATCCAATGCCGGCCGGTAAGGGGGTCGTAAATACGCACACCCTCGGTAATGGTGGCTTCACCCTTGCAAATTTGGGCCGCCGGCACAAAGCCCTCCACCGTGTTTTCCAGTTCCACAAACACACCGCGCGGCGTAACGCCCGAAACGGTGCCCTCGTACTCCTCACCCAGGTGGGATTTCATATATTCGGCCTTGTAGCAATCCTCGGCATCGCGCTCAATGTGCATGGCAACCACTTCCTGCTGGCTCGAATGCTCGCAGGCACGGGCGGCGAAATCCTGAAAATCTTTACAGACCTGCTGCTCCGGCATACCGGCCAACAGCTCGCCCATAATGCGGTGGATGGCAAGGTCGGGGTAGCGGCGAATCGGGCTGGTAAAGTGGGCGTAATCCTCCAGCACCAAGCCAAAGTGGCCCTTCGGCTCGGGGGAATAGCGCGCCTTTTGCATACTGCGCAGCACGCCGGTATGCACCGGAATTTGGATGGGCTGGCCCCGGGTTTCGTCCAATAGGGCCGAAAGCTCCAACTGGGTGGGCACCTCGCCCTTAAAGCGAACATCCAACCCACAGGCCTTCATAGTATTGGCAAGGCGCTCCATACGGTCGGCATCGGGGGCCTCGTGGATGCGGTATACAAACGGGATTTTATGCACGCGGCCAATGTTGGCGGCGCACTGGTTTGCCAACAGCATAAATTCTTCAATCATGCACTCGGCCATGCCACGGGTGCGCTTTACAATGTCTACGCAGCGGCCTTCCTCGTCCAGCACCAGCTTTGCTTCGTTCGATTCAATCTCCATGCTGCCACGAGCGCGGCGGTTTGCCAGGCGCTTTTCGTACAGCGTTTTCATCGCATCAAACTGCCCGCTTACCGCCGCATACTTGGCGGTAAGCGCCGGGTCCTCGCTGCCATCCATCAGGGCGTTAATTTCCTTGTAAACGCCCTTTACCCGGCTGCGAATCACGCTTTTTACAAACCGATACTGGCGGATGTTCCCCTCGCCATCCAGCTGCATCAGGCAGCTGAAGGCCAGGCGAACCTCGTTTTCATTCAGGCTGCACACCCCGTTGGAAAGCTGTTTGGGCAGCATGGGGATCACTTTATCGGCGTAATAAATGCTGGTGGCACGCTCAAACGCTTCGGTATCCAGCGCCGAACCGGGCTGAACATAGTGGCTGACATCGGCAATGTGAACGCCCAGCTCAAAGCCGCCATCGTTGGTTTTCATCATGCTGATGGCATCATCAATATCCTTGGTTTCAGCTGAATCGATGGTGAAAATGGGGATGCCGCGCAGATCCATCCGGCTTTGCATCTCGGTTTGGCTGACCTTGGAGGTGCCCACCAGTTTGGCTTCCGCCATCACTTCCTCGGGGAAATCGAGGCTGACATCGTTGCCATACAAAATGGCACGGGCACACTCCCCCGCTACATCCGACGAACCGAACCGGCGCTTGACCGATACCCGATGGTCCGAATGGCGGTTGCCACGCAGGGTAAGCTCCACACCTACCTTTTCGCCCACCTTGGCCCCGGCATCTTCGCCCTTGGCAATAATCATGGCAACGCCGTTGCAGCCATCCGGCTCAACGGCCATCCGGCCATCCTCGGTGCGCAGCACGGTGCCCGCAAAATGGTTGCGGGGGGTGGTTACGGTGATTACTTCACCCTCGGCGCTGCCCTCCACACGGGGATGCTCAAACAGGCGCACGTTGATTTTATCCTGGGGCATTGCGCCGTGCAGCGCCCGCCCGGGGATAAAAATATCCCCCTCGCCATCATCCCGCTTGGCAAAGCCGAACCGGGCCGCCAGCTTGACAAGGGTACAGGGAATATCGGCCGGGGCCGCGGCATTTTGCAATGTGGCAAGGCCCGGGGCATACTGGCCGTTTTTCATGGTAAGCTCCCCTGCCGACACCATGTTGGACACCGTGTAGCGCAGGCGGTTGCCATCCACCCGCAAAATGGATTGCAAATCCCGCAGGTAGCAGGGGCGACGGGATACCGTTGCCAAAATATTTTCTTTTAAGGTCATTTTACTCCTCCATAACGTCGCACCGCCGCCTTGGCGGGCCCTTCCGGTTTTGGCCGGGTGCTGCCGGCCAGCCTTGCAATTTACATTCCCACCTTGATTTTGCTCTGTTTTTTGCGTTTCTACCTACTTTGCAGGCACTTTGCACGGGTACTTTGCAACTATTTTTAGATACGCAGAAACGGCCCGCCATAGAAAGCGGGCCGTTCCACTCTTAAAAAGCCAAAAGTAACCGCATTAGCCCAAACGCGCACTGAGTACGCAGACCACAATGGCCACGATAAAAAATATCGCGCCACAAACCTTGGTTACCTGGGCCATTTTTGCATCAATGCCGCGCTCGCGCCCGGCTGCCATGATGCTGTTATCACCCATAATCGCCGCGGAAAGGCCCTGCCCCTTAGATTCCTGTGCCAAGGTAAATACGATGATCAGAAGGGAAACGGCGATCAGAATAACGCCGAACACAATTTCATAAACGCTCATTGATAGCTCTCCTTACGTTAATTCATGCGGTATATAGTTTACCACGTTCCAGCCGCAAATGCAAGAAAAATAGCGGCCCTTACAGAAATTTTAAAATTCCATCCCGCCCCTGCGCCCAAAGTGGTGGCAGCGGGCGGCGGCAGCGCTGTGTTATGCCCCGGTTTTACAGCGTTAACTGCTCCACCGTATCCTCGGGGCGTATCAGCGCACCGGCGGCGGGCAGGGTGCGCACACGGTAGCGGTGGGCATCCGCCAGCTCCAGCGATGCCGCCGGTTTGACCTTGGCAAGCTGCTGGTTCTTTTTGAGGTTGACCACGTTCACCCCCGCCGTATCGCGGGTGGCCTTTGCGGGAATCAGGGCGCTACCCGCCAGCAGCAGCCGGTTACCGGTAGTGTAGATGGCAAGCTCGGCTTCCTCCTCCATCTGTAGGATGCAGGCCAGGGGCTCTTTATCGCTGTAGGCTTTCAGCAGCTTTTTGCGGTTCTGCTTGGTTTGGTAGCTTTCCAGCAACACCTTGGCGCACTTGCCGTTTTGGAAAAAGAAGAGCATATGCCCCTTATAATCGGTGGTGAGGGCCATAAAAATTGGCACCTCGCCCTCCTCCATGCCTAGGCGGGTGGCTACATAATCCCCCAGCACGCTTGCCTTGGTATCGGCAAAATCCGCAGCGCGGGTTTTGTAAACCTGGCACTTGTTGGTGAAAAACAGCAGCTCCACCGCATTGGTGGTATCCTGGGTGTAGACAATTTCATCCCCATCTTTGAGCTTTTGCTCGCCCGACATCCGCAGGCTTTGGGGGGTGATTTTTTTAAAGTAGCCATCCCTCGTGTAGAAAAGGGTGACCGGGTAATCGGGCACCTGCTCGGCTTCCTCCAGGCCATCGTCCTGGGGTAGGTCATACAAAATGGCACAGCGGCGGGGCTTGCCGTATTTTTTGGCAACCTCGGTCAGCTCCGCCATCATAATTTTGCGGATGCGAACCGGGCGCTCCAAAATATCTTTCAGGTCCTCAATGGCCTTTTCCAGTTCCTCAATCTCGGCGGTTCGCTTTAAAATATATTCCCGGTTGAGGTGGCGCAGCCGTATCTCGGCCACATAATCAGCCTGCACCTCATCAATGCCAAACCCAATCATCAAATTGGGCACCACCTCGGCCTCCTCGGCCGTTTCACGCACAATGTGGATGGCTTTATCAATATCCAGCAAAATGGCTTCCAAGCCCTTGAGCAGGTGCATCCGTTTTTGTTTGCCCTGTAGGTCGTAGTAGGTGCGGCGGCGGACACAATCGGCCCGGAAGGCAATCCACTCCTTCAAAATTGTGCGCACACCAAGCACCTTGGGCTGCCCGGCAATCAGCAGGTTAAAGTTGCAGGCAAAGCTATCCTCCAGGGGGGTAGCCTTGTACAGCCGGGCCATCAGCTTATCAGGGTCCTGCCCGCGCTTTAGGTCAATGGTCAATTTCAGGCCGTTTAGGTCGGTTTCGTCCCGCATATCGCTGATTTCGCGTATTTTCCCCAGCTTTACCAGCTCGGTGATTTTATCCATGATGGCTTCCACCGTGGTGGTGGAGGGGATTTGGCGGATATCAATGCAGTTGTTTACCTTATCGTAGGCCCAATTTGCCCGCACCCGAATGCTGCCGCGCCCATTTTCGTACACATTTTGCATCTCGGCGGCATCGTAAAGCAGGGTGCCACCGCCTACAAAATCGGGGGCAGGCATAATGGTGGATAGATCGCAGTTTTCGTCCTTCATCATGGCGATGGTGGCGTTGCAAAGCTCCGCCAGGTTGAAGGAGCAGATGTTGGAGGCCATGCCCACCGCAATGCCCAGGGTATTGTTGGCAAGGATTGTGGGGAAGGTTACCGGCAGCAGGGTTGGTTCGGTGGTGGTGCCATCGTAGTTGGGGGCAAAATCCACCGTGTCCTTATCAATATCCCGGAACAACTCCTCGCACACCGGGTCCAGCTTGGCCTCGGTGTAACGGGCGGCGGCGTAGGCCATATCTCGGCTGTAGGCCTTGCCAAAGTTGCCCTTGGAATCCACAAGCGGCACCAGCAGGCTCTCGTTGCCGCGGCTCATACGCACCATGGTTTCGTAGATGGCGGCATCGCCGTGGGGATTTAGGTGCATGGTGCTGCCCACAATGTTGGCAGATTTTGTTTTGTTGCCCTTGAGCAGCCCCATGCCATACATGGTGTAAAGCAGCTTGCGGTGGGCAGGCTTAAAGCCGTCAATCTCGGGCAGGGCGCGGGATACAATCACGCTCATGGCGTAGGGCATATAGTTAATTTCCAGCGTATCGGTGATGGTATTTTCCAGCACCTCCCCCGCCGAGAGTATCTCTACCCCGTCCCCCAACTGGGGGCGGTCCAATGCATTCTTTTTTTCTTTTTTCTTTGCCATAGGGTTGTTGCCCGTTCCTTTCAAAAAATCGCTCCGAACACCGGCCAGAAAATTTGTTGGCGGATGGGTCAGCTAACATCCAAATCGTCCAGGTATTCCGCACCGTGGGCGGCAATATGCTCCTTGCGGCCCTGCAAATTATCCCCCAGCAGCAAATCAAACACTTCGGCCGTGCGCTTTACATCGGTGGGCATCACCTTAATCAGGCGGCGGCTGGCCGGGTTCATGGTGGTAAGCCACATCATTTCGGGGTCGTTCTCGCCCAAGCCTTTTGAGCGCTGTATCGTATACTTGGCATCCCCAATACGCTTCATGATATTGGTTTTTTCCGGCTCGGTATAGGCAAAATAGGTCATGCCCTTGCTGCCAATCTCGTAAAGCGGGCTCTCGGCAATATAGACAAAGCCCTTATCAATCAAGGTGGGGGTAAGGCGGTAGAGCATGGTTAAAATCAGGGTGCGAATCTGGTAGCCATCCACATCCGCATCGGTACAGATTACAATTTTATTGAACCGCAGGTTATCGAGGTTAAAGGTGGCAAGGTCTTTGTTATGGCTGCCGCCCAGCTCCACCCCGCAGCCCATCACCCGGATAAGGTCGGTGATGATTTCCGATTTAAATATCCGCCCGTAATCGGCCTTCAGGCAGTTCAAAATTTTGCCGCGCACCGGCATAATGGCCTGAAACTCGGAATCGCGGCTGGTTTTTACCGCGCCCATGGCGGAATCACCCTCCACGATATACAGTTCGCGGCGGTTGTTATCTTTGGTGCGGCAATCCACAAATTTTTGCACCCGGTTTGCCAAATCCATCTGGGCGGTCATATTCTTTTTGATGGAGATACGCGCTTTTTCAGCGTGCTCGCGGCTTTGCTTGTTGATCAGCACCTGCTTGCAGGCTTTTTCGGCTTCATCCGGGTTTTCTACAAAATAAACTTCCAGCTGGTGCTTTAAAAACTCGGTCATGGCCTGGGCCACAAACTTGTTGTTGATGGCCTTTTTGGTCTGGTTTTCGTAGCTGGTGCGGGTAGAAAAGCTGGAGGAAATCAGCACCAGGCAATCTTGCACATCGGCAAAGGTGATGGCGCTCTCGTTCTTTTTATAAAGCCCCTTGTTTTTTAGCC
>JAQUSS010000097.1:7337-9713 GCA_028710135.1 Gemmiger sp. | reverse complement strand
TTCTGTGCAGGGTTTTCTTCCTTAGAATGCAACCGTTTTTCTAACAGCGCGGGGGCTCGGTGGTAGAGCACAAACCCGGCAACAAGCATGGGAACAAACAAAATGGCAATCAGCAACCATGCGTTTGGGTAATGTAGGGTGCCTGCGGGCAAAAAAAGCAGAAGGCCGAGGCAAAGCAGCCCCATACCGGCCTTTGCCAGCGCGTTTCGCAGCAGTTTCATGGTTCATCCCTCCTGGTTTAGCGTGATGCAGCGCGGCTATTTTGCCGCGTGCTTAAACGTGAAGAAGCTTTCTTTATGGATTATAGCACATCAAAAAAACAAAAGGCAAAATGGAACGCTTGCTTTGCGCGGCCATTTATTCCGCTTTGGGCAACGGCTGCCCCACGGGGCCAGCCCGCAGGCTTGACATATTTTGGCTGGCAAGCCGCTTCATCGCCTTATAGGATAGCAGGCAAACCGCCAGGGTGAACACATCGGCAAGCGGCTGCGCCACGTAAATGCCCCACACGCCAAAGAACTTGGGCAGCAAAAGAATGGCTGGGATGTAGAATACCCCCTGCCGAATGGTGGAAAGAAACAGCCCGTATCGCGATGCACCGATGGTTTGGAAGGTGATGGTCATCATATAGCAAAGGCCAAAAGCGGGGTAAAGGGCTACCTGCGAAATCAGTAGGCGAGAGCCATATTCTACAATGGCGGGGTTGTGGTTGAAAAGCAGGATAAGCGGGGAGGATAGCAGGATGTAAACCGCCTCCACCACCACGGTAAGCAGCAGCGTTGCCCGGAGGGAAAACTGGGCCGAAGCGTGGAACCGTGCCTCGTTTTTGGCACCGAAGGCGTAGGAGGCTACCGGCTGATACCCCTGCATAAAGCCCATAATTACATAGCAGCCAATCAGAACAAGGCGCTGCACCACGCCATAAGCGGCAATAATTAAATCGCTGCCGGGCAACGTGGCGGCCGCAATATTGGTAAGCGAGGTGGCAACCGCAAGGCATATTTGAATAACCGCCGTGGGTATGCCAATGGCAATAACCTCTTTAAACAATGTAGCGGCGGGCCTTATAAACCGTAGCGATACCCGAATGATGGAGCGCCCACTGCCATAAAACCAAGCCAAAATGGCCAGTGTTACAAACTGGGATAGTGTGGTTGCCAGCGATGCACCGCCTACCCCCATGTTCAGCCCCCACCCGAACATAAAAATAGGGTCAAGAACAATGTTCAACACGGCACCGGTAACCACCGCAACGGTTGTGATTTTTACCGAGGATTCCGCCCTGGCAGAGCAGTTTAGGCATTGCGCGGGGAGGTTGAACAGCGCCGCAATAAACATCCAAAAAGCATATTCCTTTGCTTGGGGCAACACCGCGTCCGAGGCGCCAAAAATGCGGAGCAGCGGCTCCATAAACACAATGCCGCCAACGCACAGTAGCGCACCGACTAGGGCCGAGGTTGCCACAATGGTGGATATGGTGGTGTTTGCCCCCGTTTTATCGCCGGCGCCAAGCTGCCGGCCTGCCAGCACCGCCGCACCGGCGGCAAAAATGTTTTCAATGGATACAAAAATTAGCAGCAGCGGCAGCGTTACCCCCACCGCAGCCAGCGCTACTTCACTATCTAACAGCCCAATATAGGCGGTATCCACAATGTTGTAAACCGCCTTTGCCAGCAGGGCAAGCGTTGCCGGGATGGCCAGCTTGATGATGGCTTTTGGGGGCGCTACAGTAGCCAAAAGCGATTCGCTTGGCCCTTCATTTTTTTGTGACATCGTGTTTACCATCCCTTTCCATCACGCCATAAAGCAGTATTTGCAAAGAGCGGCAGCACCGCTGTTCGTGCTCGTTGAGGGTGGTTTCGCCCACCGTTTTCATCTGGAAGCGGGTGTTTACAAAATCCTGGTACGCGCAAAATACCTCAACCACTTCCGCTATGGTGCTATCTGCCCGCAGCTTTGCACTGCCCAGCAGTGCGGTTAAGATGGATACCGCCTGCGCGTGAAAAGCTGCCGTGATATCGCCAATGGCGGCAGAAAGATGGGCGGGCGGGTTCATGATGGCGCTGCAAAACACCCCCAAATAAAGCGGGTTCGCTGCGAAAAAGGCAATCCGTGCATCAAAATAGTGGTTTAGCCCTTGCTCAATCGGCAAATTTTCCACCGCCACAGTGCTGCCAAGGTAGGCAGTCAGTGCATCAAAACACGCCTGCACACAAACCAAATATAGCGCGTCCTTATCCTTAAAATAGTGGTAAATAATCCCTTTGGATAGGTTGCCTGCGGCACAAATGGTATTTAGCGAGGCTTCCCCATAGCTTTTTACGCTAAATTCGGCAAGCGCACAATCGATGATTTTTTGTCGCGTTTGCAAGTTCT
>JAQUSS010000097.1:0-7327 GCA_028710135.1 Gemmiger sp. | reverse complement strand
TTCTTTTCATCCCGGTTCATACAGATGCTCCTATCAAAACAATTTGACCATATGGTCTATATTTTGCAGTATAGCAGATATAGACCATGTGGTCAATAATAAAACTGTGAACTTTTGATGCTGTGGCTTGCCACGGTATGGAAAGTTGCGGGGCTCCACCTTGGGCAAGCTGCCTGGCCCAAAAAGGAACGGTGGCCATCATATGGTATGCCACGCGGCTATCTGGTTTCGCCAAAAAGGGTTTGCGCACTCATCTTAGCAAAAAAACAAAGGCGAGAATTACCGCAAGGGCAACAAGCAAAAGGGCGATGCCAACGAAACACCGTTTTGCGGTAGACATCCGGTGTACATTGCCCAAAATTTCGGATACCTCTGCCGACATATCCGCCCCGGCCTTGGATTGGTGCTGGGAATAAATATCCATCGGGTCGGTTTCTTTCCCTTGCAACAGATAATCTGTTGTGACACCGAAAATTTCACTCAACCGAACAATCTTTTCGCTATCGGGCAGGGTTTGGTCGGTTTCCCACTTGGATACCGCCTGCCTTGTTACATTCATCAAAGAGGCAAGCTCCTCCTGGGAAATTCCTTTTACATTTCTTAAATGGATCAGTTGCTTTGATACGCTCATCATTCATACCCTCCTAAAACTCAGCAGTCATCTGCTGTACCAAAATACTACCACTTCCCCCGGTTGCATACTACCTACAAAGCCCACACCATTGCGCAACTTTGCGTTGCAACCGGCGGCAGGGGCAAAAAAATCTCTGCCGCCATTGCCGCTGTTCTGCTATGCAAAATTAGCCTTTTCAGCAACAAAACGGGCGCGTAGCAATGTGGCGCAAATCCATTTGCGGGGCTTTCAAAACGCGAGTTTGCCGCCGCCGGGAGGGGATTCGCTTTAAAAAAAACAAGAAATACGGCTTTCCGGCTTTGTTTTCCTTGAAAAAAGCTGCCAAAAATAGTAAAATAGAATACATATATGTTCGCATTCGATTGTTGACCCCAATTTGGTGAGGTGTAAGAAGATGGTACTTAGCATGACAGGCTACGGCAGGGCCGAAAATGTGGTGAATGGCCGCGATATTACGGTGGAGCTGCGCAGCGTCAATGCCCGCTATTTCGAGTATTCGTCCCGCGCGCCGCGTTTTTGCGCGTTTTTGGAGGATAAACTTAAAAAGCTGGTTGCGGCCAAGGTCAGCCGGGGCAAGGTGGAGCTTTCGCTGACCATCCAAAACGTGGATGCGGCCGATGCCGCCGTACAGGTGAACTGGGAGCTGGCAAAAAGCTACCGTGCCGCGCTGTGCAGTATGGCCGAGCAGCTTGATTTGAAAAATGATTTGACGGTGGGGATGCTGGCACGCTTCCCCGAGGTGCTGAGCCAAACCACCGCCGCCCTGGATGAGGATGCGCTTTGGGCCGATGTAAAGGCCACCGCCGCCGGGGCGCTGGATGCCTTTATCACCATGCGGAACACCGAGGGGCAGCGCCTGAAGGAAGATATTTTGGCCCGGCTGAAAACCATGGAGGGCTACCTTGCCGAGGTGGAGCAGAACAGCGCCGGCCGGGTGGAAGCCTACACCGCCCGTCTTTATAGCCGCTTGCAGGAGGTTTTGGGGGATCGTAACCTGGAGGACGCCCGCATTTTGACGGAGGCGGCCATTTTTGCCGATAAAACCGCTGTGGACGAGGAAACCGTCCGCCTGCACAGCCACATTGCGCAGTACCGCTCCATCCTAAATTCCGGCGAGCCGGTGGGCCGCAAGCTGGATTTTTTGACCCAGGAACTGAACCGGGAGGCCAACACCATCGGCTCCAAGTGCCAGGATATTGCCATCACCCGGCTGGTGGTTGCCATGAAAGCCGAAATTGAAAAAATCCGCGAACAGATACAAAATATTGAATGACCGCAGGAACGGAGATTTGTTATGAAACTGATCAACATCGGCTTTGGCAATATGGTCAACGCCAGCCGCCTGATTGCCATTGTCAGCCCAGAATCAGCCCCCATCAAGCGGATTGTGCAGGATGCGCGGGATAAAGGGGCGCTGATTGATGCCACCTATGGCCGCCGCACCCGCGCGGTGATTATTATGGACTCTGACCATGTGATTTTATCGGCCGTGCAGCCCGAAACCGTAGCCAACCGCTTTGCCGAGGATGTGTCCGAGCCGGATGAGGAGGAAGAAAACAATGAAAGATGAAAAATATCTGTTTGTGGTGTCCGGCCCTTCGGGCACCGGCAAAGATACGATTGTAGCAAAGCTGCTGGAGAACCACCCCGAAATTGAGCATACGGTTTCGGCTACCACCCGTGCAATGCGCCCCGGCGAGCGGGAGGGCATCAACTACCACTATATGCAAAAGGCCGATTTTGAAAGCCGCCTGGCAGCCGGGGAGATTGTGGAGCATACCTGCTATTGCGGCAACTACTATGGTACCCTGCGCAGCGAAATTGAGCGGCATATGCAGGCGCATATCCCTGTGATTTTGGTGATTGAGGTGGAGGGCGCAGGCAACATTAAGCGGATGTACCCGGGTGCCACCACCATTTTTGTGCTGCCCCCGGATATGGAGGAGCTGGAGCGCCGCCTGCGCTGCCGCGGCAGCGAGGACGAAGCCACCATCCAAAAGCGTCTGAAACGCGCCGGGGAAGAAATTGCCAACTCGGTAGCGTATGACGAGCACCTTGTAAATGTGGAGGTGGCTTCCTGCGCCGAGAGCCTATATTCCATCATCCAGTTCAAGCTGAGCCACGCCAAGGAGGAATAAGCGGAGGATAACAGCGCCAAAATAGCGGGGAAGGGGGCGGTGCGTTTGCCGTATATTGCAAAGGTGGCGGTAAACGATGCCACTATCCATTTTGATAAGCTGTATTCCTACCTGGTTCCCGCTGCGTTGCAGGATAAGGTTTGGCCGGGCAGCATGGTGCTGGTGCCCTTTGGGCGGGGCAGCAAACCCCGCATGGGGGTGGCGCTGCAATGCGGCGAGGAGGATATCCCCGCCCAAAAGCTAAAAACCCTGCTGGATGCCGCGCCCGAGGAAGCCCGCCTGACCCCAGATTTGATGGCGCTTGTACGCTTTTTGCGGGACCGTACTTTTTGCACCTGGTTTGAGGCCGTCAAGGCCATTATCCCGTATGGCGCGCAATACCAGCCCGCCGTGGTGGAGGGGCGCGCGGTTGTGCAGGGCCGCTTAACCCGCCCGATGGAGCGTGTTTATACCCACGTTGCCCCGCCGCCCGCCAGCCCCAAGCCGGGGCCAAAGCAGCGGCAGGCGATGGAGCTGTTGGCGGCCGCGCCCCGCACCCAGGCGGAGCTGGAACAATGCGGTATTGCCAGGCCGACGCTGGATGCACTGGTAAAAAAAGGCTGCCTTGCGGTGAGCGAGCGCTACAAATCCATCGATTTGTTCAGCGCTATCCCGTTTGACCCCCAACCGCTGGAGCTTTCGCCGGAGCAGCAGCAGGCGTATGACCGTCTTGCCCCCGATTTGGCGGACGATAAACCCCATGCCGCGTTGCTGCACGGGGTGACGGGCAGCGGCAAAACGGCGGTATTTTTAAAGCTGATTGAACAAACCTTAACGCTGGGCCGCAAGGCGCTGGTGCTGGTGCCGGAAATCAGCCTTACCCCCCAGATGATTCGCCGCCTCAAGGCCATGTTTGGCAGCAGGCTGGCGGTGCAGCACTCGGCGCTTAACAATACCGAGCGGCTTTTGCAGTGGCGGATGATTCAAACCGGGCAGGCCGATATTGTGGTGGGTACGCGCAGCGCGGTATTTGCGCCGCTGCAAAATATTGGGCTGATTATTTTGGACGAGGAGCAGGAGCATACCTACCAAAGTGAATCCGCCCCACGGTATGCGGCCCACGATGTAGCCAAAAAGCGGGCGGCAGCCGAGGGGGCCTTGCTGGTGCTTGCCTCGGCCACCCCCCGGGTGGAAACCTATTTTGCGGCCACGCAGGGGCGGATGCAGCTTGTAAGCCTGACCGAGCGGTATGGTGGCCGCCCCCTGCCGACCGTAGATTTTATCGATATGCGGGAGGAACTTTCGGCGGGCAACCCGCGGGAAATCAGCTTTCGGCTGGCCAAGGAGCTGCAAGCCAACATCGAGCGGAGCGAGCAAAGCATCCTGCTGTTAAACCGGCGCGGCTACCGCACGGTGGCCGTTTGTACCGACTGTGGCCAGGTGCTGAAATGCCCCAATTGCAGTGTGCCGATGGTGTACCACAAACCCCAGCAAGCGCTGCTGTGCCATTATTGCGGGCACCGGGTGGCCCCGGTGCCGCAAAAATGCCCGGCGTGCAGTGGAAAGCTGCTCTACAGTGGCTTTGGCACCCAGCGGGTGGAGGAGGAACTGGCCGAGCTGTTGCCGGGCGGGCGAATTTTACGGATGGATCAAGATTCTACCGGGCAAAAAAATGCCCACGAGCGGATGCTTGCCCAGTTTGCCAACCACGATTTTGATATCCTGCTGGGCACCCAAATGGTGGCCAAAGGGTTGGATTTTGAGCGCGTGACCCTGGTTGGGGTGCTGGGAATCGATTCTATGCTGTTTGGGCAGGGCTTTCGCGCGTACGAAAATGTGTTTAGCCTGGTTACCCAGGTGATTGGCCGGGGTGGCCGGGCCGATTTGCCGGGCCGGGCGCTTATCCAAACGGTGGTGCCGGGGCACCCGGTGTTGGGCCTTGCCGCCAAGCAGGATTATCTCGCCTTTTATAAGGAGGAGATTGCCTTTCGCCGGTACAGCCTGTACCCGCCCTACTGTGCCCTTTGCGTTGCCGGGTTTACCGGGGCGCAGGATGCCGATACCCTGCGGGCGGCCATCCGCTTTTCTACCGTTTTGGGGGAGCTTGCCGCCAGCCAGCCCCAGCTGCCACTGCGGCTGCTTGGCCCGGCCCCGATGAACATCACCATGCTAAACGGAAAATACCGTTATAAGCTGACGATAAAGTGCCGCAACGATGCGGCGTTCCGCACCCTTTTGCGCCAAACGCTGGAGCAGTACCGCAAGGAAAACCTGTCCGCCAAGGCGGCTGTGGTGTTGGATTTTAACTCAGATGGAGATATGTAATATTTAGGAGGATGCTTTTATGGCTTTGCGCACCATTGTAAAGGACGGAGACCCGATTTTGAAAAAGGTTTGCCGCCCGGTAACGAAATTTGACGACCGGCTTGCCACCCTGCTGGACGATATGCGGGATACCCTGTTGGATGCCAACGGCCTGGGCCTTGCGGGGCCACAGGTGGGGGTGATGCGGCGGATGTTTATCGCCCTAGACGACCGTAACCTGCCCGACCCGCTGCCCGAAAACTACGCCTACCAGATGATCGAGTTCATCAACCCCGAAATTTTAAGCCTGGGGGAGGAGCAGGAGGAGCTGTACGAGGGTTGCCTTTCTTTCCCGGGGCACAATGGGGCTATCCAGCGGGCCAAGCATGTGAAGGTGCGCGCCCAAGACCGTACCGGCAAAACCTTTGTGCTGGAAGCGGACGATATGTTGGCCCGCTGCATCCAGCACGAAAACAACCACCTGGATGGCATTACCATTATGGATTTGGCCACGCATTTTTATGAGGACGATTACCCCGAGGAGGAGGAAGACTAACCTTCCACCCACTACAAAAAACAGCGAAGGAGCGTTTGAATGCGGATCGTTTTTATGGGTACCCCCGATATTGCAGCCCAGAGCCTACAGGCCCTGCTGGATGCAGGGCATACCATCTGCGGCGTTTTTACCCGGGCAGATAAACCGGTGGGGCGCAAGCAGGTACTTACCCCGCCCCCGGTCAAGGCCCTGGCGGTAAAGGCGGGCATCCCGGTTTACCAACCCGCCACCCTGCGGGATGAGCAGAGCGAAAAAACACTGCGCGCCCTTGCCCCCGAGCTGGTGGTGGTGGTGGCCTATGGCCGCATTTTGCCCCCTGCGCTGCTGGCCATCCCGCCGCGGGGCTGCATCAACCTCCATGTTTCGCTGTTGCCCAAATACCGCGGCTCAGCACCCATCCAGTGGGCGGTTCTCAACGGGGACACCGAAACGGGGGTTACCATTATGCAGCTTGACGAGGGCTGCGATACAGGCGATATTTTGCTGGTGGAAAAAGTGGCCATTGGCCCCGATGAAACCTCGGGCCAGGTGTTTGATAAAGTAAGCAAAATTGGCGCAGATACCCTGGTTACCGCCATTGAAAAATTGCAGGCAGGCACGCTAACCCCGCAAAAGCAGGCGGATGCTCTGGCAACCAAAGCGCCGCCCCTCAATAAGGAGATGGCCCGCTTTGATTTTGACCTACCGGCACAAAAGCTGCACAACCTGGTGCGGGGGATGAACCCTTGGCCGGTGGCTTTTTTTGAGCGTGGCGGCAAAAAAATCAAAGTGCTGGAAAGCACGCTCCCGCCCGAGGCACTTACCGCCACGCCCGCCAACCCGGGGGTGATTTTGGCGCTGCACCCCCTTACGGTGGCCTGCGGCAGCGGTGCCTTGCAGCTGCAAACCCTTACGCCCGAGGGGGGGAAGCCCATGTCCGGCTCCGCCTGGGCGGCCGGCCGCCGGTTGCAAGTGGGGGATAGCCTGTGACGGCCCGCTACCTGGCCGTGCAGGCCCTGATGCACCAGGAGCTAAACGGATATTCCAACCTGGTGCTGGATGCAGCCCTGAAAAAATGTACGCCGCCACTCTCCCCACGGGATGCCGCGTTCTGCACCAGTATTTTTTATACGGCGCTGGAACGGCAAAATGTTTTGGATTATGCCCTTGGCACCTTTACCCGCAAGCCGGTAGCCAAGCTGGATGCCCCGGTGCGGGCCATTTTGCGGGCAGGGCTGGCACAGGCGGTATTTTTATCGGTGCCGCTGCCGGCCGCAGTGAACGAATCGGTCAAGCTGGCAAAGGCGTTTGGCAAAACCAGCGCGGCGGGCATGGTGAACGCCGTGCTGCGCCGTGCGGCGGCCTTTGATGTAAAAAACGCCAAATTTGCCACGGAAGAGGAAAAACTTTCGGTGCTTGGCAACCTTTCGCCGCAAATTGCAGCGCTTTTGATTCGTCAATATAAAGAGGATGCGTTTGCTTTGGCCGAGGCGTTTTATCACCGCCCGGTCACCACCATCCGGGTAAACACCCTAAAAACCACCCAGGAAAAGCTGCTGCTGGCATTAACAGAAGAAGGCTGCAAGGCCGCCCGGGCAGTGCCCCCCTGGCCCGACTGCCTGGCGGTGGATTTTGCCGCAAGCCCGGCAGCCACCGCAGCCTTCAAGGCCGGGTGGTACCATGTGCAGGGCCTAGCTTCCCAGCTTGCGGCTTTGTGTGTGGGGGCCAAGCCGGGGG